>JABWAU010000067.1 GCA_013360875.1 Anaerolineales bacterium | reverse complement strand
AGGTCGAGCATGGAAACGTCAACGGTCGAGAACCTGCCATCCAGAATTAATTCGCTCATCAATTTACCCGAGACAGGCCCGTGCATGAAACCATGACCGGAGAAACCGGTGCAAACCAGAAAACCGTCCACGTTCGTTTTCCCGTAGATCGGGTGCGCGTCGGGCGTTACTTCATACAGTCCCGCCCAATGCGAGGCGCGGCTGGCTTTTTCCACAAGCGGCATGCGTTCGATTGCCGCCTCCAAATTCACCAACTCGAACTCTTCATTCACATTCTGGTCGAAGCCGGGCTTTTCGTTTTGATTGCTCATGCCGATCAGCAATCCCTCGCCCTCGCGATGGAAATACAACGACTGCGCAAAGTCAATCACAAACGGGAAATCGTCCGGCACTTCCTTCAACGGATTTGTGGTGAACATCTGCCTGCGGAGGGGGACGATGGGGATTTGGACTCCCGCCAGCGCGCCGATCAAACCCGACCAGGGTCCCGCCGCGTTCAGGATCGTGCGCGTCTGGATTATGCCCCGGCTTGTTTCAACCGCCTCGACCTTATCCCCGCCGACGCGGATTCCCGTCACCTCCGCGTTTGTGACTGCTTTGACACCCATCTTTTGCGCCGCGCCGATGTATCCCATCACGACGCTGTTCGGGTCAACGATGCCGTCCTTTTGATGGAAGGTTCCGGCAATGGCGTCGTCGAATCTCATCAATGGCAGGCGTGCGCGGACTTCGTCTCCGCTCAGGAGTTGAGTTCGAACGCCAAGGCTGTTTTGCAGCGCGACATTGTTTCTGAAAGTCGTTGCATCCTTTTCATTCGTCGCAATGAGGAGGTAGCCGCATTGACGATAGTTCACGTCCTGACCGATCTCCTCCTTGAAGCGTTCGATCATCGGCAGGCTTTCGAGCGAGAGTTTGACGTTGATCTCCGTGGAGAACTGATAACGGACGCCGCCTGCGCAGCGTCCCGTTGCGCCGGCGCCGAAGAACTCCTCCTTTTCGAGCAAGAGGATATTCTTCACGCCGCGCTGCGCCAGATGATACGCCGCGCTGGCGCCCATGACCCCTCCGCCGATGATGACGATCTCTGCTGTTGCGGGTATGTCCATGTGACCTCTTTTGGATTGCAGAAGCTTGCTTCTGCTGTTCGGCAGCAAACTGCCCGACTCCATAATTAACCTCTTGTGGATTGCAGAAGCTTGCTTCTGCCGTTCGGCAGCAAACTGCCCGACTCCATAAATTAAAATTCCACTTCCTTTCCGATGTTCATTTTACGCGCGTTTTCGAGCGTAACTTGCGCCGCCATTGCATCCTGAACGGCGACGCCCACGGATTTGAAATAGGTGATCTCGTGCTGCGCGGTTCGTGCGGGTTTGCGTCCCAGGATGATTTCGCCAAGTTCGGCATGGATGTGTGTTTCGTCGAACAATCCCGCGCGGATGGGTTGGATGAGATCGCCCGCTTCCTCCAGCGAGGCGGCGCGCGAATCAACGACGACCTTCGCGCGGCGAATGGTCTCGGCGGGCACCTCCTGCATCTCCGGCGTATACGAGCCGACCGCGGAGATGTGAGTCCCTGCTCTGAGGTTTTCGTCGTCGAAGACCGGTGTTGTGGATGTCGTCGCCGTGCAGATAATATCTGCGCGTTCAACCGCTTCTTCTGGGCCGGATGCCACGCGTATATCGCGCGGGATCGGACCTTTGCCCTTCATCTCCTCCGCGAAGGTTCCAGCTTTGTGCTTATCAGGGTCGAAGATGTAAACCGTTTCGATTTTTCGCGCGGTACATGCGGCTTCGAGTTGCGTGCGTCCCTGCGCGCCTGCGCCGAAGATCGCGGCGACCCTGCTGTCCGCGCGGGAGAGCAGGTCAACAGCCGCGCCGCCCGCCGCGCCCGTGCGGATGGCGGTCAGCGAACTGCCTTCGAGCAATGCCGTGGCGCGACCGGTCTCCGGATCGAAGACAAGAACCGCGGCTTGGATGTACGCCAGTCCGCGTGCGGGGTTGGTGGGGAACAACGATACAGCCTTGATCGCCAGCGCCTGACCATCCGTCGAACTAACATACGCAGGCATGAAGAGGCTGAGCGCGTCGCTGTTTGGGATGGGTAAACGCGTCCGTAGCGGCGCGACAGCCCTCCCGTCGGAGAGGGAGGCGTATGCCTGTTTCATGGCTTCGATGGCTTCCCTCATTGGCAATGCCTTGCGAACGTCGTCTGCTGTCAGGATGAGCATGTCGCCCTGGGTTCCTTTCTGCGAAATGAATTTCGCGTTACGAGTCCTTTGGGTCGCAGCCATGCGGCTTTTGCCAGTGATCCGTGATCATGGCTTCGACGTTGGGCGGCGTGCAGGAAAGCCAGGGCTGGTCGGCAAGATTGGCGGCTCTGAGTCCCTGTGAGCAGGGATCTTCAATTTCGGTGAGGGTGAGCGAGCCGTCTTCGAGTTTCCATTTGTAAATGCCGGTCTCCCGGTTGCAGTAGGGATCGTTGAACAGGTAGAGGCGGTCTTCGGAAACGGCATACGAGCCGAGACTGCGCCAGCCGTTCATGGTGTAGTAGATCCTGAAAACGCCCTTGCTGAGGCTGAATTTCCACAGACCGCCTTCGAGGGCGTAATCGGGACAACGTCTGCATGGAAACGGAGTGGCAAGGCGCGGGTTGATCTTGACGTAGGTGGCATCCAGAATCGTCGGTTCCAGAGGCGGCAGGGGTGTCGTCCAGGGCACAGGCGTATGCTGGAATAACGCGTTCCAGATATCTGTAGGCGTGCCCGCAGGCGCTGAAACGGATGGATTGGATGTTGTACTCGGGCTCGATTGTGGTGAACAGGCGGCTGCCAATAAAAGGAGGATTGCAGTGAGCAGAAGTAAAATTTGCTTTTTCATGGCTGATATTTTATAACGAAAAGCGCAGAGCGACCATCGTCGCTCTGCGCTCTTCGTTTTGCGGTTTGCTATTCCATGCCCAGGTAGGCTTTTTGAACAGTGGGGTCCTTCCTGAGTTTTTCGGCGCTATCGCTCAGCACGATCTCGCCGGTTTGAAGCACGTAACCCCGGTGGGCGACGCCGAGTGCCATGAGGGCGTTCTGTTCCACGAGCAAAATGGTGACGCCCTCCCTGTTGATCTGTTGGATGGTATCGAAGATGACCTCCACCAGCACGGGTGCCAAGCCCATGGACGGCTCATCCATGAGCAGGACGCTCGGGCTTGCCATCAGCGCGCGACCCGTGGCGAGCATCTGCTGTTCGCCGCCGGAAAGTGTTCCCGCAACCTGGGCGCGGCGTTCCTTCAAGCGGGGGAAGAGGGTGAATACCCTTTCCAGGTTCCTGTTGATTTGCTCTTTGTTGCTCAGGCTGAACGCGCCCATTTCAAGATTTTCCATGACAGTGAGGCGGGCGAATACGCCTCGTCCTTCCGGCACCATGGCAACGCCCTTGTAGACGATCTCGTGCGCCATATAACTGGCAAGGTCTTCGCCCTCAAGTTTGACGTGACCTTCTCTTGGCTTGAGCAAGCCGGAGATCGTCCGCAGGGTGGTCGTTTTTCCCGCGCCGTTTGCGCCGATCAGGGTGACGATCTCGCCTTTTTCCACTTTCAGCGAAACGCCCCTCAGCGCCTGGATGTTGCCGTAATAGGTGTGAATGTTTTCGACTTCGAGTAATGACATGTCAGCATCTCCGACTATGCAGTTGCCTGAACGAGGCCGCTTGCAGCGCCGCGTCCAAGATAAGCCTCGATCACGTGCGGATCGCGCTGGATCTCGGCTGGCGTGCCTTCCGAAATTTTTTCCCCAAAATCCAGCACGCTGATCAGTTCGGAAACGCCCATCACCACGCGCATCTGGTGTTCGATCAGGAGAATGGTGATGCCGAGTTCATCCCGCAGGTGGCGGATGAAGTTCACCATTTCCTGCGTCTCGCTGGGGTTCATTCCGGCGGTCGGCTCGTCCAGCAGCAATATTTTGGGCTTGCTGGCGAGAGCGCGGGCGATCTCGAGGCGGCGCTGTTCGCCGTAGGGAAGGTTTTTAGCCATCAGATCGCCTCGTCCCCTCAGCCCAACAAATCGGAGTATGCGGCGGGCTTCCTCCACAGCCTCTTTTTCCTCACGTTGGGTGCGCGGATCCCTTACGATACCGCCGATCAAGCCCGATTTCAGATGAGGGTGCATTCCGACGAGAATGTTCTCTACGGAGGTCATGTTTTTGAAAAGGCGGATGTTTTGGTAGGTGCGGGATACGCCGAGGTGGGTGACCCGGTCGGGTGAAAGCCCGGTGATGTTGCGTCCATCGAGAAGGATCTCGCCTTCTTCGGGTGTGTAAAAGCCGGTTACGCAGTTGAAGAAGGTGGTCTTGCCTGCGCCGTTCGGTCCGATGATGCTCTGGATGGCATGTTCCTTGACTTCGATATCGATCTTGCTCAACGCTACGAGCCCTCCAAAGCGTTTGGTGACGTTCTTTGCGGTGAGTAATACCATGTTCTCCTCCTAGTCTGCTGACACAGCTGGGCTGTGTTCTTCCTCGTGGAGTTCGAGCCGCCGGCGTTCTTCGGGCCACAAACCTTCGGGCTTGGTCAGCATCATGGTCACAAGCAACGCTCCATAGACCAGGTAACGGAACTCGGCGAACTCGCGCAGCAATTCCGGCGCGGCGATCAACACCAGCGCGCCGACGAACACGCCGGGGATCGAACCCATCCCGCCGATGATAATCAAGCTGAGAACGTTGATCGAGACCAGAAAATTCATGCTATGCGGATAGACCGAGGTCAGTTTGGCGGCGAAGATCGTGCCAGCCAGCCCGGAGAACAGGGCGCCTGTGGCGAACGCCAGCAGTTTCGTGGTCACGTGATTGATACCCATGGCTTTTGCCACGTCCTCGTCTTCGCGCAGAGCCATCCACGAGCGACCGAGACGCGAGTCCTTCAAACGCCAGGCGATGAAAGCCACGATCCCCAAACCGGCCAGGAAGAGATAGTAGAGTTCCTGCTGCGTGTTGAATACGAAGTTGCCGATCTGCGGCTGAGCGATGCGCTGAATGCCCTGCGTGCCTCCCAACCAGGGGCGCAGCCAGTCGGAGAGAACCAGGAGGCGTACGATCTCGCCGAATCCCAGCGTGACGATGGCGAGATAGTCTCCGCGCAGCCGAAGCACAGGCAAACCGAGGATCACTCCGGCGATGAAGGAGGTGACGAGGGCGAACGGAAGCGCCTCCCACCAGGTCATGTTGAAGAAGCCGAGTTCCGGAGAGGTCATCACGCCCATGACGTAAGCGCCGATGGCGAAAAACGCCACGTATCCCAGGTCCAGAAGCCCGGCGAAGCCGACCACGATGTTCAATCCCAAGCCCATCAAGATGTACATGGCGACATTGTCGAGTATTTCGCTGAAGAAAATTCCCAGGATGGGGGGTAACAGGAGAAGAATGACTCCCGCCAGCCCCAACCGAAGCCAGCGTACGGTCGGCTTGGTGTTGTTGAAGAAGGTAACCGCATGAGGGTCGTTTTTTCCCAATTGCCAGTATCGAATCCCGCCTATCAGGGCAATGAGGATCGCTGCTCCCACCGGGGTGAGCCCGCTGACGGCGAAGAATTGCTTAATGATCGCCGCGAGGGGACCCCAGCGAAAGGATACGGTGACGATCAGATCGCGCAGCAAGCCGATCGTAAAAACCCATAACGCCGCCTGGACGATGGTCTTTCGTGTTCGTTCGGGAAGCAGGATGATGCCGGCGGCAAGCGCTCCAAGGAGCAACCCCGCGACCAGTAAAATCAGCGCTCCAATTCCGACACCCTGGTTGAAGGTCAGGATGCCGTAGAGTTGCGGTGAGGCGTTGATGAACATGACGCGTAAATTGACGACGCTTCCGATTAATACAAACACTGCAATGACCGCGCCACTGGCTGCGCCGGAGACCATACCTGTTTGAAGCAGCCGGAAGGGAGGCATTTGGGGGGCGCGTCGAAGGGTCATGTACGCAAGGAACAGAATTGGCGCGAGGAAAAGGAACTGTCCCATGGTGAACACGCCGCTCACAATGTACCGCCCGCTGAAAGCGGCGACCATGCCGACCAGCGCCAACAGTACTGCGATCGCCCCGCCCAATAGACCAGATTGAAAGGCTTGCTTCCAAGGGGAAATTGATGTGGTTCGCATCTCTCTGCCTCCTTAAGCCTTGGTTTGCGTCAGCCGCTCACCCAAAATGCCGGATGGACGGAAGATCAGAATGAAAACGAGGATGGTAAACGCAATCGCATCCTTCAACTGACCGGCGGCTGGAACTCCCAGACCATCGAGGAACAGATTGGGCCCAATGGATTCAAGCAGACCCAGCACCATGGCGCCGAGGAAGGCGCCCGGCACATTCCCGATGCCGCCCAGCACTGCGGCGGTAAACGCTTTGAGTCCGGGGAAGAAGCCCATGAAGAAATTCGCCACCGGGAACAACAGGAGATACAGGATGCCGGCGACGCCAGCCGATGCGCCCCCCAGCGCAAACGTGCTTGTGATGACCCTATCCACGTTGATTCCCATCAGCGCCGCGACTTCCTTGTCTTCAGAGACCGAACGCATGGCTTTACCAAGTTTGGTATATTGCACGATCCCATACAGGATCAACATCATGACGATGGCGCCGACGATGGCGGCGGCTTGCGTTTTGAAAATGCGGACGCTGCCCAGCATCCACACCCCCTTGAAGATTTCCATCTCCGGGTAGGCTTTCAAACCGGAGCCGTACAGACCGCGGAACGTGTATTGCAGAAAAAACGACGCCCCGATCGCGGTGATTAACGGAACCAGGCGCGGAGCGCCGCGCAGAGGGCGATAGGCAACGCGCTCGAGCAAAATGGCGATCGAAGATGATACCGCCGCGGCGACCGCCATCACGATCAACAAACTCAACCATGGATACCGATTCCACCAGCCTATTGCGATGAGCGCCTGCGCCGCAAAGGTCGCGGTAAACGGTCCGCTCATAAAGACTTCGCTGTGAGCAAAATTGATCATCCGCAAAATGCCGTAAACCAGCGTATACCCCAGGGCGATCAGTGCGTAAACGCCGCCGAGGGCAAGGCCGGAAATGGTGAGGTCAATCCAGGTCGCCGTGGAATATTTCCCTATCCCAAGTGTGACAATTGATCCCCAGACGACGCCGGTCAGGATCAATATGCCGACCCCCCATACGATAACGTCTGTTAACGTGATTCGTTGTATCCAATTTCGAATCATGATTTCTCTCCTTTGCCCGTCAGCGGATTTGATTTCGGCGAACCGCGCAACTGGGGCAAGTTGGATTCTCGAAACGCGCAATACGCGCGCGGGGAATGATTACCGAAATAAACGAGTCCGAAAATAAGGATCGGTCCGGGCATGCCTCGCAAAAAAGCCGGCGCGCCCTGCTCAACGATGCGTTTCAATCCCGTCGGTCATTCTTTCAAAAATAAGGGGCGAGATACCTCTCGCCCCTTATAACTGTTTGTGTTCGCTGGACTACTAGGGCCAGATTCTTTCGGGCGGGTATTCGCCGACGTGATATTCGTAGACAGCGATCTTTGGATCGGCGCAGTCGCCGGTGGGGGTGCAGGTCAGGTTGCCGGTCAGGCCGGGGAAGTTGGAAGTGGCATACATGGCATCGCGCAAAGCCTGGCGCGGAATGTGGAGCGTGCCGTCCTCATCCTGCACGGCGGCCTTTTCAATGGCGGCGAAGACGAGCATCGCCGCGTCGTGCGCGTGGGCATGGAAGATGCTGATCGGGTCCGTTCCGAACAGTTCGTTGTACTTCGGTACGAAGACAGCCTGATAGTCCGATCCAAACGCTGCCAGATCCGGGCTGGAAACGAACAAGCCTTCGACCGCCTCGCCCGCGCCCTCGACCGTATCCGGCGAGAACAAGCCATCCGCGCCCATCAGGTAGACATTCTCAAGACCAGCGGTTTCCTTCGCCTGTCGCGTGATCAAACTGCCCGCCTTGATGAAGATCGGGTAGTAGATGAACTCGGGGCTGGTCGCCGCAATGTTGTTCAACTGAGTCTTGAAGTCGGTGCCGTTCGGGTCAACCGCTTCCTGGGCAGTGATCGTGCCGCCCAGTTCCTTGAACGCTTCGGCGAACACTTCCTGCAGTTTTTCCGCATACAGTGAGCCGTCATGGATGGTGGCGGCTTTGGTCACGCCCATTTCATTGTAGGCAAATTCAGCCGCAGCCTTGCCCTGCACCAGATCGCTGTGGGCGGTGCGGAAGTAACCGGCGTGCTGGTTCTCGTTGCCTGCCAGGGTCAGATCGGGAGCCGTATTGGACGGCGAAATGACTATAAAGTTGGCAGGAGCAGACGTGAGCAACGGGACTGCAACGCGCGCCGCGCTCGAGCAGGACGTGCCGATCACGGCGACGATCGTCGGGTCAGCGGCGAGTTTGGTGCCTGCCGCCTGACCGCCTTCGGCGGAGCAGCCGTCATCTTCACCGGTCAACTTGACGTCGTGACCGAGAACTTGACCCTTCAATGCGATGGCAACCTCGATACCGTTGCGCGAGTCGACGCCCAAAGTCTCATCGGGGCCCGAGATCACGAGCGCGTACGCAATATGGATCGGCTCGCCGGGGGCAACGTCAACGCAGCCCAGCGGGTCGGTGCATTCGTACGCGGGCCCGCCGCCGCAAGCCGCAAGGACCATGCTGGCAACCACGAGAAGCGCCAGCGGAGCGAATATTCGCTTAATCATTCTTCCTCCTCCAGGATTATTAGGTGATCGTGAAAACCTCCCGCCATGAGGCGGGTTGGACGTTGCAGGCTGACAACGCTCTTCGTTATGTCGACATCACCTCCTTCGACTGGGAATGACCAGCTGCTTATTTGACAAAGAGCCGGAGAACATCCTCCCTGCGGGCGCGAAATTCTCACGGCTGCTTATCATTGGTTTCTAATGGTACGTGAAATTCCACCGGGGGTCAAGTAGTAATCTGCCGCAAATTTCTAATCCTGCGACCTGTACAACAATTGTTCCCGAATCCGCAGATCCGTGTTGCGGATCTTCATCGCCAGGTCCGCCGCCAGGTTATACATGAGACGGTATCCGAGTTGCGGATACGTATCGCACAGCATGATCAACTTGTCGCGCGAGATGATGAGGAGGCGGGTGTCCTTTTGCGCCGCGCGCGCCGAGGCGGAACGCAATCCTTCGTCCACGAGCGCGATCTCCCCAAAAGACTGCCCACGCCGCATGGTGGCGATCACCCGGTTCTCCACGCCTCCCTCCACCGTGCCCACAAGCGATGGATCCACGACGATATCCACCTCCCCCTGGACGATCACGTACAACTCCTTGCTCCCGCTGTTCTCCTTGAAGATCAAATCGTCCTTTTGATACGTCGTTTCCCGGCAGATGTTCGCGACCAGTTCCAATTGCGTGGGAGTGAACTGGTAGAAAATGTCGCATTGCTTCAGGAAATTTACAATGGATGCAGTTACCACAAGCGCCTCCGGGTATGTTGCTGGAAGTGTAGCATAAAGAGGGATGAAGCGCAAACGCCTCATTCTTAAGGGTAGGCTTGGTCAAGCCAATCGAGCGGATCCACCTGGACGCCGTTCACCCACACTTCCCAATGCAGGTGCGGGCCCGTCACGCGCCCGGTGCCTCCCACCAGTCCGATCACCTGTCCCTGCTCCACCATCTCCCCTGCGCTAACGTAGATCTCCGACTGATGCCAAAAACCGCTGTAAACCCCCCAGCCGTGATCTATGATCGTCGCGTTCCCGCGCACTGTTAATGGGCCGGCAAATACGACGCGCCCTGGCGCCGGCGCGGAGATCTGCAATCCTTCTCCGCCGCAGAAATCCAGCCCGGTGTGAAACCCTGGAACCTCGATATCAGAGTTGACGACTTTATAGATGCGGCGGGTTCCGTAGCGGGAGGTGAAGCAATCCGCATACACGGCTGGTGAGGTAAAAATTCCTTCCCAATATCGAGTGGGGGTGGAAGGCGCGGTAAGCGAAAGGATGTTTTGAAGTTCGGCTTCGTTCACAGCCGGGTCGAGCGTGCTGGGATCGTTGAGCGGAATATCCTCGTTGAGATATCCGCCGTCAGCCACCAGCGCCATCTGTTCGAAGGATTGCCGCGTTCCGTCCGGCAGGGTCGCCTCCAACCGCAATGGGTACACGCCCGGTTTCAGCAGGGCGTGTATGCCTTGCAGCGCGACCTGCCCTGCCTCCGTCGGGAAGAAGTGAAGGGGATGATCCGCCAAAACTCCCGAAACCGTAAACCCATCCTTCACCTGCACGCGCACGACCTCCGTGGCGCCCTGTACCATCGGCAATGGTTCGATGCTGGCGCTTAGAAACGCAGAGGGCAATCCTGCGTTTCCTTCTTCGTTTCCGGTGGGGGAGTAGAGAATTTCGCCGGGCAGCGCGCTCCACGTTCCGCCAAGTCTGTTGATGGAGGCGAGGGTCCATGGGTCGCTTCCCTGTTTGATCGCAAGTTCGAGCAGGGACTCGCCCGCGCCTGCGCTCGCGCGCGAACGATATTGCGCCTGTCCCTCCTGCACCGGGACGATCACGTTGACGCCTACGTACAGTTCGGTCGGGCTGACGAGGCGATTGAGTTTGATCAATTGCTCGTCGGAAACTTGCGTGCGGCGGCTGAGACTGCGAAGCGAATCGCCGAGCGGGACGATCTCCGTTTCGAGGACTCCCGTTACGCCTTCCAGTCCGGGGATGACAATCTGTTGCCCCTGGTTTAGAAAGTTCGGGTCAATGGATGGGTTCGCAGCGACCAGGTCTGCAAGCGAGACGTTGAAGCGTACGGCAATAAAGGAAAGCGTATCGCCGGGTTGTACGATGTATACAGGACCGCTCGATTGCGCGGCGGCGGGCTGCGAAAGCGAAGAGAGCGCCAGCGCCAGAAACAGAATGAGTAAAATCCGCTTAAACATCTTTGAATTGAACAATATCCCCGATTTCGTATTCTGTCCATCGTGCGGGGTGGATTTCGAGGACGTATCTTGCGGGTTGTTTCGAGAAGTAAGCCGGGCGCCAGGGCTTCGCGAGGACCTTGTCCACCACCTGCATCTCCGCATTGATCCAGACGACCGCCAGATCGAAAGGCACGAAAAGCATGTGGATGGAGGAGTCGAGGCGTGAATCATGCCTCCCAACCAGGAGCAAGCCTTCGTCACGCGCGAGGCGGGCGCGGAAGGTGAATCCGCGCAGTTGGGAGAGGAAGGTGTCGCAATAACGGATGCGCGCCGGGTCCGCAATCGTTTTGTTTTGGTTTTCCACGATGATCTGTCTGGGCATGGGTTATTCGAAAACGAGGCGATCTATTGGGATCGCCTCGTTGGGTTATGCCTTCTTTTGGAGCACCCTCTCGACGCTTGCAAGAAGATCCTGCGGCTGAAAAGGTTTGGCGATGTAGTCGTCCACTTTTGCGATGTGCAACCCGAGAACCTTGTCAATGCTTTGCGCCTTTGCCGTGACGACGATGACCGGGATGCCCCTTGTTTTTTCGTCCGCCTTGATTTGCTGATACACTTCCCAGCCGTCCATGTCGGGCATCATCAGGTCGAGCAGGATCAGGTCCGGCTTTTCCTTGCGGATCATCTCCAATCCCTGTACGCCGCCGTTCGCGCCTTTGACCTCGAACCCTCGGCGTCCCAGGATCAACCGGATAAGGTCTATCATTTCCGGTTCGTCTTCGATGCACAGGATGCGCTTGAGTTTCGCGTTCATGTCAGTATCCGTTTGAAGTTTACCATAAAGTGAAAACATGGATGAGTCTCCCGAAAAAACAAAATTCCCACCGCTGAGAAGCGAAGTGAGAGAAGAAAACCGTAGGTGATCCGCGAAGGAAATACAAATTTGGTTTGAAAAGGATTCAGATCTTGAACCTGGTTCTTAAAAATCCTGGTATCCTTCGCGGTAAAAAAAGGCCTTTTTGCAGTGGACTCACGGACCTTTTCCGTTTTTCGCGGAGAAATCCGTGTTGACCGTGTGTTCCGCGTGCAAAAGGCAGTGTCGCGTGCCCTCCTTGCCTTCGGGTGTCCGTAAGAAAGTGTCTGAAAAGACAGGCCCTAAAGATTTTTACCGAAAACAGATGCAAATTTCGCAACAGAATTTTCGTTTAGCCAACCAATTGAAGCCAAAGGAAACCTTTAGGGTCTTTTCCGAAAGTTTTCTAAGAGGCAGGCGGGTTTTCGCGTCCGAAAATCGGCGGCGCAAAAGGCTGTATTAGAGAAGTATATAAAAGTCATAAGCGGTCTATTCCTGTACGTTCCCTGTTGGTATAATCCACTTGAAATTTCGGAGGCATAGTGAATTCGAGAAACCAATCGTTTATTGTGACTTTTCTGTTGATCGTGGCGGTGGTCACCATGGTGGTGACAATGGTGCGGAACCAGTCGTCCACAAGCCAATCGCTCACGATTAACGAACTCGCGCGGGACATTCAATCGGGCAAGATCGCGCGCGTCGTCATCGAGAACGACGGCAGTTTGCGCGTGATCTATAAAACCGGCACCGAAAGCGAGACGCAAACCGGGGTGGAGGCGTACAAGGAATCCGATTCGACGCTCGTTGAGCAATTGCTCAGACTGGGCGTGAGCCCGGACAAACTCTCCGCGGAAAACGTGAAGATCGAGGTCGAAGCGCCGTCCGTCTGGTCCGGGTTCCTGGGCGGCTTTCTGGTCTACCTGCTGCCGGTCCTGTTGATGTTGGGCGTGTTCTGGTTCATTTTCCGCCAGGCGCAGGGGTCGAACAACGCGGCGATGTCGTTCGGAAAATCGCGCGCCCGCATGTTCAGCGGCGAGCATCCCACCGTGACTTTCCAGGATGTGGCGGGAGCGGACGAATCCAAACAGGAACTTGCGGAGGTCGTCGAGTTTCTCAAGGAACCGCAAAAGTTCATCCAGTTGGGTGCAAGGATTCCAAAAGGCGTTCTGCTGGTAGGTCCTCCCGGCACGGGCAAGACGTTGTTGGCAAAGGCGGTTTCCGGGGAGGCGGGGGTGCCGTTCTTCTCCATCTCCGGCTCGGAATTTGTCGAAATGTTCGTGGGCGTGGGCGCCAGCCGCGTGCGTGACCTGTTCGACCAGGCAAAGCGACATTCGCCCTGCATTGTTTTCGTGGATGAGATCGACGCGGTCGGTCGCCAGCGCGGCGCGGGATTGGGCGGTTCGCACGACGAACGCGAGCAGACCCTCAACCAGATGCTCGTGGAAATGGACGGTTTCGACACCGATACCAACGTCATCATCATCGCCGCGACCAACCGTCCCGACATCCTCGACCCGGCGCTCCTGCGTCCCGGACGCTTCGACCGCCGCGTGACTCTGGATCGTCCCGATATGAAGGGACGCGAAGCGATCCTCAAGGTTCACATCAAGGGCAAACCCCTCGAACCGAATGTTGACCTTGCTTCGTTGGCGCGCGGCACGCCGGGCTTCGTCGGCGCGGACCTCGAGAACCTGGTCAATGAAAGCGCCATCCTCGCCGCTCGCCGTAACAAAAAATCCATTGGGCAGTCGGAACTCGAGGAGGCTATCGAGCGCGTCGTGATGGGACCCGAACGAAAGTCCCGCCTGATCTCGGACGAAGAGAAGCGCATCATTGCCTACCATGAGGCTGGTCACGCCGTAGTGGGCAACGCCATCCCCGAAGCGGACCCCGTCCAAAAAGTGACCATTGTCGGTCGCGGTCAGGCTGGCGGTCTGACGTGGTTCCGTCCCGATGAAGACCGCCTGTTATATTCACGCAAGAAACTGCTTGCCAATCTCGCCTACATGCTTGGCGGACGCGTTGCCGAGGAACTCGTCTTCGACGACATCACCTCCGGCGCGTCGAACGATATCGAACAGGTGACGCGCCTCGCGCGCAGCATGGTCACGCGGTTGGGCATGAGTGGCGAACTGGGTCCCATGATGTACGGTCAGAAGGAGGAGTTGATCTTCCTCGGGCGCGAGATCTCGGAACAGCGCGATTACTCCGAAGCCGTCGCCCAGCAGATTGACGCCGAAGTCCGCAAAATTGTGGATGAATCGTACAAACTGGCGAGGAAACTGCTTATGAAATACCGCAAACAATTGGACGCCGTCGCGCAGAGACTGCTCGAAGTCGAGACCCTGACGCGTGAAGAGTTCGAGGCGATCTTCCCGCCGCCGTTCCCCAAGAAGAGCGGCACTCCGCAGATTGCGGGGTAGGGGATACAGGCACACAAGCGGACAAATAAACAGGTAAACAAGTACACAAGTAAACAGGCGGATCAGGAAAGAGAAAAAAAGAGCCTCTGATAAACCAGAAGGCTCTTTTCTTTTGTGTACCCGTCTACCCGTCTACTTGCCTCCCTGCCTCCTCACATCACACATTCGCTTCCTTATGCTGCCTCACCAGTTCGCGCCGCAAGATCTTTCCAACAGTCGTCTTCGGCAATTCCGTCCTGAACTCGTAGTGCGTCGGGACTTTGTATGCCGCCAGCCTTTCCTTGCAAAATGCCTTGATCTCCTCCTCGGTGGCGGTTTCACCGGGCTTCAACACGATCCATGCCTTGACCGTCTCGCCGCGATACGGGTCCGGGATGCCTGCCACGCCCGCCTCCAGGATCTTCGGATATTGGGCGAGTACCTCCTCCACCTCGCGGGGCCAAACCTGATAGCCGCCCGGCTTGATGAGTTCCTTCTTGCGGTCTACGATGTAGAAGTAACCATCCTCGTCCATGCGGGCGATGTCGCCGGTGAACAGCCAGGTCTTGCCATCCTTGAGTTTGCGCAGGGTGTTGGCGGTTTCGGTGGGCATGTTGTGATAACCCTTCATCACGTTCGGGCTGTTGATGACCAGTTCGCCAACCTCGCCGACCTGCATTTCGGTCTCGCCGTCGTCAAGGCTGATGATCTTGCAATCCACGTTAGGCAGGGGCAGACCGATGGAGCCGGTGCGGTTCTCGCCAAGCAGCGGGTTGCAATGTGTGGCGGTCGGCGCCTCCGAAAGACCAAAGCCCTCGAAGACGACGCCTCCGCTTAACTTCTCGAACTTCTCCTTGGTCTCGCGCATCAGCGGAGCGGAACCGGAGATGCAGGCTTTGATGGAGGACAGGTTGTACTTCCCTGCGATCACGTCCGGGTGGTTGTTGAGCGCGTTGTACAGCGTCGGCACGCCGGGGAAGATGGTCGGCTTGTATTTGTTGATGTTCTCCAGGACGTCGTGCAGATCGCGTACGTTGGGGATCATCACCATGCTGGCACCCGTCGCCATGGCAAAGTGCATGCCAGCCACCATGCCATAGACGTGAAACAGCGGGATACCCATCAGGACGATCTCGTTCCCCTCCGCAACGTTGACCATCCAGCTCTTGATCTGCAGCGTATTAGCGACCACGTTGTAATGGGTCGCCACCGCGCCCTTTGAGATCCCCGTGGTCCCGCCTGAGTATTGAAACAAAGCCGTATCGTCAGGACCAATTTCCAGCTTGGGTCGAGACGCTCCCTTGTATTTGGCGAGCAGTTCCTGGAACCAGATGTCGCCATCCCGCAAGCCTCCCTCGATGCGGAATCCGCCCTTCTTTTCGCGCGCCAACGTGAACAGAATACGCAGGACGGGCGGCAGGGTCTCCTTGAGATTCGTCACGATCATCTTTTTGATCTTCGTGTTCGGCTGCGCCTTCTTGATCGTGTTGTAGAAGTTCGTCATCACGAACATGTACTCGATGCCCGCGTCGCTCGCCTGGTATTCGATCTCCGGCGGCGTATACAACGGATTGGTCGCCACCACCACGCCGCCCGCCTTGAGGATGCCGAAATACGTCATCACAAATTGCGGCGTGTTCGGCATGAAGATTCCCACCCGGTCGCCCTTCTTCACGCCCATGTCCACCAGCGCGGCGGCGATGCTGTCCGAGAGCGCGTTCATCTCCCGGTATGTAATGACCGCGCCTTTAAAGATCGTACAGGCGCGGTCGGGATATTTGCGTGCAGACTCCTCCAAAAAGTGAAACAGCGGCACATTCGGGATGTCGAGCGAATGCGGCACCCCTTTGTCGTACCTGGCAAGCCACGGTTTGTCATTCATCGTGATACCTCCTCGTTTGGGATGTTTTCAGTATATACAAACCATATTCAAAAGTCAACCGACCGTCGGACGGTTTTCTCGATTTCATCCACAACTCCATCTTCGACCTTGAACCACGCGATCTTCGGGTCGGACTCTTTGAACCAATTCGCCTGCCTGCGGACAAAGACCCTCGTTGCGCGTCGAATCTGAGCCTTTGCCTGCTCCACCGTCAATTTGCCTTGTATCACGCCGACACATTCCCTGTACCCGATCGCGGACATCGTCGGCAGGGAGGGGGAATAACCCTTATCCAACAGACCTTTCACTTCATCCAGGAATCCATTCGCAAACATGGACTCGATGCGCGCATCCACGCGTTGATACAACTCCTCGCGCGGACGCGTCAACCCGATCATGATAAGGCGATAGGACGAATCGCCCTGTCTGCGCTGCTCGGAGAATTTTTTCCCGCTGGTCAAAATCACTTCCAGCGCGCGGATAGTGCGGCGGACATTGCGCGGGTCAATTTTTCCCGCGGCATCGGGATCGAGGCTTTTGAGTTTTTCGTATAGCCAGTTTGTTCCTCTTTCCTCTTTCCACCTTTCCAACTCCTCCCTCAGCCTTTGGATCGGAGCGACCTCCGGCGGACTCCATCCCTCCGTCACCGCGCGGACGTATTGACCGGTGCCACCGACCAGGAATGGCAATTTGTTTCGTGTATGAATATCAGCGATTACCTCCCGCGCCTTCCGTTGAAAAACTGCGAGACTCAATATCTCATCGGGATTCGCAATATCAATCAAATGATGAGGTACGCGCGCCTGTTCTTCGGTGGTGGGCTTTGCCGTGCCAACGTCCATCCCGCGATAGAACAACCGCGAATCCGCAGAGACGATCTCGCCATTCAACCGCTCCGCAAGTTGAACCGATATTTCCGTCTTCCCAACCGCAGTGGGACCGACGATGAGGATAAGAGGAGGTTTTTCCATCGAACCGATTATAAGGCGTGTTCTGGTGTTATAATTCGAAACGGCGATGAGGCTCGCCAAAACCGTCTTCACCGACTGATAGCCTCTACCGAAATTCCACATCTCGGTAGAGGCTATTTATTTTGCCCGGTTTTGTCAATCATATTTCGGCGTGAACACCTACAAAGAGATTTTCGACATGCGAGCATGAAAAAGAAATTCAATCGTTACCGTTATTTACTTCTACACCGTTTCAGAAAGGTTGCTTTATCAAAAGATATGGAAACGTTTTTATTGATTTCGTTGGGCGCGATGCTGGGCGCCAATTTGCGCTATTGGATCGGCGTTTGGGCGGCGGGCAAACTGGGGACTTCCTTCCCCTACGGCAACCTCATCATCAACCTGACAGGCAGTCTCGTTTTGGGATTTTTCATGACCCTGGCGGTGGACCGCCTTCTGATTGACACGCGCTGGCGCGTATTTTTCGCCATCGGTTTTCTCGGCTCCTACACCACCTTTTCATCGTATACTTTCGAGAGCCTGAGTTTGATCATGGAGGATCAATGGCTGCCCGGCCTGCTCAATCTTTTCGGCAGCGCCTTTCTGGGCGGCGTGGCGGTTTTTCTTGGAATTATTCTGGCAAGGGCAATTTAGAACTTTGGAGTCAGGGAGATTGCTCCCGAAATGCGCCAGCAAGCTGGCTGATTCCAAATTAAATTTGTCGGAGAATTATCATGTCACCGAAACAATTGACGGGAAAGAAAGCCCAACGATTGACCATTTACATCGGCGAGAGCGACAAGTGGCGCGGCAAGGCGTTGTACATTGCGTTATTGGAGACGCTTCGGACTCAAGGGATGGCTGGCGCGACCGTCACGCGCGGACTCGCTGGCTTCGGGGCTCATTCCGTCGTCCGCACCGCCTCCATTCTGGCGCTCTCAACAGACTTGCCCCTCGTCATTCAGGTGATTGACACGGAGGAAAAGATAGACGCCGCTCTCAAGATCATCGCCCCGATGGTAGGGGAGGGCTTGATCACCCTCGACGACGTGGAGGTGGTCAAGTACACGCATCGTTACCTCAATCCTCTTCCATCTGATAAACTCGTTTCAGACGTGATGACCCGCAAAGTCGTCACGCTGACCGATTCCATGCCGGTGGCGGAAGCTTGGGAAACGATGCTCAAACACCTGCTCAAGGCATTGCCCGTATTGAACGCGCGCGGCGAAGTGGTGGGAATGCTGACCGACGAAGACCTGCTCGAACGCGCGGGATTGGAGCAGCGCCTGTCCGTGGCTGAGCGGCTGGAGAAAGAGACGCTTCAAGCGGAGATCGACGCGTTGCGCGCCAGCCCCCTCAAGGCGGCGGACGTGATGACTTCCCCGGCGATTACCATTCGGAATGACGAGCCGCTGGGCGTTGCCGCGGCGCGCATGGCGGAACATCGGATCAAGCGTCTGCCGGTTCTCGACGAGAAGGGGAAACTGGTGGGCGTGTTGTCACGTGTGGACGTGTTGAGGCAGGTCGTCAGTGAAGAGGCGAAGAAGCGCGCGGCAAAGGCTCCTTCCGGCGCGGCGCGCACGCTGGGCGACATCATGCTTCCCGAAATTCCCACCATCCGTGAAGACGCGCAACTGGCGGACGTGATTGCCCGCTTCCTCGAGGCCGGGACCCGTAGGCTGATCGTGGTCAATGGTGTGGGTCAGCCCCTGGGCTTGATTAGCGACGCGGACGCGGTGACGCGCGTCCAGCCGGGGGCGCGGCGAGGGGTCATGCAGGCATTGCGCGGCAGGAGGAACGTTCCCGGCGAGAAGATCGCCGCCTCGGAATTGATGTCGGGCGTTGTCTTGAGCGCGACGCCGGATATGTCGCTGACGGAAGCCGCGCGCCGGATGCTCTCGCAAAAGCGAAAATGGATCGTCGTCGTGGATGAGGACGGGAAAGCCGTCGGGTTGGTGGATCGTCAGGTGTTGTTCAAAGCGATGATGCACCAAGCATGATCGTCTTTTGTGATCGTTCAAGCCTTTTGACGGAGGGTAGTAAAAATGGG
>JABWAU010000188.1 GCA_013360875.1 Anaerolineales bacterium | reverse complement strand
AGGGCGACCCTTTCTTTGCGCAACGAGGTTCTTAGAGATTTGGACGGGTCGCCCCTACTGAGCGAAGCCTTTTGAAATCACCTGCAAGTATGCTTCACACATACGGTCTGTAGTGTAAGAGGTTAGTACTCTTTCCCTTGCCGCCCTGCCCATGCGTTGACGGTCTTGCGGCGAGCGGAGTAATTGAATTATAGCCTGCGCCAACTCCGCCGGTGATTCGAGCGGCACCAATAGTCCATGTTCGCCCGGCTGGACGACCTCATCCACGCCTTCGACTCTTGTTGCAATCACGGGCAGCCCCGCCATCATGCCTTCAAGCAACGCCATGGGCAATCCTTCCCAACGCGAGGGCAGGACGAAGACATCCGACGCGGCAAGCAGTTCGGGAATCGCATCCCACTGACCGAGGAGTTTTATCTTCTCTTGAAGACCGAGTTTTTCGATCTGCGATTGAAGTTGGTCGTGCAAGGGACCCGCGCCGCAAATTCCCGCCACAGCGTGGGGGTTTTGGCTTGTCACGGCGGCCATGGCTTCGATGAAAAACTCATGTCCTTTTTCATAGACGAGCCTGCCCACTGCCACAAAAAAAACATCGTCCGTTTTCAAGCCTATTTTTTGACGAATGGCATCGCGGTCGATATGGTCAACGTCAAACGGCATGATCGCATTGTAGATGGTTGTGATCCGTTGCGGTTGAACGCCAACCTCAATGGCGTTGTCCCGGGTCCGCGCCGAGGATGCCACCAGCGTTTGAATCACACCGCGATTGACCAGAAAAGTATGAAACCTGTCCCGCCATTTGGACATGCCACGGATCTCGCCGAGGTGCGTGCCCACACGGGAGCGAATCCCCGCCAGTTTGGCGAGCGGCATTCCAAGCAAGTTGCTGTCGTGGGTAAAGGTGATGATAGCGTCGAATTTGCCGCGTTTGAATATGCGCCACAACTTAAGCAATCCACCCAGCAGTTTGGGTAGACTGCGAAGTCCGCCCGCTTTTTTATCGAAGGCTCCGAGATTGGTGATCTCAAACGGATATGTTTTTTTCCACCTATCGTGCAGGTTGTCGCGGTCGTAGAAAAAAAGGGCGGTCACTTTATGTCCACGAGATTGGAACCATAAAGCCTGTTCCAGTAAAAGTTTCTGCGCGCCGCCGACCGCCATTTGTGTGCCGAGTAAAATGATGGAATAAGAAGGCATGGTTTTACTTGCGTTCATTTTCCAAAAGACGGACAATGTTTTGCGATGCCGTGCCATCCCCAAAGAGATTTGGGCGGGCGGCAGGCGGCGAAACATTCCGAACCGCATCGATGATTCGTCCGCGCTGGGTTCCCACCACCACGTTCCAGCCCGCCTCGACAGTTTCCACCCATTCAGTCTCTTCGCGCAGTGTCACGCAGGGTGTCCCAAACCAGTAGGCTTCCTTTTGCACGCCGCCGGAGTCGGTCAGGATTACGCGGGCGTTCTTCTCAAGCCAGAGCATGTCAAGATAGCCGACTGGCTCGATCAATTTGACATTTTCCCCGAGGGAAAACCCTGCCGTTTGAATCGCCTTGCGCGTGCGCGGATGGACAGGGAAGACCACCGTCTCGCCGAGCATGCCGAACGTTTCAAGGATATTAAGCAAGGTTTGGGTTTCGTCCACGTTTGACACGCGGTGGACGGTTGCCAACAGGTATTTTTTCGATTCCAGGTTCAGTGAAGAAAGGATCGTGGATTTCTTTTCGGCGGTTGCGGAATGGCGCAAAACCGCGTCGTACATCACATCACCGACTATATGCACACCGGAGGTCACGCCTTCGAGTTTGAGGTTGCCCACCGCCTTTTGCGCAGGGCAAAACAGCAACTGCGAGAGGTGATCGGTCACCACGCGGTTGATCTCTTCGGGCATGGCGCGGTTGAAACTGCGAAGCCCCGCCTCGACATGCGCGAGAGGGATATGCATCTTCGATGCAACCAAGGCACCTGCGAGCGTCGAGTTGGTGTCGCCGTAGACCAGGACCCAATCAGGATTTTCTTTCTCGAAAATCGGCTCCATGCGGATGAGCATTTCCCCCGTCTGCGCAGAATGACCGGCAGAGCCGACTCCCAGATTGTAGTCCGGTTCGGGGATGTCCAATTCGCGGAAGAAGACTTCCGACATGGATTCGTCGTAATGCTGACCCGTATGCAGGATCACTTCGGTGTGTTTTTCGCACAGGACACGGTTGACCGCCGCCGCCTTTACGAATTGAGGGCGCGCCCCAACCACTGTAAGGATTTTCATGAGGGGAAGATTCCAAATATTCGAATTGTAGAGCGAGGGGATTATAACAAAGGGAAGAAGGCGGGCATGGAGTCCAGCGACTCTCGTCATTAGACATCAAAAGTCGGGAGACTTTTGATTCCGCATCACAATTATCTGCTTGAAGAACTCCAGCCGCGCCCCTTCCTTTTTGCGCTGGTCGAGATACGGCGCGACGGAGTTGATGTTCACCCGTTTGCCGATCATGTCGTACGCGAACCGGCGGATGCGCTCCGCGTTCTCCATCACATTCTTTTCCGTGTTTGGAATGCGCAAGATGGTTTCAAGTTCAACGTCATGCAAATCCGTATCGCGGAACGCGATCACCACCGGGATGCCGTATGCCAGCGCCTCACGAACTTTCAACACGGATGCCTCTTGCATTTGATTACGATGCAGGGCGAGCGTCCCAAGCGCAACATCGGTCTGCATCAACACGTCACGCACGCCTTGTTTATCGAGAAAGCCATGCAGCTTCACATTCAACGGCGCGGGCGAGCCCAAATCCTTTTCAGAATAGCCAACCAGGTTCACAAAGACGTCCGGCGTCTTTTCGGCAAACTGCATCAACTTATCAACGCCATGCCATTTCATGCCGGGCGAGCAGACCATGGTGATGACCGGCTGCTTGTTATGCGTGGGCGGCAGCATCTCCGCCTGAGTCAGGTCAATGCCGTTGGAGATGACGCGGAACGGTTTGTCGCGCTTCGGCATCAGCACGTCCACCAACTCATGGGAGGGGAAAATGATTCCGGAGGCAGGACCAAACGTCAGGTTGCGTGTGAGGCGGTTCATCCAAAATAAGAATGCGCCCCGTTTCCGATATTCCTGCCGGTCATCGGAGTTCGTCTCCAATACAACGGGCGCGATCTTGAAGAGCCGATGCAAGGGATACGAGTACAGACCAAAACGCAGATAGATGACATCGGGGGAATGTCCTCGAATCGCGTCCAACATGCGCATCAACCCGGACGCGCGGTTTGACTCGCGTTTCAGGAGCCCCGTCTTTGCATCGAAGACGAATTGATGCTCTTCGGGAAAGGGAATCTCCGCCGGGGTGAGGCTGAAGAGCGCGGCTTCGTGTCCCTTTTCGCGCCAAATCCCCGTTTGGGTTTTTATTTTTTTCCCCACGCCGCCCTGCATGATCTCCGGCGCGACGTGAACGGTGACGTAGGCAATGCGCATTAATTGAACAAAGCCATCGCTTTCTTGACGACCGGCACCAGGCTCTTGACCATCGGCTGTTCCATGAAATGGCCGTAGGAGGGATAATCCCAATAACTCTTCTTCGGCGCGCTCATGATGGCGTTGAACTCCTCCTCGCTGAAACCGAGTTTTTTGGCGACGTACTCGCGGTCTTCCTCCTGCATGGACGGCGAGTAGGCGGGAATCTTTAATTCTTCGAGCGCCTGTTCGCGCGTCATTTCGCCGGAGCAGATCAGGCTGGATAGGTGGCAGCGGCGTTTGTCGAAACCAAATTTCACGGGCAGGATGTAGCCCTGATAAAAGCGGGTGTAAATGGACTCGTAATGCTTTCCGCCGTAATATTTCCAGCCAAGTTCCTCCTGCAAAACGCGCAGGGCTTCCTTTTTTGTGTAATGGACATAATCGAGGATCGCAATACGTTTTTGAGTAACCATGCGCAGATAATAGGTGAAAAAGCCAAAATGCGGGAAGGTCTTGAGCGGGCGTGTGCCAAAACGCTTGTGCAATT
>JABWAU010000066.1 GCA_013360875.1 Anaerolineales bacterium | reverse complement strand
TATCAGTACTTCACGAAAACAGCGCGTAATTTGCGCCCTCTGGCGCAAATACGGCGGTAGAGACCGCCTAATACGCGCTTTCGTGATCTACTGATTATCACTTGACAAAAAATCCTTTTGTACACGGATCACGCGGATGACACGGATGCCTCCGTGAAAAAACGGAAAAAGTCCGTTCACTCCGTGAATTCCGTGTCCAGAAGTTCGTGAATCCCGATAAGGAGAAAGCCATGCGCCGAAAGACCGAGGGAGTTCTCCAATTTCCGCCGGGCTGATACAATAGCGGATAAGTAAAAGGGTTGGCACGAACGGGCTTTGCATCTTAGAAGGCAGGCGCGCATGTCGGCAAAAATATTCGTATCATATTCGAGGAAAGATTCGAAACCCGCGCGGAAACTCATCAACGCCTTCGCGGAGATGGGCTACGACGTGTGGGTGGATTGGGAGGACATCCCTCCCGCGACAGACTGGCTGGAGCAGGTTTTCCGCGGCATCGAAGGGTCGGACGCCTTCATCTTCCTCGTCAGCCCGGACTCGGTCAAATCCAATGTGTGCAAGGCGGAGATCGAGCGCGCGGACCTGAACAACAAACGCATCATTCCCATCGTTCTGCGCGAAGTTCCGCCCGCGGATACCCACCCGGTCATCCGAAAGCTCAATTGGATCTTCATGCGCAGGGGGGATGATTTTCAGGCGGCGCTGGCAAAGTTCAGGGACGCGCTCGAATTGGATTTCGAATGGGTGGCGGAACACAACCGCATCCAGGCGGACGCGCTCAAATGGCACCGGGGAAAAGACCCCAGCCTCCTCCTGCGCGGGAGTGAACTGCGCCGTGTGCGAAAGGCTGTCGAGGCGGCGATGGGCAGGGAACCCAAACCGACTTCCTTGCAGGAGATGTTCCTGCGCTACAGCGTTCAAAGGGAAAAGCAGAGGAACATCCTGTTGGCAGCGACGATCGTCATCATTGCGGCGCTGGCGGGATTGACGTTCTTTGCCAATTACCAGCGCAGCCTCGCCGCGGAGAACGCCGAGCTGGCGACCCGTAACGCGATCCTTGCCAACCAGCAGAGGGATATCGCCGAAGCGAACGCGGACCTCGCGCGTCGCAACGAAAGGGAGGCAAGACGGGCGCAACAGGAGGCTGAGGATCAACGAGCCATTGCGGAAGAACGGGCGAGGTTCGCGCTGGCGCAACAGAGCGCGGCACGGGCGCAGATCTACCAGGCACAACCGGGAGAGTTGTACACAAGCACGCTTCTCGCCATCGCTTCGTGGGCGACCGCGCCCTCCGATGAATCGGAGGAAATCCTGCGGAGGAATATCAGCCTTCTGCCCATTCCGGTGAAACAGACGCGGCGCGAGGGCGCCATCAACTCGCTGAACTTCGACGCACAAGGCAACCTGTTCGTCGTCACGGGGACCGACGGGAACGCGTGCGTGTGGAAGGCGTCGGATGGGGAAATGCTTTTTTGCGCGCCCAGCCCCGGCTCCGTGAATGACGCGGCGTTCAGTCCCGATGGAAAACTGATCGTCACAGGAGATGAATCGGGACTTGTCCAATTCATCCGCGTGGAGGATGGAGAGACCTTGTACACCTACGACGCCGGGGGAATCGTCCGCGACGTGGACATCCGCAGGAACGGCGACCAGGTTGCGATCACGCGTGACGATGGGCGCATCACCCTGCTGGACGCGCAAACCGGCAAACGGAAATATGACCTGCAGGCGTTCGACCGCCTCAAGATCGCCTCGTTCAGTCCGAACGGCAGATACATCGCATCCGGCTCCGTCACCGGAACCGTGACGCTCTGGAATCTGGTTGACGGAACCATCGTCTCCAGCGGGCGGCATAGGGGCGAAGTGCTTGCGCTTGCCTTCAGCCCCGACAGCCGTTATCTGATCACCGGCGGCGCGGATGGCTATGCCGTCGCGGCGCGCACATCCAACGGACAGGAAGTCTATCGACTCCTGCACGAGGATTGGGTGACGGACATCGCCGTCGCCCCGGATAGTTCGTGGTTTGCCACCGTTTCCAACGACCGGCGCATCCGTCTTTGGGATACGCCCGACGGCGGGGAACGACTGCGGATGTCGCAGGAGGGTTACGTGAACGAAGTCAAGGTGAGCGCAAACGGTCAATGGCTTGCCACCACAGGCGCGGATCGAACCGTGCGCGTATGGAACGCCTCCACCGGCGCGGAGATGTTTCAGATTCCGCTCGAAGGGGAGGGCCTCGCGCTGGGCTTCAGCGGCGATAGCGGAAATCTCGTGACGGGCGACAAGACCGGCGAGATCAGCCTTTGGGATATCTCCGTGATGCCCGCGCCTGAAAGTTACGTTCAGTTCGACGGTTTGGCTGGCGACGTCCAGTTCAGCCCTTCCGGTGACTGGATCGCCGCTTCGGACTCCAACCGGGTCTGGCTGCTGAGACCCGGGCAGTCACCCACGCTGACAGCGCGTTCGCTGGGCACGCCGAACCTGACTTTGAACGGCAATGTGAGCGATGTGGTATTCAGTCCCGATTCCGTATGGCTGGGCGTCTCCACCGTCAACGGACAGGTCCTCGTGTACAACCTTCAAACCAGACAACCGAAGACCCTCTTCCAAACGGGTTTGGGAACCCAGATCGCCTTCACGCCCGACAGCGTGTATTTGATCGCGTGCAGCGCCAATGGGTCTGTAGAGATGTGGAGTCTTGCCTCCTTGAGAAAGACCGCCGACCTCGCGAAGGCAGGATCGGGCGTTACCTCTGTGGCAGCCAGCCCCTCTCACATTGCATTAGGCGCAACGGACAGGATCGCGATCCTCGCGCCGGACGGGGAGGAGGTCACGGAGATTCAAGCCCCCGGCGATCACGCCCTCCTCGCCTTCAACGTGGACGGCTCCCTGCTGGCGTCCGCCAATTCTGCCGGCTTGATCGAAGTTTGGAAATTCGAGAACGGGGGATTCAGCCGGGTGGGTTCCATCCGCAAGGATTCTATCCATTCGCTGGCGTTTAACCCGAACGGGCGCACGCTGGCGGCAGGCGCGCGTAACGATGTGTTCCTCATCAATCCCCTCACCGTCAGGGAGGCTGCGCGCATCCCGCACGCAGGCAATGTGAGCGGCGTCTCCTATTCGGCGGATGGGAACGTCATGGCGACCGCGTCGTTGAAGGCGATTCAATTCTGGGTCGTCCCGCGCATCGAGGACGTTGACGCGAATGAACTGGTCAACGCCGCGTGCGCCCGCCTCACGACGAACTTCTCGCAGGCGCAGTGGAGCAATTTCTTCGGCAATGAGGAGTACAGGACGCTGTGCGAAGGACTGCCTGTGCCGTGAGAGATGCGATCTTCGATTATTCCGTCGTTATGCTTTGTTTGCCTTGGCGTACTCGCTTCCGAAGAAGTGCAGTCCGACCGCGGTGTTGTAACCTCGTTCGAGCAGTTCCATCACGTCCGACTGACGCAGATCAAAGAGGTCCTTCAGGACGTTGAGAAAACCCACCTCGCCTTCGGAAAGGTTTAGATCCATGGCCGCCACGGTGCAGGTTTCAACGATGAAGTGATTTACATCGGAGGCATTGCGCCCGACGCGGGATTTCAGGTTCTGGAGGGCGGTCTGAAGGCTTCCCAATTCGTTCTTCTCAAGCCTGCTCCAGAATACCCGATTGGATTCATCCACCTCGTCCGGGGACAACCCCCAGCCGATCAGGAACATGCGCGTGGCGGCGTCAGCCACGCTGTCCAGCCTCGTTTTGTCGCTGGCTTTGAGTTGCAGTTCCCGTAAAACGTACAGGTACTGAAAGCCGAATTCGACGTTCTCAGGCTTGAGCGGTTTCTTTTCTTCTGCCATGTTTGCCTCCGTTTGGCGTAACTCGCCAGGATGATGGGGGATTCAGAACCAGAATCCCATGTTCCCATTATAGGTATTTTTTTTCGATGCGAATACGTGACATATGTCATCCCTTTGGAGAGGCGGTCATCCCCCAAAGGGGTATGACCGCCGCAATGATCGAAGTGCATGTGAGAGAAGACGATGTGTTGCACGTCCCCAGGCTCGTACCCCAGCGTTTCCAGGCGGCGTATCGCCGATTCAGCCGGGTCAAAAGGCATGACCGTGAAGATGCGGAACAACCTCGTGATCGCGGTCGGATGGGAATAATCCAGCAAGCCCAAGCCTGTATCCACGAGAACGGGACCGTGATTCGTTTCGATCAACAGGCAGAGCGTTCCGGTTTTCATTTTACTGGGCCAGCGGGCATTGCACGTGAAGCAGTTGAGAGGCGGATGGTCACGTAGACAGTGTAACATAAAAAACGGGTCGCGCATCATGCGCGACCCGTGAAATTTACACCAACATCCTCACTGGATTTTCCAGAAACTCCGCCAGTTTTTGCATGAACTGCGCCGCTTCCGCGCCATCGCTGGCGCGGTGATCAACGGAGATGGTCGCTTTCATCCTCCAGCCAACTTTCACCTCGCCATTTTCTACAACAGGCACTTCCTTTGCAGAGCCGACTGCCAAGATCGCGGTTTCGGGCGGGTTGACGATGGCGATGAAATTCTCCACATCGTACATGCCGAGGTTGGAGATGGAGAAGGTCGAGCCTTCAATGTCATCCGGTTTGACCTTGCCTTCGCGGGCGCGGGCGACCATGGCTTTGACTTCGTTAGAGATCTGTCGCAGGGGCTTTTGGTCGGTGTCTTTGTGCGCGACGGTGAGCAAGCCGTTTTCGACGGCAACCGCAACGCCCACGTTCACCGCACCGTGACGGATCACTTTGTCACCGGCGAAGGACGCGTTCAAATTGGGGAACTGGCGCAGGGTCAATGCCACAGCCTTGACGATGAAGTCATTGACCGAGAGTTTTTCGTTATCGGGTAAAAACTCGTTGATCTGTTTGCGCAGCGCCATGACCGCGTCCATTTTGTATTCGTGGGTCACGTAGAAGTGCGGGACGCTGGTCTTGGATTCGGTCATGCGGCGCGCAATCGCCTGGCGCAGTTTGGTTAGTTGGACGGTTTCATCCTCGTAACTCGTGATCTGGGATGCGTACACAGGCGACGGACGACTTTCGACCTTCGACGTTAAACCCGAAGAAAGCGCGGCTTCCACATCCCTTTTGACCACGCGTCCGCCGGGACCTGTGCCTTGTACGCGCGCGAGATCAATATTTTGGTCGCGCGCGATCTTCCTCGCAAGAGGCGATGCTTTAACGGGACCCGCTTCCGGCGTGGGAACTGTCTGAGAAACGGGAGCAGGCGTCGGCTGAGTCTGAGGCGCAGACTTTTCTTCCTCCGCAGACTTTTGATCCTTCGGTAAACTCAGGACATCGCCTTCGACTTTCGACGGCGCAGCAACAGGAGCCTCCACTTTTTCCCCCGGCTGTCCCACCACCGCAATCGGCGCGCCGACGGGAACGATCGTCCCCTGATCAACGATATGTTGCAGCACCACACCGCTCGCCGGCGACTCCACCTCGACTGTCGCCTTGTCGGTTTCGATCTCGGCGAGCACGTCGCCTTTGTTGATGTTCTCGCCCTCGTTACGCACCCAGCGGACGAGCACACCCTCCGCCATATCGAAGCCTAGTTTGGGCATGTTGATGGTCTCAGCCATTACAACACCTCCTTTGCCGCGGCGACGATGTCCGCCACCTGTGGAAGCGCGGCTTGTTCGAGCGTGCGGTTGTAGGGGAGCGGCACTTCCTTTTGCGCCACGCGGATAATCGGCGCGTCTACGTAATCGAACGCCTCTTCATAAATGCGGCTGACGATCTCACTGCCGACGCCGTACGACTTCCAGCCTTCTTCGACGACGATGGCGCGGTTGGTTTTTTTGAAGGATTCAAGCACGGGTTCCATATCGAGCGGACGGAGCGTGCGCAGGTCAACGATCTCGGCTTCGATACCTTCTTTTGCAAGTTCGTCCGCGGCTTTCATGGACAACTCAAGTCCCTTGCAATACGTGACGATGGTCACGTCACTGCCTTCACGCTGTATCTTGGATTTGCCGATGGGGATGAGATACTCGCCCTCGGGGACATCGCCGCGCACCTGATACATGGTGGCATGCTCGATGAATAAAATCGGATCATCCGACCGAATGGCTGATTTGAGCAGACCCTTGGCATCTTCCGGCGTCCCGGGCGATACGACCTTGAGGCCGGGGAAATGTGCGAAGATTGCATCGGGGGTCTGCGAGTGAGTCGCACCGAGTTGACGTCCGCCGCCGCCGACGGCGCGGATCACCATCGGCACTTTGAACTGCCCGCCGAACATGTAACGCAGTTTTGGCGCCTGGTTGACGACGTAATCCATTGCGGAGAACGCAAAGTTGATGGTCATCAACTCGGCGATGGGACGCTGTCCCACCAGCGCCGCGCCGATCGCCGCGCCGATGATGGCGTTTTCGGCAATGGGCGTATCCTTGATCCGTTTGGGTCCGTACTTGTCATAAAAGCCTTTGGTCACGGCATACGTGCCGCCCCAGACACCGACCTCCTCGCCGAGAATAAAGACGGCGGGATCGCGGTCCATTTCCTCCATGAGGGCTTGCGAGATTGCCTCGCGCATAGTGATTTTTGCCATGTTGAAATTCCTTTAACCACAAAGGACACGAAGGACACCAAGATTGAACGAATGATTAGCGAATAGCATTTCCATAGATTTTCCTTCGTGGACTTTGTGTCCTTCGTGTTTAATTTTCCGCGTAAATATCCTCGAACAATGCCTCCAGCGCGGGTTCGGGGGAGGTCTCGGCAAATTCGACTGCCTTGCTCACCTCCTCCTCCACTCGCGCTTCGATCTCATCCAGAGCCTTTTTCGTTGCGATCTTCTTATCGAGCAGGTATTTGTTGTAAATACCGATAGGGTCGTTCTCCTGCCACTTTTTCACTTCCTCCTGCTTGCGGTAGCGTTCCGGGTCGCCCATCGAGTGACCGCGGAAGCGGTACGTATCCACTTCGAGGAAATAGGGGTCGGAGTTCTCGCGCACATACGCAATCGCATCCTTCGCGACTTCGTACACCTTCATCACATCCATGCCGTCCACCTGGCTGTTCTTCATGCCATAGCCTTCCGCTTTCCGGCGGATTTCCTTCACCGCCGAAGCGCGTTCGACCGAAGTGCCCATTCCATAAACGTTGTTTTCGCAGACCCACAACACACGCAGCCCCCAGGTCTTTGCCAGGTTCAACGCCTCGTGGAAGTAACCGATGTTCGTCGCGCCATCACCGAACATGCAGATGGTCACATTGTCGTTGCCCGCGTATTGGTCGCCGAGCGCAAGACCCGCGGCGATGGGAAGGTGTCCGCCCACAATGGCGTGACCGCCCCACATATTCTTCTCCACGCTTGCCATGTGCATCGAACCGCCCTTGCCTTTCGACATACCCGTTACCTTGCCGAGCAATTCCGCCAGCACTTCATCGGCGGAGATGCCGCAGTTCAGCGCCACGCCGTGATCGCGGTAGGCAGTGATCACGCGGTCGCGCGGTTCGCGCGCCGCGATCAAACCGGTCGAGACGGCTTCCTGCCCGATATACAGGTGCATGAAACCGCCGATCTTGCCAGCCTGGTACAGTTCCGCGCCGCGTTCCTCCACGCGGCGGATCAGCACCATCTGGTAATACAAATCAAGTTGCTGTTCCTTCTTCATTGCTGCTCCAAATTAAATAATGGCGGGATTTTGGCAAAATAACATGGCGCCCTCAGCGCCACATTGTGCTTTCCTCTCTCCGGCGACGGAGGATTATATCAGAGATTTTCCGTCCGATTTTTCGGCAGGGCGGGATTAATCTCGCCTTACATCGTGTAAAATAAAGACATGTCCTGGCTGACCGGCGGCAAACAAGGAGAAGCAAAACGGCTTGTTGCCGGGCTTTCAGATTCGACCCAACGCGACCGCGCCGCGCAGGATTTGATCCGCCTCGACGCGGACGCCGTGCCAATCCTCCTCGAAGCGCTTCAAACGCGTGACCTGACCCTGCTCCCGGTCTATCAGCAGATACTCGCCCGAATCCCCTCCGCCTCCCCCTCATTGATCAACCTACTTTCAACCGCGCATCCCATCCTCCGCGCAAGAGCGGCGGAGGTGCTGGGTCTTCGCAGGGACAAGTCAACCGTTCCCGTATTGCTCGACGCTTTGAGAGGCGAATACTATACCGTCCGCGCCCGCGCCGCCATCGCGTTGGGGAGGATCGGCGACAGGCAAGCCATCGAACCGTTGATTGCCGCGTTGAAGGACCCCGATGACGAGGTCCGCATGGGGGCATGTTTGGGGCTGGGTTATTTCAAGGACCCATCCACGTTCGATGAGATCACCGAGGTTCTGCTGGATGATCCAAAGATCGAAGTGCGCCAGGCGGCGGCGAAGGCGTTGGGAGAGACCGGTCATCCCGCGGCGATACCATTCCTATTGGAGGCGCTGCGCGATCCGTATTGGTGGTACGAACGCGAGGCTGCGGCGGGCGATCTGTTGAGCGCCATCGAGAGGATGGGCGCCGCGGCGGTCGCACCGTTGATCGAAGCGTTGCAGGATAAGGAGGGCGCGGTCCGCAGGTTTGCCGCCATCCTGCTCGGAAGGATCGGTGACCGGCGCGCCATCGAACCGCTGGGCATGGCGTTGTACGACCTGCATCACGATGTGGGGAAGGCGTCGGCGGAGGCACTGGTCAATTTCGGCGCGGACAGTTTCGAGGTCCTGGTTGAAGCGTTGAGTCATCCCGAAATGTGGATCCGCATTCATTCGGTGAACGTCCTGCCGGAGATCCGCGATCCGCGCGTGGCGGATATCCTGCTGGAGATGTTGAACGATCCCGAACGGGAAGTAAAGAAGCGCGTGATCGAGGCAATGGGACGGTTGAAGGATAAACGGACATTGCCTGCCCTGCAGGAGGTCGCCGCCAACCGCGCGGACCGGGAATTGCATTTGCTGGCAAAGGAGGCTGCGGCAAAATTCACTTAGCGTTGACGGGAATCGGTTTGTCGTTTTATCAATAGATAAGGAGATTCACATGGCTACTGATCCCATCCTTGGGGACGCCACGGACGAACAACTGGGTCTGGCGGTGTTCGAGAACCTGCACGACCTGTTTCGCTCGATGGCGAACAACCTGCCCAATGGGGAATTGGCTGAAAGCGAAAAACTATCGCGGCATTACACCTTTCCCACCAACCCAATGTTCAAGGGCGTGTGGAATACGCGTCTTTCCGATTCCGAAGCGGACGCGGCAATTGAAGAGACCATCGCCTGGTTCGGGGAACGGAACGCTCCCTACTTTTTCTGGTGGACGGGTCCTGAAACGACCCCTACCGACCTGCCGCAACGTCTCCAGGCGCATGGCTTGATTGACATGGCTGAACAGCAAAAGGAACTGGCGGCCGGCATCAAGCAGACCGAACTCGGCGCGCCGTGCATGGTGGCGGAGTTGGGCAAAATAAACGAGTCTGCGCTTGCGCAATCCCCTGGGAATTTTGTCGTCAGGGAGGTTGCGAACGAGGCAGAACTTTATGATTTCAAAAAGGTGTTCGTGGAAACCTATGAGATCCCCGAATGGGCGGGTCAGGCGTGGGTGGATGCGACTCGCACGATCGGCATCGGCAAAACGCCCTGGCGGATGTTTGTGGGATATTTGCAGGATGAGCCTGTGGCGACGAATATGCTCTTCAACGGCGGAGGAGTCGCCAGCGTGTACGCGGTAGCCACAATTCCGTCTGCGCGCGGCAAAGGGATCGGCGGAGCGATCACATTGAAACCGTTGATTGAGGCAAGGGATCGTGATGGATACAAATACGCCGTTCTCTTCTCCACTGAAATGGGAGTCAGGGTCTATCAACGCATCGGTTTTCGGTTGACGGACGCGCGGATCAATCGTTATCTGTGGAGGAGCGGGTAAACGAGGGAGTTCGCGCCGTATCAGTTGCGCGTTACAAGTGTTGCATACACCGTGTCCAATTCACCAAAGGAGAGAACAATGACTTACTACATCTGGCTTCTGCGTATCGTCCACATCGTCGCCGGCGTCTTCTGGGTTGGCGGGACGTTGATGATGACGTTTTTCATCGCTCCCGCCATCGGCGCGACGGCGGAAGCGGGACAGAAATTCATCGGTCATCTCATGGGGAATCTGAAGTTCAGCCAGCGGATGTCCGCCGCGGCCGGCTTGACCATCCTTGCGGGCTTCCTGCTGTATTGGAATGACTCGAGCGGCTTTTCAGCCACCGCCTGGATGCGCTCCGGCGCGGGAATCGGGTTTGGGATCGGCGCGGGGTTCGCGCTGGTCGGCTTTGTGTTCGGCATTCTGATTGGGCAGACGACAAAAGCCATGGCGCAACTCGGCGCGCAATTTCAGGGCAAGCCCACGGATGAACAGATGTCGCAGATGAGGGCGTTGCAGAAGAAGCAAGGCACCTTTTCGATGACCGCCTCCGTGACGCTGCTCCTTGCGCTGGTCTTCATGTCCATTGCGCGGTATTTCGTTTTTTGATGAAACCATGCAAAGAAAACCCGTGCGCGCCCTTCTGGCGCTGACCCTGACCGTCCTTCTGCTGTTTTTGCTGTTCACACCGGGCGCGCCATCCCACCCTTATTACGATGACGTGACGCGCCCGCTCGTGATCGCGCACCAGGGCGGGGATGGGGTCTGGCCCGGCGACACGCTGTACGCTTTCGAAAAAGCCGTCGAAACAGGAGCAGACGTCCTTGAGATGGACGCGCACATCACGAAGGACGGTCACATCGTTTTGATGCACGACGAGACGGTGGACGATACAACCGACGGCATGGGTCGCATCGAAGATATGACGCTCGAAGAGTTGAAGAAACTCGACGCGGCGTACGATTGGTCGAAGGACGGCGGACAGACGTTTCCCTATCGCGGACTGGGCATCACGGTTCCGACCCTCGATGAAGCCTTCGAGAAGTTTCCGCAGATGCGTTACGTGATCGAGATCAAATTGACGAAGACCCCGATTGACGCTCCTCTGTGCAACCTGATCCGCAAATACGATATGCAGGATAAAGTGATGGTTGCCTCCTTCCACGACGACGCGATGGGGAACTTCCGCTCGACCTGCCCGGAGGTTGCCACTTCCGCTTCACGCGGCGAAGTGACCCGCTTCGTGTTGCTCGGCAAAATCTTCCTGAGCGGGCTGGTCGCGCCGCAATATCAATCCATCCAGCCGCCTTATGACCCGGCGGAATCCATGAACATCCCGATCATGACGAAACGCTTTATCCGCGAGGCGCACGCCAAAAATATCCGCGTCGAACCGTGGACGGTGGACGACCCCGAACTGATGCGGCAATACATCGAGTGGGGCGTAGATGGCATCATCACGGACCGTCCCGATTTGATGGTGGAAATCCTGGAAACCCGGCAGTAACCCATTGCCCATAGGGGGGTTAGTAATACAGGACAAGGTATGTCCAATTAACGAAAGGACGGACATCGAGATGGAATCTCAGGACTCCTCCACACCCCGCAAGACCGCAAGTTTGATGATCTCATACTCCCGCAAGGACAAGGTCTTTGTCAAGCAGCTGTATGACGGACTGGTGGCAAAGGGCTTTGCCCCCGAGGATATTTGGGTGGATTGGGAGGGGATTCCCCTCAGCGCGGATTGGATGGCTGAGATCACCAAGGGCATCCAATCTTCGAATGCCTTCATCTTTGTGATCAGCCCGGATTCGGTCGCTTCCGAGGTCTGCAAGAAAGAGATCGAACTTGCAGTGGAGAGTAACAAACGCTTCATTCCCATTCTATACCGCGAGCCGGGCAAGGAATCAAAACTTCACGAAAAGATTTCCTCCCATAACTGGGTCTTCATCCGCGACGAACAGGAACTGGATAAGACCCTGCCGGCGCTGGTCGAGGCGATCAACACGGACCTGGACTGGCTTGCCCAGCACACGCGCCTGTTCAACCGGGCAAAGGAATGGGATGCCAAGGGGCGCAATGACAGTTATCTCGTGCGGGGGAACGACTTGCAGGATGCGGAGACGTTCATCGGTCAGGGCGCGGCAGGCAAGGAGCCGGCCCCGACGCCCCTGCACGTCGAATACGTGCAAGCCGCTCGAAAATACGCCGCGTCGATCCGCAGACGAAACCGCATCATCGCGGCGGTGGTGGGCGTGGCTTTGCTGGCGCTGTCCATTTTTGCGTTTATTCAATGGGGGGTCGCGGAGGCGGAAACCGTCCGCGCTAATAACAATGCCAATACCGCAGTGGCGGAACAGATCAGGGCGGATAATAACGCCGCGACCGCCGTGGCGAACGAGCAGATCGCGAAGGAGAATGAGGCAATCGCTCAAACGGTTGCTCGCGTGGCGAACGCGCTCGCGCTGGCGTCGGAAGCCATCAACCAGAGGAACAGCGATACGCAATTGAGCCTGATGCTGGCTTTGCTATCCATTCAGGAGACGGAGGCGGATGGATTTGTCCTTGACGAATCGAAGTCAGCCCTGTTCTCCAGTTTGAACACGCCCAACGTTCTGCATACCTGGTTCAACGACGACGTGATCGTATGGGAGACCGCCTACGACCCAACGGGCGCCTACGCTGCCTTTGGCGACGACAATGGGATGGTCAGGATCATTGACGTGGAAAGCCGGGAAACGGTTCACACCCTGAATCCGTTCAACGACGAAAGTTCCATTTCCGGGTTGGATTTCAGCCCCGATGGAAGGCGACTGGGCATCTCCAGTTCGAACGGAACCGCAAAGGTAGTGGACGTGAACACCGGCGATGAATTGTTCGCCATTGCCGGGCATCCCGATGGTTGGATCAACGATCTGGACTTCAGCCCGGACGGCAGGTGGATCGCCACGGCGGGTGACGATAATCTCGTCAAATTATGGTATGCCGATACGGGAACGCTGAAAGTGTCGTTGCCCAGCCACACCAACTTTGTGAACTCGCTGGACTTCGGCCCGGGCGGCGCGCGGCTGGTCAGCGGAAGCGACGACGGCACCGCCATCGTATGGGATGTTGAAACCAGTTCCCTGCTTTTCAAACTTCGCCCGGAAGGTTTTCGATCCGGAACGTCTGTAAAGTCTGTGGCATTCAGCCAGGATGGGACGCGCGTCCTTACGGGAGGATATAAGACGGTGGTGGTATGGAATGCGGAAAATGGGATCGAACTCCAGCGGCTGAACGGGAATCGGGCGACCATCTACGACGTGGATTTTGCCCCGGATAACCTGAGTATGGTCACGGTATCCGCCGGGATCAAGATCTGGGACTGGGTCTACGGCACCGAACGTTTCAACCTGTCGGCGCATCATGGAGAAGTGAACTCGCTCGCGTTCAACGCGGACGGGGATCGGATGGTGACCGGCAGTTGGGATTCCTCCGCAAAATTGTGGGCGGCGAACCTGAGGATCGAGACCCTGCTGTTCAAACAGCATAACGCCCCCAACACGGACGCCGATTACAGTTCGGACGGTAAATGGATCGCCACGGTTGACGATAACGGCGTTATATTAATCCACGACGCCTCGACGGGAGAGGTCGTTGGTCAATTTACCGGCCGCTCAGTCTCCTTTGATCCGCAGGATGGCAATCGGGTCGTTATCGTCCATGATTCCACGATTTCGATTTGGGTCGTGGGACAGGCTGCGCCTGTTCTGACGATGGAGGGTCAGGATTCCACCATTGAATCGGCGGTTTTTGGTCCTGATGGCAGTACTGTGTTTTCGGAGGGAAGCGGTGTTGTGAGCGTATGGGATTCGCGGACCGGTAATTTCATACGCGGAATCAACACAGGCGGGTACAACCCAAGGATTAGTCCGGATGGAAAACGCTTCGTGGTTCCCTCCGGTAATGTTGCCCAGATCATGGATGCCGAATCCGGTGAATTGCTGGTGGAACTACGCGGTCACACCGATCAGGTGATCACTGCAATCTTCAGTCGTGACGGCAAATATGTGTATACCGGCGGGTTTGACAATACCGTCAGGAAATGGGACGCCGACACAGGCAGGGAAATGAACGTCATGACCGGGCATACCGGCAGGATTTTCGATCTCGACATCAGCCAGGATGATTCACTGATCGCTTCGGCGAGCGCGGACACCACGGTCCGCGTGTGGAATGCGGAAACCGGCAAGGAGATCTACAAATACGAGGGGAATAACGAGGACGCCTATTCCGTCGCTTTCAGCCCGGACAACAAAAAGGTTTTGACCGCCAGCGCCGACAAGACTTCCAAGGAATTCACGATTGACTATGATGCCCTGTTGCAGATCGCGCAGGAATACGAACTCGAACCTCTGACGGCGGAGGAGTGTCAACGCTACCTGTATCGCGATGATTGCAGTCTTTCGTTATTTGGATACGTGGTGTCCGCTCCCGAACCCAGAGCAGCGGATGAGGCGCAGCCCGCCAACGAGGTTGTCACCCTTGTTTTTACGAACAATACGGCAACCGACGTGGAGGTGTATTGGGTGGATTTCGAAGGGAAGGAACAACTATACCTGACCATTCCCGCAGGAGAAACCGACCGGCAGGAGACGTATCCCGCCCACGTATGGCGCGTTCGCGATCCCGATGGGAATCTTATTTTGGAATATGCCGCGACGGATGAAGCGGAGCAACCTGTGGAAATCCAAGCCGGCGAAGTGTCCGGTAACGTGTCGTCGCAGGCTCCCGCTTCCCAACTCCTTTATACGGAGGAATTCGATGCGGACCTGGGCGCGTCGTGGGAACGCTTCATGGTGACCGGCTCCGAAAATCAGGTCAACGCTCGAACAGATGGCGGCAGTCTGTTCGTTCAACTCTCGCCGGACGCGGAAAAGATCCCCAGGTTTTACCTGGTGAACAATGCCTCCGATTATTCCAGCGTTCAACTGGAACTGACGACCGCGAATTACGGCAATAATGCCAACGGCGTCAGCCTGGTCTGTCATTACAACGGGGAAAACTGGTATGAGTTCATGGTCTCGAACGCAGGTTTGTATTCGATCAGCGCGCATGACCCGGCCGCCACCGCCCTGCAGGGATACGTCCAACTTGCCGGGGGAGGCTCCGGCGCGATCAAATCGGGGCAGGCGACCAATACCTATCGAGCCGTTTGCAACGGGAACGAACTCACGCTCTACGTCAACGATACACTGGTCAAAACGCTCGTGGACGCGAAATACAACCTCAGAGGCGGCATGATCGGCATCGGCGTCTCGTCCCCACAGACCCTGCCGGTGGAGGTGTCGTTCGAATCGTTGACGGTCAGCGAGCCGTGAGAAAGTGTTTTGAAAATATAAGACAGAGACCCTAAAGGTTTCTATTGCAAGCAAAAAAAGCATTTCAAGCAGGCTTTCTGTGCAAATTTTGAATCCGATTCGCCAGAAAAACCTTTAGGGTCTGAATTTCAAAACACTCTCCGAGAGGAGAGGTAGACAGGTAAACCGGTACACAAGTGCACAGGTACACAGGTAAACACCTGAGCAATAAAAAGAGCGATGAGCCATTCAAGCCCATCGCTCTTTATCATCCACCTTCCACCCTTCGACTTCGCTCACATCGCCCCGATGCTCTTTCGGGAGGACAGGCTTTTCGCTTCCCACTTTCCACTTCTCACTTTCTACTTTCCACTTTCCACTTCTCACTTCCCCTCCACCCACACCGTCCGATCCTCGAACGACGGTCTTTCACGCGGTTCGAGCGTGAACTCGGGATAACCGATATAAAGAAACGCGATAAGGTGCTGGTCCGGCGCAAAGCCCAAAAACTCCTTTACCTTCGGGTCACGCGCCCATTCACCTGTGCGCCACTTTGCGCCCAATCCCAACGCCTGCGCGGCGAGCAAAATGTTCTGGCAGGCTGCCGCCGCCGCGCATACGTTCTCGATCTCGACCACCTTTTCTTCGGACGGTTTGTCCACGCCCACTGCGATCACCACCGGCGCGCGGAGCGGAAGGCTTCGGATTTTGTCGAAGGCGACTTGCGGCAGATCAGGCTGACGGTCCCTTTGCGAAGCGGCCATCACGTCGCCGAGTCTGTTCCGTCCCTCGCCGGTCAACACGACGAATCGCCACGGTCGCACCTTGTAATGGTTTGGCGCCTGAACCGCCGCGCTTAAGAGTTTTTCGATTGTCTCGCGCGGCACGGCGTCGGGTTTGACCTTTCCCTGTGATTGTCTGCCATGAATTGCTTCGAATAGTTCCATGTTTCCTCCGTTCTATTGATACAATTATGGCGTAAATCTTACGGAGCGCCATGAAGGTATTTTATTCCGAAACGCATCGCCGTCACGATCCGCCTTTTGAGGTTTTCGACGGAGGCTTGCGCGTGCCGTATCTCGAAAACCCCGACCGCATGGATCGCATCCTTGAAGCATTGCGCCGGGCAGGTTGGGCGGAGATTTGCGAACCGTCGGATTTCGGACTCGACCCGATCCGCGCGGTGCACGACGATGACTATCTGGATTTCCTCGCTTCCGCCTGGACCGATTGGCTGGCTTCCGAACCCAAAGATTCTTCCACGCTGATACCCGCCACCTTCGCGCTGAGGCGTCATCCTCAAAGACCGAAATCGTTGCTCGGACGCGCCGGCTATTACATCATGGACTTGAGCGCTTGCATCGTCGAAGGGACGTATCCAGCCACGCTGGCTTCCGTCAATTGCGCGTTGAGCGCGGCTGAATATGTTTTTCACTCCATCACTCAATCGCCATCTTCATCCTTTGCCCTTTGTCGCCCGCCTGGTCATCACGCAGGGAAGGATTACGCGGGCGGATATTGTTTCATCAATAACGCGGCTGTCGCGGCGAATTGGTTATCCTCAAAGGGACGTGTTGCCGTTCTCGATATTGATTATCATGCAGGCAACGGCACCCAGGATATTTTCTACGAACGCGACGACGTGTTGACGATCTCCATCCATGCCGACCCCGATTTCGAGTATCCGCACTTCGTCGGTTTTGCAGACGAGCGCGGGGAGGGCAGGGGACTTGGGTTCCATCGCAACTTCCCCTTGCCCGCCGGGACGGGCGACGCCGAATACCTGGGAACGCTCGAGCGAGCCATCGAATTGATCCGCGAGTTCAAGCCTGTCTCGCTTGTGGTATCCGCCGGGATGGATATTTACGCCGCCGATCCGCTCGGCACGGTCAAAGTCACCACCGAAGGGATCGCCGGGATCGGAGGGCGAATCGCATCGCTCGATCTGCCGACCGTCATTGTGATGGAAGGCGGCTACGCCAACGACGCGCTTGGAAAAAATATCCTGGCGTTGTTGTCTGCGTTTCGGTATGCTATGGAGTTCAAATGAAAAAATATTTCCTGCCCGCTCTTTTCGTCATTCTTATCCTTGCCTGCAATCTTCCGTCTGCCGCCACGCCAGCCTCCGCCACCGAAACGCAGGCGGAGACTCACGCCGTCACGCTTACATTGCCTCCCATCGAAACATTCACCCCCACGCTCACGCCCACGCCGACCATCACCTTGACTCCTACGATCACCTTCACTCCCACCATCACCCCCACGCCGACCTACGCCTTCCCGTCCGTGACCGTGAACAAGCAGGCGCATTGCCGCTACGGTCCCTCGGTTGCCTACCTCCACGCGGCGGATTTGTACGCGGGAGATACAGGCACCGTTCGCGGAAGGTTCATTTACAGCAACTGGTTGTACGTCAAGTTCGATAAGTTGAACTATTTTTGCTGGGTCGCCCCGTCTGTGGTGGATGTGGTGGGGGATATATCGTTGATCGCCTACAAGGAACTGAACCTGCAATCCATCGGGAGCAACATGTACGGTCCGCCGAAGGGTGTGACGGCGATACGAAATGGGAACGAAGTGCTTATCACCTGGAACCAAGTCCACATGACATCGGATGACGACCGCGGCTACCTGCTGGAATTATTCGTCTGTCAGAACGGCGCGTACCTGTGGTGGACGTTCTCCTATCCCGATCAATACACCACAAATTACGAGGTCAAGGACGAGGCAGGGTGCGCTTTGCCATCGTCCGGGAAACTTTATACAGTCGAAAAGCACGGGTTTTCCGAACCTGCGATCATTCCCTGGCCCCCGCCGTAGGCGAGGCTCTTCCCTGCCGCAAACATGAACATCGTCCCGAAGACTAAGCCTTCGGGACGATGCGCATTGTCAATCATGTCACCGGGGTCATGTATCTTGCGGACGACCAGCCGACCAGCCCATCGCTCCGGCGGATCTGCCTCCAACTTTGATCGGCGTTGGCGTTGAAGGCAGTGACGATCTCGTTCTGTTGGATGTATCCCAGTGACCGGTATTGCGTGCCGGGTCCCTCGCGGACGTGCAGGCGGGTCGCCGTGATCCGGTATTTCGTTCCCGTCCCATCGTCGGGCGGGGGCGGAGCGGCGACCTCAGACAGATACCGCGCGGAAGCCCAGCCGGTCAACCCATCGGTCCTACGAATCTTAATCCACGTATTATCGGCATTCGTTTCGATCCCGTCCACGATTTCGTTCTGCCTGACGTAGCCCAGGGATTTGAAATTCGAGCCGGGACCTTCGCGCACGTTCAGGCTGGCGGCAGTCACTTTGTAACGCGTCCCGTCGGGGGGTGGACCGTCGGGAGGCGGGTTGCTGACGAGCAGCAGATATTTGACCGAACACCAGCCCGTCAACCCATCGCGCAGGCGACGGACACGCTTCCAACTCCCATCCGAATTTGATTCCAGTTCGACGACGATATCGTCCCTGACGAGGAAGCCCACCGACCTGAACGAGGAGGCGGGTCCTTCGCGGACGTACAGCGCGCTGGCGGTGACGCGATAGCGCGCGCCATCGCCCGGATCAGGCGGAGGAGGCGGGGGTGGCGGTTCAGGCTCCGGCGTGGGAGGAGGCGTGACGGGGACCAGGTAGGTGATCGAGCACCAGCCCATCAATCCGTCGCTCAGGCGTTTGACGTACAGCCATGTCCCGTCCTCGTTGTGGTCGTACGCTTCGACGATGTCGTTGCGTTGCAGGTATCCGATGGCTTTGTAGTTCGTGCCGGGTCCCTGGCGCACGTACAATGCCCCGGCGTTGACCACGTATTTTTTGCCGCTGGGTTGTGGCGGGGTCGGATCTTGCGGCGCGGGAACGTTGAAGCGGTTTGCGAACGCCTGCGCGTCGCCGTTGAAGTAGTTCAGGTCAATCTCGGCGCTTTCCACCCCATAGAGGATGCCGTCGCCCATGGCGGTGAATTGCCAGAACAACCATTCGTTCGGCGACCAGGGTTTTGGCACGAGGGGAGTTTCGACGCCGTAGTTGGCGATCCACAGAGGGTAGCGGTGGAAGTATTCGAGTTCGTTCGGCTGGGTGGTTGGATTGGGGGCGTTGTTGACCCAGTAGAAATAGGCGGTGTAGATGCCGATCTCTTTTTGCCCGACGAGCGTGCGGAGATGGTCGAGAAAGGTCCTCCAGTGTCTCCAGCCTGTAAATTCGCCTTTGTAGGTTTCTTCGAAATCCGCGAAGAGCGGCAGTTCGCCCATGTCGTCTCGTATCAGGTTTGCCCAAAGTTCGGCTTGCGCCTTGGGGTCTGCGCGGCTATCGTAGAACCAGTAGGAACCGCGCGGCAAGCCCGCCTGTTTTGCCGCCGCCCAGTTCCTGGTGAAATCGCGGTCGAACCAGAGGTTTTGACCGGCGCGGATGATGACGAAATCCGCGACGTTGTTCATTCTTCTGAAGTCAATGCCGTTCGGGGTGTTGGGGTCGTCCTGATAGAAACTTACGTCGGGACCGATGATCTTCCTCAAGTTGAACTCCTTCCTCGCTGCGTGTCTTTGTGTGTCTCGTCTTGCGCCGTGCGCCTCCCGAAGGTCCTCCGCAAACCCGACACGTTCCCAGCCCAAACCTTCGAGACGGTGTGTAGCGATCAGTACTTCACGAAAGCGCGTACTTGGCGTTCTCTAACGACAGGTTTGCGCTAGAGAGCGCAGACCTACGCAGGATTTTCGTGATCTACTGATTATATTTGAAAAAACCCGGAGGCGGGTTCGCTCTCCGGGTTTGATCGCCGATCAATCCTTTTTTCTCATCCGTTGTTTTGCGATGCCCTCGAGTATTTCGATCAGCGGCTGCGCGTCGCCGGGCAGCGCCGATTCGCCAGCCATCACCTCATATTTTTGATCCCCAAATTCAACGACGATGGAATAGACGAACTCATCGGGGAGGGGCATCCTGTTCGCCAGTTTTGCGGGCAGTTCCTCGAAATCCATATCGTCGAGCAGTTCGGCGATTTCCTTTTTCTGGTCTTCGGGAAGAGCCTCCGCTTCAATCTCCGTCGCGAGACGGATTCCGGCAAACCCGCCGCTGCGTTCGAATCTGATCTTTTCGAATTTCATAGTTGTCACTATTTCTTCGCGGGCGCGGCGCCGATGATACGCAAGAGCGATTCGAGACAGCCGCCGGGTTCGGGCGGTGGAGTGGTGCCGTCCACGTTGATGCCGACCTCCGCCCAGCCTTTTTTCACCGCCATCTGTTCGAGGCTTCCGGCGCCAAAAAGGTCAGCGGCGACGGCGTACGTCAGGTTGGCGCAATCCTGGAATTGGGAGTTCGTCCCAAGTTTGTCCCTGAGGGTGACGTACCAGATCTGCCCGGCTTTTTCCCAGGCGTAACCGCCCAGTTCTGTGGCGGTGATGTAAAAGGCACGGTTGGGGATCCCGGAATTGATATGCACGCCGCCGTTGTCGCTGACGGTGTTGACGTAATCCTTCATGTGACCGGGCTGCGGGTCCTTGCCCAATACCGGGTCGTTGTAGGCGGTTCCCGGCTCCTTCATGGAACGGATGCCGACGCCGTTCACGTTTTCGGTCAGCAAGCCCGCGCCGATGATCCAATCCGCTTCGGCGGCGGTCTGGTTGAGGTGGCGTTGCTTGACGAGCGAGCCGAACACGTCGGACATGGATTCGTTCAACGCGCCGGGCTGGAAGGAGTAAACGAGTTTCGCCTCGAATTGCGTGACGCCGTGGGTCAGTTCGTGACCGATGATGTCAATGGCGATGGTAAAGCGATTGAAGAGGCGCTCCGCGGGAGGCAGGTCTTCATCTCCATCGCCGTAGACCATCTGCTCACCGTTCCAGAAGGCGTTGTCGTAGCCCTTTCTGTAATGGACGGTGGAGTCCATTCTCATGCCGTTGTTGTCAATGGAGTTGCGGTCGTAGATGTCCTTGAAAAGGTCGTACGTTACGCCGCTTCCATCGTATGCCTCGTTGACCGCCACGTCGGAGGAGGGAGGGTCGCCTTCTTTTCGGACGGGCGTGCCGGGCAGGGAGGTGCCGTTCTTCGCGTCGTAGACGATGCGTTCCTTTCCGGCTCCGGCTGCGGCGACGCGGAACGCGGCGGCAGAGAAGTCCATTAATGCACGGCGCTGGCCGCGCATTCGCTCGGACGCCTTGAGCGTTTCGATTGCCAGGTTTCTTTGCGCTTCGGTTCCGTTTGTGGCGATCTTTTCAAGCATGTGCGGGGGAACGATACAGTTAATAGGATGCAAATGTGCGGTCATGGGGAAATCCTTTCCTTGGCGAGTTGGATGCGGATGAACAATGTCAGTATACGTTGTTTTCAGGCTATTTTCAATGGCGTTTTCTGATGAAGAATTCGCGGCACCAGGCAAAATCCGCCATTGGTTACATTGCAAGTGATTGCAAGTCCGGGGATGGGGCCGTGAAATCGTACTGAAAAAAGAATTTGTTTGGCAACTTGGCTCGTGGTCCCGTGTAGTTAAATGGTTCGGCGGCGCAGGCGATCAACAATTGGTTAAGGCCTATCTTGCTAAAATCCTTGACTTCGTCCAATCTCTTGAGTAATTGTTGATAGGCGGGTTTATTACCAGCGAAGCGTTTGTCCACTTTGTACAATGCGTTGCACAGGCGAATTGCATCTGCGCGCCACTTTTTTAGATTCTGGCTTCGTTGTTTAACGTCGTTACTTTTTCTGGCGCTGGTGAGGTACGCGCAGACGAATCCGGGCAATTCGCTTCGCAAAGTGGCTTGCAGTAATTCAAGCCAGTAATCTCCCCCCTCCGCTCGTATTCGTTTAGATCGAGCATGCGTTGGCGGTCTATCTCCGCGATTCGGTCTATGTTATCCCGCACTTCCGGCAAATATCGCGCCCTGCTGATCTCCTCCCAGGACTTTCCGCTCAACGGCAACAAAACGGCTTCCAGTGCCACCCTCAATTGTTTGTCCCGTTGCAATCGCACATTCAGCGCGCTGTGGATGGAATATGCGTCGCTAATATCCTGGAAGGTCCTCGATAGAATCGTTTGATATATGCCCCTCGTGCGCCAGATAAACCACCATCGCAGCGACAGGAAGCCAAGGGCAAGAGCCAGACCGCCCAGAGCGGCAAAAAATCTTTGCACATCAGAAAGCCAGTCGGGGGGAATGCCGTCAATGGCAGCCTGCAACCCAATGGCAAGCACGGTGCCCCATATCAATTCCAGGTAAAACGGATCGTTCCGCGATTCAGGATTAAGGCTTGTAAAGTATTTCTCGCCGGCGCGCAGGTCCGAGTCGCGAATCATAAGAGAACTGTGGGCGGCTGTCTGTTCGTATGACTCCACCAATATCCGCAGTATGCTGTTCAATACCCTGATGGAATCGGGACTCTCGTCGGTTGTCATGTTGCCGCCTGCGTTTCCCGGTGTTGAGATTTTTCCAGTATGGGAATGAAGCCTGCAATGCTGCCTTCGAATGCCGGGGGCGTGATTGACCAGAGGGGCGTTGCTGCATTGAGGCCCGGTCTTTTTGCCTCGAAAAACCAGTTGAGCGGTATTTTTACCTGCGCTTCGACCACATGGGCTGGTATGTGATGATCTGCATGACCGTCAATCCTGAAGTCGGAATTTTGCTCGAGCAGAGCCTGCCTGTTTGGTTTTCCGTTCATGGAAGGGTCCAGGAAAGAGTCGAAGATTTCAGAGAGTTTCTTCATTGCGGCGGGGGTGCCTTGCGCATAGAACCCTCCGATATAGATAAGGAATCGCGGTTTTTCCCGGGTCGCCCAGGGATTGCGCATCATGTGTACCCAACCAATGCTTCGATCCTCCCAGGTTCTATCCAGCCACTCATCCCATTTGTTGTTATTGGACACCCTTCGTAATTTCAAAGGTAAATTCCCCACAGGCGGGACGAGGTACATGCCCAACTCGCCCAGGCAATTGAAATGGAGCAGGAAAATGTGACACAGGTTTGCCATGACCTGATTGACCCTTGGACCGCCAACGACGATGAGGTTGCGCGTGCTTAACGTCTCTTTTGCATTGAGAAAAAGATCGGTCTGCGTTTCGATCATCCTTGTCCTGCATTTATCCACCCATGCGTCCAGATCATTTGCATCGTCCCCTTGAGGCGGAAAATATTTTGCCAGGTCCGCCAGGTGATGTTTTTCGACTATATGGTCGCTGCTTGCCCGCCCAAGCGCAAGGTCGTCACATTCCCAGGAGATCTTGGCATCCAGATCGAAACCCAACCCAAGTTTATCGCACATGGTTTGCAGGCGGCTGGTGACGGGATATAGATATTGCGCATCCATTGATTTGCCGAATTCCCGCATGGTGCCGGGCAGAACGATGGCGACATCGAGGATCCTTTTTTCCGCGGATGTTCTGGCGCAGGCATGAAAGAGTTTTTCCATCTCTGCAAAGAGGATGCGAAACGGGTCGGACGCTTCGCTGGTTCGAATGTCATAAGGGTCTTCATAGGGCGTTGAATATGGATTGACGTAATTGGAAAGATCGGGCTGGCGGTTCGATGTCATCGTTTTTCTCCTTTGGATTGTCCGGGGTTGCTATCGAACGATCTTGATCGGTATCGGGTTTCCAGAATACGACTGCGCTCTTCGGTCTGACCAACGCCCCCGCTTATTTCTGCATTCCCTGGTTCTCCACGAAGACGCTAGATCAAAAAATCCTTTGCCAGGTACAGGTCTGATCCGTAATTCGTCCGCCAGTCGCGCAGGTCCCAGACCGGGTGATACATGATGCCGCGCGGGTTGTAGTCAATGGAGTTGGGTTTGGGGTTGTGGTTGGCGGCGGTCGCTCTTTGGATGAACCACGGATGCGTTTGATGCGTGAATTTTCCGATCTCCGACCGCCTCATGCCGACGGGTTTGTAGAACACGACATCCCGCTTGCGGGGATCGTTGGGGAAGGCGGTGTTGAATACCCATTCCCTGGGCTTTCCATTGGCGTCCGTTTCGACCTTGACGAGTTGATGACCGAAGACCATGATGCCGAATGAAAATGTGTGCCAGTTTCCGTCCCACTTGGCGCCTTCCGTCCAGTAGGGACGGTCCGGGGTCGTTCCGTCTGTAACTCCCACAAGCCAGTTCATCTTTTGAGCGAGGGTGAATCCCCATTCGTTGAAGTCATTGGGCTGGATGGAGATGAGGTAATTCATCGCCTGGCGGTCGAGGATCTGGAATTTGTGGATTGCTCCCCATCCGCCGACGGGATGCCACAGGTCAACGTGGTTGAAATTGGGACCCGTCAGGTTGGTATCGAGTCCCATGAGTTCGATCATGAGCGGATCGCCGTAGCCGCGCACCCTGAACACCCCGGTCGGCTTGATCTTTACTGAAACGTTCAGGGTTTTCATTTCGGTTTCAATATCCCGGTCAACGCGATGGGTTGATAGCCCTCCAGGTCCACGCCGAAAGACACGGTCAGATCCGCGTCGGTGCTTTGCGTGTACGCCAGATACGCCCTGCCCAGGTGTTTGATCGCCATCCATCCGTCCGCGGGCGCGCCGTTCAACTCGGTCACGTGCATCCATTGATCCCCTGCCTGGGCGCGTTGGATCTCTTCCACGACCAGGGGACTCTGATAGGTCATAATAAAATCGCCCTTTCCCTTGAGTCCCGGCGCCAGAGATGCAATCCTCCCAAAGATCACGTTTGGACCTGTTCGCAGACTCAGGTTGCTCGACAGCGGGTTGGAAATTTCATAGACCGGCATGGTATTCTCTCCTCTTTTGGAATGACAAAGACGGCTTGTTGGTCGTGGATGGATTATACCCCCTGCGTGTCAACCATCCGCCGCCTGGACGGATAATTCCCCGGCCGTGACGTTCATTCCGTTCAACGCGGCGAAGGATATTTGCGCGGGGTCGAGTTGCGGGTGTTTCGCGCGCAACCGCTCGAACAGCGCGTGATAACTTGTCGCGATTGCGGCGTCCCACTTCAGGTCCAGTTTTTGCGCGATGTCCCGGAGCGCCTCGATGGAATCGCCTTCGATCTCCACGAAGTTTCCGTAGGGCAGTTCGTCGAGCATGATGTGACAGATTTGGGATCCAGCGGCTTGCCGTTGGGGTACCGCAGGCAAGCCTGCTGATTCCAAAATATACGTCGTTCGATATTTTTCGTAATGGAACAACTTCCGATATCCCAGCGCTTCGAGGAACAGTTTTGCCTTTTCGAAATCCTCCACGACAAATTCGACCTCCCTGCGGCTCAAAACTCCCTGTTCGTTTTTACTGGCGCCCTTGTACGTGAGCCGCGCGGCGGTATCCTGCCTGAGGCGCAGGACACGCCCCTCGGAACGGAGTCCGCCGTCGGGTAGGTCGAAGCGGATGTTCGTCTCCAGGATGCGCGGCTGGATCAAATGAGCGTCCAAATCCAGAAGACGCGATTCGATCCTCTCCAAATTCCGCACATGGAACTTGACCTCCGTCTCCTGCATCTTCTCACCGCTCACTGCTCACTGCACACTGAGCAACGCCTGCTTCTGTGCCACGCTCTCGCCCGCCCTGACCCGAATGCGATTGACAACGCCATCACGCGGCGACTTGAGTTCATTCTGCATTTTCATGGATTCGAGAATGACCAACACTTGTCCCTTTTTGACGTGTTCCCCCTCCGCCACCGGCACGGCAACGACCAGCCCCGGCATGGGAGCCTTGAGATGGAATTCGCCGGTCTCCGCCACGCCTCCGCCTGCCGCGGCGCGCAAACGTTTCTCGCGCTCGTCCTCGACCTTGACCGGGTACAAACGCCCGCGCAACAATACCTGCCAGGCATCGTCGCCGGGCTGGATGTAGGACTCGTGCGACCTGCCGTTCACGATCAGCGAATAGACCGGCTGTCCGCTCACGGATTCGAAATCCACCTCGTACATTCTCCCGTCCACGCTGACGTGTTTTTCGTCAATGATCTCGACGAGAAATTGCTTGTCGTCCACGGTTGTGATGTATTTCATATTTTCTTCCGTTGGTCGAGTGGGTGGCGCTGGTCTCGATACCTCCCGCGAAGATCATGCGGGAAGACCCGACCCACATCGCCGTATCAAGATTACCTGTGCATTCTTTCCCAGCGCCCGACCCATTTCCAGTTGCTGGTATCCCGCTCGTTGCGCTGGACAAACTGCGCCGAGCGTTCCGTCTGCTGGTGAGCGACGAGCGTGGCAAGGATGGCGGCGACTTCTTCGTTCTTTCTGCGGTGTTCCTCTGCGTCGTCCATCGAGAAACGTTCCTCGACGAAGCGCGTATCGTATTGACCCGCCATGAAGCGATGCGAGTCCATCATGGTCTGGTGGAAGGGGATGTTCGTCCGCACGCCGACGATGCGATACTCCTCCAGCGCGCGGCGCATCCGCAAAATGGCTTGGGCGCGCGTCTCGCCCCACACGATCAGTTTCGCGATCATCGGGTCGTAGAACGGCGTGATCTCGAAGCCGGGGTACACGCCCGTATCCACGCGCACGCCGGGCCCGGTGGGTAACAGACTGTGCGTAATGCGCCCGGTGGACGGCATGAAATTGTTGTACGGGTCCTCGGCGTTGATGCGGCACTCGATGGCGTGCCCGTTGAAATGCACGTCCTCCTGCTTGTAACTGAGGGCGCGCCCGCGCGCGATGCGGATCTGCTCCTTTACGATGTCAATGCCCGTGACCATCTCCGTCACCGGATGCTCCACCTGCAAACGGGTGTTCATTTCGAGGAAATAAAAGTTCCTGTCCTTGTCGAGCAGAAATTCAATCGTGCCGGCGTTGACGTAATTGACCGCCTGCGCGGATTTGACCGCGACCGATCCCATGCGATTCCGCAGTTCTTCATCGAGTTCAGGGGAGGGCGCTTCCTCCAGTAATTTTTGATGCCTCCGTTGCAGGGAACATTCGCGCTCGCCCAAATGGATCGCGTTCCCCTGCGAGTCGGCAAGGATCTGGAATTCGATGTGCCGCGCGCCCTCGACCAGTTTTTCGAGATAGACGTTGCCGTCCCCAAAAGCGGATTCCGCCTCCCGCCTCGCGGACTCAAGAAGGGTTGGCATCTCCTCGAGCGACCTGACCTCCCTCATGCCTTTTCCGCCGCCGCCTGCCGTGGCTTTGATCAACAACGGGAAGCCGATCTTCGGGGCGATGCCGAGCAGGTCGTCGTTGGTCATGTTGCCCACGTCCTCCGTCCCCGGCACGACCGGCACGCCCGCCTTGATGACGGTCGCCCGCGCCACGGCTTTATCTCCCATCGCGGCAATGGCGGACGGTTTCGGACCGATGAACGCGATCCTGCCCTCCTCGCACGCCGCGGCGAAGTCGTCGCGTTCCGCGAGGAAACCATAGCCCGGATGGATCGCGTCCGCGCCCGATTTCCTGGCAATCTCCAGGATCTTGTCCGCACGCAGATAGGATTCGCGCGAAGGCGCGGGACCGAGCAGATATGCCTCGTCCGCGTATCTCACGTGCAAGGCGCGGCGGTCCGCTTCGGAATAAACGGCGACGGTTTCGATGCCAAGTTCGCGGCAGGCGCGGATGATGCGCACCGCGATCTCACCTCGATTTGCGATCAATACTTTTTTGAACATGACACCTCACGATGTCATTGCGAGAGCGTTCATTGCTCGAAGCAATCCCCCATTAACAGAAGATTGCTTCGTCGGGAAGAACGCCTCCTCGCAACGACATATTTACAACGGTATATTTCCGTGTTTCTTCGGTGGGTTGGCGTCGCGCTTGTTGCTCAGCATCTCCAGCGCGTTGATCAGGCGCGGACGCGTTTCCTTCGGTTCGATCACGTCGTCAATGTAGCCGCGTTCCGCAGCGACGTAGGGGCTGGCGAATTTCTCGCGATATTCCGCGACCAGTTCCGCTTTCCTCTTTGCAGGGTCTTTTGCCTTCTCGAGTTCCTTGCGGAAGATGATGTTGACCGCGCCGTCGGGTCCCATCACGGCGATCTCGGCGGAGGGCCAGGCGAAATTGACGTCGCCGCGAATGTGCTTGGACGACATCACGTCGTACGCGCCGCCATACGCCTTGCGCGTGATCACGGTCAGTTTCGGCACGGTCGCTTCGCAATAGGCGTACAGCAGTTTCGCTCCCGAACGAATGATGCCGTTGTGTTCCTGGACGGTGCCAGGCAGGAAGCCCGGAACGTCCACGAACGTAACCAGCGGGATGTTGAACGAATCGCAGAAACGCACGAAGCGCGCGGCTTTCTCGCTCGAGTCGATATCCAGCACACCGGCAAGCACGGCGGGCTGATTCGCCACAATCCCGACGGAATGTCCGCCCAGACGCGCAAAGCCGACGACGATGTTCTGCGCGTAATTCTCGTGGATCTCGAAGAACTGCCCGCCATCCATGATCGGTCGGATCACATCCTTGATGTCGTAGGGTTTGTTGGGATCGTCGGGGATGATGTTGTTCAACGTCTCGTCCATGCGGAGAGGATCGTCGCCCGGCATGAACGGCGGGTCCTCCATATTGTTCTGCGGAAAATAACCAAGCAATTTGCGGATGAGGTACAGCGTGTCCGCTTCGCTGTCCGCAGCGACGTGACAGACGCCGGATTTTTCCGAATGCACGCTGGCGCCGCCCAGTTCCTCCTGCGTCACCTCCTCGTGTGTCACGGCTTTGACCACGTCGGGACCGGTCACGAACATGTACGAGGTGTTGCGCGTCATGAAGATGAAATCGGTTAGCGCGGGGGAATAGACCGCGCCGCCGGCGCACGGTCCCATGATGGCGGAAATCTGGGGGATGACGCCGGAAGCCATGGTATTCCTGAGAAAAATGTCCGCGTATCCCGCCAGCGAGACCACGCCCTCCTGAATTCTCGCGCCGCCCGAATCGTTCAGACCGATGACCGGCGCGCCGTTCTTCATCGCCATGTCCATGATCTTGCAAACCTTCTCCGCATGGACCTCGCCCAGGCTACCGCCGAACACGGTGAAATCCTGCGAGAACACGTATACCAGGCGGCCCTCGATGGTTCCCCAGCCGGTGACGACAGAGTCGCTCATGTATTTTTGTTTGTGGAGGTCGAAATCGGCGGTGCGATGCTGGACGAAGGCGTCCACTTCGCGGAAGGAGCCTTTGTCGAGCAAAAGGTCAATCCGTTCGCGGGCGGTCAGCCGTCCCTTTTTGTGCTGGGTTTCGATGCGTTCCGGTCCGCCGCCGAGGCGCGACTGCGCGCGCTTCTCATGCAGAATTTGGTTCTTCGACTGGTTGTTCATGTGCCTCACTTTTCGCGAAAAAGGATTTGACGCCTGGAAGGATTGCCAGTATCCACACAATGATAACGACCGCGACCGAACCGGTCAACGCAAAGGGCAGGTTCATGCGCGGCGTCTCGAAGAATATCCGCTCGACCCAATACTCCAGCAACCAGACCAGGAGGGATGCGACGACGGCGGGACGCGCCCACGTCCTTCTCCTCAGGATGTTGAACAGGAGGGCGCCTCCCGCGACGCACCAGCCTGCTCCCGTTGCAGCGAGATACAGCGGGCTGAGGCTGGATGCGAACTCGCGCAACACGTCCCACGAGCGCAGGGCTGCCAGGCAGCGCGCCGCGCCCCACACTGACAGGCTTAACACCGTCCACATCAGCAGGGTTACACCGAAGGGTCTTTTCCGGGGCATGGATCAATTCCATTGAAACAGGGGCAGGCTCCTCGTGAGTCCGAAGCGCCGCGTCCTATGGTTGTGTAACGGGATGATAACGCACCAGGTCCTTGCCGCCGTAGCGAATGTCCATCCATTCGGTGTAGGGGGCGTATTGACCGTTGTAGGGAAGTTGCTCGAGCAGGTAGGTGTTCGCGAGGATGTAATCCATGCCGATCCCGGCGAGATACGCGCCGGCTTCCCCGTTCTTGAGGAGTTGGAAGTATTCGTAACTGTTGATCAAGCCATCCATATTGACAACCGTGCGATCTGCGATGAAGTAGCCCGCGTTGCCGCCGCCGGTTATCCCGATCATACTTCCAGGTTCGGTGTGTTCCTCGAGGAACGCGGCGATGTCGTTGTAGGGGGCGTCGGCCGGGGTTTTGCCGTAGGGCATGACGCGTTGGACGTAGGTCCAGAACGACGCGCCCATGCCGAGTCCCACGCCCGCGGCGACCAGCCATAGAAAGACCTGCGATGCGCGGTATTTGCGGACGGTTTGATAAAGCATTCCGGCGATCAAACCCAGGGCGAATACGATGGCGATCGCCTGGCTGACCCAGTACCATTCCTTGAAGGCGGAGTAACCTGTGATGTGGTAGGAGAGCGCCTGCATCCACGACGCGCACAGCAGGGGGATGATGCTCATTTGGACGATCGCATTTTTCGCCTTGTGTTTATTGATCCAGAGGACGAAGTAGGATGCCAGCGCAAAGAGGGCGAGCAGCATCAGGTAACGTTGAATCTCGTTCGTGCCGCCCGATGCCCCCGCCCAGTTGCCGAGAAGCGTGGAGATGGGATGCCACGCGGTTCCTCCTCCCTGATAGTCAATGCCGAAGAACGTGAGGACATCCGCCGCGGAGCCGCCGTAGACGTTTCCATCGAGGGAGCCCCACCAGCGCTTGATCTGCCCGCTGACCGGCGAGAATGTCCCGAAGACGATCCTGTTCCAGAGCATGTAAAGCCCCAGCGCGCCGAACACGATGCCATAATACACACCGCCTTCCGCCAGCCAGACCTTCCATTCGGAGATGAACTGTTCGAGGGGGGAGGGGTGGTCCACGGCTTTTTGCGGTTTTGTCCTCAACCCAGCCGCGCCAGCCCTTGCCAGGCTGAACAGGACAATGGTTACGATCAGGTCATACAGAATGGCGGAACGCGGGAAACCCTCGAAATGCGCCAGCGGTGTGATGGCAATCATCAACGCGCCCACGAGCGCGGAGGTGGAGACGCCGAACAGCCCGATCCGTTTCGAGAGAGCGCTGAAATCCGAAATGACGGATCGCTGGTACAGGCCGAGAAGATACGCAGCGGGAATCTTCACGACCATGCCAAGCGCGATCATCGTCACCGCCACGTCCGAGAAGTTGTAATATTCCCTGAAGGTGACGCGGTGGATCAGGGCGAGCAATGCCGAGACGATGATGAAAACCATGTCGAGAGGGAGCAGGTATCTCATGGCGTGCTTGCGGAACACGACCCAGATGCCCGCCATGCCAGCCAGAAACGCCAGGTCGAGCCTGCTGAACATGACCAGCACGGCAAGGATGCCCAGCCACGCCAGTTGTTTTTTGGTCACCGGTTGGGTTCTCCACGCCTTTTCGAATTCGAACAATTTATAAACGAACAACGCGACAAAGAACGCCGCGATGCCGGTTTCCAGTCCCTGCTGGTAGACCCGCGCCAGAATGTCCCGGCTGAACGCCCAGTAGAGGGCGGCAACGGCTCCGATGGCGGGAGCGAACACCTTTCCGATCACGCGATACAACAGAATGGCGGTGGCGGCGGAGAGTCCGCTCATTACGAGGAGAAGGATTCGGAGGGGCAGGATCAGGTCGAAGCGCGCCAGAGCGAAGATGGGGATGCAGACCCAAAGCCAGAGGGGATGGTATCCGTTCGTGAGGTTGATCCCGTCGAAGGTGGAGCCGCGTCCCTCGCTGATGTTCTGCGCGACCTTGAAGTAATAATAGGCGTCGTCCCGCGTGAACCATCTCATGGATAGATTTTGCGCGTCGGATAGCGCCGCGTACAGGCTCATCGTCATGACAACGACGACCAGCAATATTTCGAACCAGTTCGAATGTTTCATCAACCTCTCTCTAACCCTCTCCCACCCGCGCCGAGCGGAAACGAAGCGGGGAGAGGGGAAATATCCAAAGTGATCTTTCCAAAGTTTTCGTTTTTCTGCAGCCGTTCCTGGGCGAGGGCAGCGTCCCTGAGCGGGAAGGTCGAGTCTATCACAGGCTGGAACGTCCCCGCGACGATCATGTCCATGACCTCTTTGAAATCCTCGAGCGTGCTCATGGTCGAGCCGATGATGCTCAGGTGTTTGGCGAACATGTACCGGTTGTCGAACTCGAACTTCGCTCCGCCGCTGTTGCCCACGGTGAGCAGTCTTCCGCCCTTTCGCAATGCCCGCAAACTCTGCATGAACGTCGTGCCGACGTTATCCACAACTACGTCCACGCCGCGTTTGTTCGTGGCGAGATAGACGGCTTTGGACCAATCCGATTCTTTCGACCGGTCGATCAGGATGTCCGCGCCGAGGGCCCCCGCCTTCTCCAACTTCTTCGCGTCGCTTCCCACGACCACGACCTGCGCGCCCATCCATTTGGCGATCTGCACGCTGGCAGTGTTCACGCCTCCCCCCGCGCCGACGACGAGGACCGTTTCCCCTTTTTGCAGGTTCCCACGCCTGACCAGCGAATGCCACGCCGTTTGAAAGACCAGCGCCGAAGCCGCGGCGCGATGATAATCGAAATCGTAGGGCAACTTGTAAAGTTGCCTTACAGGCAGGGCGATGTATTCCGCATACGTGCCGCGCACTGTCTCGCCGAGCAGATGCCAGTTCCGGCACATGTTGTCTTTTCCGGCGAGACAAAACTCACAATCCCCACATCCCAGATTGGCGTTGATGACGACGCGGTCGCCGATGTTGATTGAACCGCGAAGGCGCGAAGAACGCGAAGATTCTTCGTTTGTAAGTTCGCCAAGCGCAACAACTTCTCCCGCTCCATCCGCACCGGGGATGTGAGGCAGTTCCAACTTCAAGCCAGCCCAGCCGATTCGCACGAGCACATCCACGCGGTTGAGCGCCGCGGCGTGAAGGCGGATCAACGCTTCACCGGGTTTCGGTTCGGGCGCGGGAAAGTCCGCGTATTCAAGGACCTCCGGTCCGCCGTGTTGGTGGAAGAGGACGGTTTTCATGGGGACGATTGTATCTTAAAGCGGAGAGTTATCCCACAAGGGGACGATGTCGGCGCGAGGGGCTCACAATGATATTTGTCGGACATTGTTCTTAAAATTTCCATCAACCTATTGAATTTCGATCCCTTTTTCTGTATTCTATTTTTGTGTAAGGATCATCTGAAACACCCCCATCCCGCCCACCGCTACGCCGACCATCACCCCTACCAACCCGCCCTATCCGACGCCCCCGCCCGCCTCGATCTTCTCTCGTGCGGACTTC
>JABWAU010000065.1 GCA_013360875.1 Anaerolineales bacterium | reverse complement strand
CGATGTTCGAAAACGTGGACGGATAACCGAAGAGAAACACGCTGGCAATCTGCAGGAGGTACACGAAGACCGTCACGCCGAGGATGGCGTAGGTCACGTAGGGAACGGAGGCGGGCAAAGCCACGCGGACAGGTTGCGGGGAGTCGGACGTGGGATAACTGCTCACAACGATACCTTTCTCGGGTTCACGCGGTGATGCTCCGCCGCGATGATGGCGCGGATGGTATCCACCGTTTCGTCCAGGCGGAAGTCGCGGTTGACGATCACGTAATCGAACGCCTCGACGCGTTTCAACTCCTTGCGCGCCGTGGCGATGCGGATGGCGAGCGCGTCGGCGGTCTCGGTCTTGCGCGTTTCGAGGCGGCGTACCAGTTCCTCCTCGCTTTCGGTGGTGATGAAGATCATCAGCGCCTCGGGCGCCATTTTACGCACCGTCTCCGCGCCCTGCACGTCAATGCGCATCACCACGTCCTTGCCGCTGGCGAGCGCCTCGCGCACCTGCTGCTTCGGGATGCCCTTGTAATCGCCGTATACGATGGCGTGTTCGATCAACTCGTCGTCGTCAATCATGCGCGCGAACTCCTCCTTGGAAACAAAGAAATAATCCTTGCCGTGCGTTTCGTTGGAGCGTTTCGGGCGCGTGGTCGCGGTCACGACAAAATGGAACGGCAGTCCGCGTTCCTTCATGCGCTGCATCACGGTATCCTTTCCCGCACCGGAAGGACCGGAGATCACGATCAGCAACGGTTGTGGGTTGGGGAGGGCGAATTCTGAATCGGTGGATGATGGGGACATGGGCGAATTTTACCAGACGGACTCTTCGCGCCGCTCCTTCATCTTATTGTGACTTTTCCAATACCCTCTCCACCATCCGAGCGACCTCTTCGCTTCCTTCCCCACCCGACGCCTGATCCAGCCATACGAGAAACTCCGCGTTCCCCTTCGGTCCCAACAACGGAGACATGATCAGCCCGCGAATGTGAAATCCTTCCCGCTGCGCAAACGACAATACATCCATCAATACCTGCCTGTGAATTTTGGGATCACGAATCACCCCATCGCCGCGCGAGACATCCCTTTTACCAGCCTCGAATTGGGGTTTGATGAGGGCGATGACACCTCCCACTTTCCACTTTCCACTTTCCATTGAGAAAGTGGAAAGTGGAAAATCTGCAAACCACTTCTTCACCACCGGCAGAAGTATCTTCAACGAAATAAACGACGCGTCAATCGTTATGAGCGAAACCGGCTCCGGCAGGGACTCGACGTACCGCGCGTTCGTCTCCTCCATCACGACAACGCGCGGATCGTTGCGAAGTTTCCAGTGCAGGATTCCCTTTCCCACGTCAACGGCGTAGACCTTCGCCGCGCCGCGCTGCAAAAGGCAATCCGTAAAGCCGCCCGTGGACGCGCCCACGTCCGCGCAGACGAGTCCGCTCACGTCAATTGCGAATGCTTCGAGCGCGGCGTCCAGTTTTTCGCCGCCGCGTGAGACGAAGCGCGGACCGGAATCCACCGTCAGCGTGGAGTCGCTGTCCACGTTTGCGGCAGGTTTGAGGACGGTCTGACCCGCCACGCGCACCTGCCCCGCCATGATCATCGCCTGCGCCTTGGCGCGCGAGTCGGCAAGTCCGCGCTCCACGAGTAACACATCCAGCCGCACTTTCGTCATGGATGCAATTGTACTTCCCGCGCCTAAAAAAGGTAAAATTGCCCCCATGCTCAAACACCTGCTCAAAACCATGCGCCCGCGCCAATGGACAAAGAACGGCTTCGTCTTTTTCGCGTTGATCTTCGACAAGCAACTGTTCCTGCGCGAGCCGTTCGTGCGGACGCTCGAGGGTTTTCTGTTGTTCTGTTTGATCTCGAGTTCCGTGTATCTTTTCAACGACATCGCGGACATCGAAGCCGACCGCAAGCACCCCGAAAAGAAAAAGCGCCCGCTGGCTTCGGGCAAACTGCCGATTTCCGTCGCGACGACGAGCGCCTTCGTTTTGGCTTTGGCGTCGTTGTCCCTGGGCTACCTGCTCGAACCGCTCTTTGCCGGCCTCCTCGCGGTATATCTCGCCATCAACCTGTTGTATTCGCGCTGGCTCAAACACGTGCCGGTCCTCGACGTGTTGATCGTTTCTTCGGGTTTTGTGCTGCGCGTGGCAGCGGGCGTGACGCTCATCACGGTCGAGCGCTTTTCGCCCTGGTTGTACGTGATCACGGTGTTGTTCTCGCTCTACCTCGGTTTTGGAAAACGCCGCGCCGAAATGAGCCTGCTCGAAAAAGGCGCCGGTTCGCACCGCAAAGTATTGGATGGTTACACCATTCCCCTGCTCGACCAGTACATCACCATCGTTTCGGGCATGACCATCGTCACGTACGCCTTATACACCTTCTCCGCCGAGAACCTGCCCGACAACCACAGCATGATGCTCACGATCCCGTTCGTGGTGTATGGCATCTTCCGCTATTTGCAACTCATTCAAACCGGTCACGCGGCAGGTTCGCCCGAAGAAGTGGCGCTCAAAGACCGCCCGCTGCAACTTACGGTCTTGTTGTGGGGGGTGGCTGTGATCGCGGTGTTCTATCTCTCGTAGGACAAATTTAAATTTGTCCAACATGACCGCTTCCTCCGCGCCCGGCAAGATCATCCTCTTCGGCGAACACGCTGTCGTTTACGAACGACCCGCGCTGGCTGCGCCGGTTACGCAGGTCCATGCGGATGTGGAGGTCGCCGATTCAGACCGCCCCGGCATCTGGATCAACGCTCCGGACATTGACCTTCACGCCGAACTGAACTCGCTTCCCTCCGACCATCCGATTGCTTCTGTCATCCATAACTTTTTATTTCTCTCGCGCGTTCCTCGCTCCCAGCCCCTCTCCCAAAGGGAGAAGGGAATCAGATTCCCAAATCTCGAAATCAAGATCGCTTCGACCATCCCCGTCGCCTCCGGTCTCGGCTCCGGCGCGGCAGTGACGGTCGCCCTCCTCCGCGCGTTGTCGTCGCATCTCGATCATCCCATGACCGACGAAGAGGTCAACGCATTCGCGTACGAGATCGAAAAACTCCATCACGGCACGCCCTCAGGGATTGACAATACGGTCGTCACGTACGTCAAGCCAGTTTACTTTGTAAAGGGTCAGCCCATTGAGACGTTGCAGGTCGGCAAACCATTCACCATCGTCATCGGCGATACCGGTCTCCCCGCGCCGACGAAGGACTCCGTGGGCGATGTGAGGAAATTGTGGGAGGCGGATAAGGAAAAATGGGAGGGGGTGTTCGATAAGGTTGGTGAAATTGCAAAGAAGGCGCGAGAGGCAATAGAAAGTGGCGAGTGGAAAGTGTTAGGCGAATTGATGGATCAGAATCACGCGTTGTTGCAGGAAATGACCGTCTCCTCGCCCGAACTCGACAGATTGGTCTCAGCGGCGCGTAATGCCGGGGCATTGGGAGCCAAACTCAGCGGCGGCGGACGCGGAGGAAATATGATCGCGCTGGTCGAGCCGGAGAAGGCGGAAGCGGTTGCATCTGCCTTGATCTCCGCAGGGGCAAAACGGACTTTGACTACTACGGTTACATGATGCCCGAGCGAGCCGCGCCTCATACGAAACTCTGATTTTCACTTCCCGGCCGAAGCGTTATAATGCCCGCCATGAACAAGTCTCTCGCCCGCCCTCCCTGTTAATTCATCGCTGAACCCAAAACGATACGCGCGTACAGTGGGGATCATTTCGCGTTTTCCATAACTCGTAAAAAACCGACCCCCGACGATCTCGATGGCGCCTGACGCATCAGGCGCGTCTTCGCGTTTGCATATCGCGCGCGCGGTCCTCCCCGCTTCATTCTGTCTCGTTCGATCCCAACGACAGAATGGAGGTTTCGCATGGAAACAATTCGGGGCAGGACGTCCCTCGATTTGAATTTGAACGAACTAATGGAACGGGTCGCAAATTACGACGGTATCACGCTCGACCTCGGAACCGGCGACGGTCGCTTCGTGCGCTGCATGGCGAAAAGACATCACGACGCCTTTTTCATCGGCATGGATGCATGCCGCGAGAACCTGCGCGCCCACTCACGGATCAAGCTGCCGAACGCGCTCTTCGTCATTGCCAGCGCGCAGGCTTTGCCTTATGAATTGAACGGACTGGCGGATCGCCTCACCGTCAACTTCCCCTGGGGCAGCCTGCTCGAAAGCCTGTTGAACGGCAGCCCTTCGTTGATAAACAGGCTTGACGCCGTGACGCGTCCGCGCGCAGGGATGGAGGTTTGCCTCAACGCGGAGGCGCTCGACTCTTCGGGCTGGTCATTGGAGTCGGGCGCGGAGCGGATCGAACGCGCCCTGAACGCCGCGGGTTGGAAAACACGATCGCACGCGTTCATGGACGCGCGCGCCCTGCGTTCCTTCCCAACCACATGGGCGAAACGTCTAGCCTTTGGGCGCGACCCGCGCGCGATACGATTGAGTTTGATAAAGGGATAATTGGAACCGTCCCGAAGGATCGAATCCTTCGGGCCGGTAAACCGGGTCATCACAACCCAACCGGCTTCGGTCCGATATTGAACCGGCGGTGCATGGCGCGCATACAGGCATCCATCACGACCTGCAAGCCTGCCTCGCGCGCCTTTTGCGCGGCTGCCTCGTTGACGATGCCCTCCTGCATCCACACCACCTTTGCGCCGATCCTGATCGCCTCCTCCACCACCGGCGGAACGTCCTCGGGCTTGCGAAAGATCTGCACCACATCCACATTTTCGGGAATGGACGACAAATCGGGATAAGCCTTTTCGTCCAATATCTCCGTCGCGGTCGGGTTGACGGGGATGATCTTGTAACCTTGCTCCTTCAAATAATGGGCAACCCAATAACTCTCCTTCTCCTGGTTGGCGGACAATCCCACGCTGGCAATTGTATTCACAGACAGGAGGACATCCTTCATCATTTGATCGTCGTTCATGTTTTCTCCTTTGACGGTTGATGTCGTGGCGGGGAGACGCTGATCGGGTGGACGGCGCTTTTCCCGCTCGTACACCTGGAACGTGTCGCGACCAACCGGCGAAGCAATCTCCTTGCCTGCAGCGCCGCCTTTGGGTTGCGCGACTTGAAAGTCGCGTTACGATTTGTTGATCCTCACCGGCAGCGTCGCTTTGAACCTCGTCTCGCCGGGCTTCGATTCAACCAGCAACTGCCCGTGATGACGGTTGACAATAATATCATGCGAAATGTGCAGACCCAGACCCGTCCCTTTGCCGGGCGGCTTCGTCGTAAAGAACGGCTCATAGATCCTGGATTGGATCTCTTCCGGTATGCCCGGTCCGTTATCAATGATCTCCACGACCACGCGTCCGTCCGCCTGATAGGTCCGTATCCTGATCTCGCCCTTCCCGTTCATCGCGTCCACCGCGTTGTCAATGATGTTCGTCCACACCTGGTTCAACTCGCTGGCATACGCCTCGATACGCGGCAGGTCAGACGAATACTCGCGCTTCACCGTCACGCCGTGTTTCAACTTATGCTGCATGATGACCAGCGTATTCTCCAGCCCCTCGTGCACGTCCACTTCGAGCAGCGGCGCCTGATCGAGATACGTATACGCCTTCATCGCCTGTACAATCTGCGAGATTCGTTCGGTCGCCTGCTGGACTTCCCGCAACAATCCCACCGTCATGCAGCCGATTCCCAGCCATTGGACGGCGAGGTCGAAGCACGCGCTGTCCTTCAACTTTTCCAGTTCAGCGGCATTCCACCCGAAGTTGACCATCGCCGGCGCAAACTCCCATGCAAACCCGACACCGTTCGCCTCCAGCCACACCTGAAGTTGATCCACCAACTCGATCCTCTCCAACGCCTCGAGATCGAGCGGGGACGCGAAGCGCCGCGACGATTCCTGCATAAAGGCATCGAGCCAGTCGGTCTGATCATGTCGAAAAGCCATGGACTCGATCTGATGCGTCAGGATCTGCAATTTCAACAGGGTCTTGTTCAACTCCGAGGCGCTTCGCTGCGCTGCGGCGGCGGGATTGTTCAACTCGTGCGCCAGCCCCGCGCTCAACGTGCCGAGCGCCGCCATCCGTTCCTGCTGATGGAGCAGGGCGTCATTCTGACTCAAGCGCGCCATCACCCAGCGCAGGACAGCCATCGCCGCGGATGGACTGGTCGAAAGCAGGTTATCGAAGACCTCCTTTGAAATGCGCAATACCTCGCAATCGGTGACGGCGGTCACGGTGGCGGAACGCGGCGACTGCGAAAGCAATGCCATTTCACCCAATACGTCCCCCGCATTGCGGACATCTATTTTGATCAGCGACTGCCCCGATTGTTTCGTCACTTCGAATCTCCCGCTTACCACCACAAACGCCGTATCCCCCGGCTCGCCCTGCCTGATCAGCGCCTCGCCCGCGCGCAAGGAGACATGCTCGGCATTGTCCACGAGTTGCCGTAACTCCCCGTCGGACAAGCCCTCGAAGAGGGGAGATTTGCGGAGGTCGTTGAGGTTCATGCTTTGCAACACGTCTACAGGTGGGAGCATACGAATCCGATGTCGAATCCCAAAGTTCAAGTCGCCTGCTCGACCCTGCTTCATCGCTTTTAATTGTAACCGAATGTGTTCAAGATTATTCGTAATCAGACGACGACTCTCTGGCAATCCCCGTGATTCCGACGCACGGAAAAAATCCGTGTCGTCCGTGAAACTAAAGTCCCCGACTTTCGGGGACTGTCATTTCACTTCGCTCTCGCCAGGCTCAACTTTTCTTTTCCGATGCGGTAATTGCCGTTGTGCGTCATCACCTGTTCGAGCAGGTCTGCAGGGATGTCCACGAACGAGAACGAGTCTTCGATGCGAATCTTGCCGATGGTGTAACCGGGGATGTTGGCATGGAAGGCAATCGTGCCGACGATGTCGTTCGGGCGGACGCCGCTCGACCTGCCCTTGTTGATTTTCAGGCGAACCATGCCCTCTTCATGAGACGCATCGCCCTTAAACCTCTGCCTGCTCCCACGTCCCAACTCTTCGCGCCTCCCGAACCTTTCCTTCTTTCCGCCTTCCGCTTTCCATTTGGGGTCTGCCTTCACCTCCCCCATCTCCGCAATCGGACGCTGTTTCTCGTCTGCACGGGCGATCTTCAAGGCGGCAGCGGCGATGTTCAGCGGATCGTAGCCTTCGGCGATGAGTTCCTGCACCATTTCGAGTTCGCGCTTGTAGCGTCCGCGCCCAAGCCAGATTTTCATCGTCTCGACCACCTTGTGTTCGCGGTGACGGTGAATGTCTGCAACGGTGGGGATTTCCATTTTGGCGACGGGCTGTTTGGTGAGCGCCTCCACCTCGCGCAGACGGCGTTTTTCCTTCGGCGAGAGCAGTGTGATGGCAACGCCTGTCTTTCCGGCGCGTCCCGTCCGCCCGATGCGGTGGATGTACACTTCGGCGTCGTCGGGCAGGTGATAGTTGAAGACGTGCGAGATGTCCTCGATGTCCAGCCCGCGGGCGGCGACATCGGTGGCGACCAGCACTTTCAACTGATTGGCGCGAAAGCGTCCCAGCACGCGTTCGCGGGCGTTCTGATCGAGGTCGCCGTGAATGGCTTCGGCAGGGATGCCGCGCACGACCAGTTCGTTGGCGAGGGTAGCGGTCTCGGCGCGGGTGCGGGCGAAGATCAGCGCGCTCCTGATTGGCTCGATCTCGAAGAGACGCGTCAGGGCGTTGGTCTTGTCCGCTTCGTGGACGAGGTAGTAGCGTTGTTCGATGGCTAAGGCGTTGAGCGAGTCTCGTTTGATGGTGACAGATTGAGGGTCCCGCATGAAGCGGCTGGCGAGGGAGCGGATGCGCGGGGGCAGGGTGGCGCTGAAGAGCGCGGTCTGCCGTTCGGCAGGAGTCTCCGCGAGGATTTTTTCCACGTCCTCCATGAACCCCATGTTGAGCATTTCGTCGGCTTCGTCGATCACAAGCGTGCGGATGTGTTTGATGTTGAGCGCGTTACGTTCGATGAGGTCGAGCAGACGGCCGGGCGTGCCAACCACAATGTCCACGCCGCGGTTGAGGCGGCTGATTTGCGGTCCGTAAGGCTGACCGCCATAGACGGCGAGTACGCGCACGTTGAGATGTTTGCCGTACTCGTTCATCGAATCGGCGACCTGCAGGGCAAGTTCGCGCGTGGGCGCGAGGACCAGAGCCTGCACATGCTTTTGCGGTTGAAAGTGATGAAGGATGGGGAGGGCAAAGGCGGCAGTCTTGCCGGTGCCGGTCTGCGCCTGACCGATCACGTCTGCCCCGGAGAGCATGATGGGAATCAGCGCGGTTTGGATGGGCGTCGGTGTGGAGTAGCCGAGTTCGGTAATTGCCTGCATGATTTCGTCACGCAGGTGGAGGGAGGTAAATGCGGTTGTCATCGTTTCCTTTAGTCTGATAGTCATTAGTCTTATAGTCGCTAGTCAGATGGTTGGGTGGTCGAGAGTCGGTTCGTCCGGACTATCAGACCATGAGACTAACCGACTACGCGACCAGTTTCGATGACTCCGTCTCACTTCCTTCCTGCCAATCGAGCCTGGCTTTTCAGCGCAGCCCGCCCAACAAAAAAGCCCGATTACACGTTCATCGGGCGTTCAGAGTGACCAAAACAATTCCCAAACTGTGCGCTCTTGAAGAGCGGTGGGAGTATAACACGTTTTCCCGAAATGAGGTTGCAAATGCTGAAAGTGGCGCGAAAGTAATCTCGCGGTACGAATTTACACAACTTTTGGCATACCACCCACAATTGTTGTGGGGATGTTCGTCTCATCCTTTTTTATCTGTGGTTATAATTCCCGCAATGGATGCAAAAAGTCTGCAAGTTCTGGAATACCCGAAAATTCGCGAGCGGTTGAAGTCGTTCTGCGATTTTTCCGCTTCGATGGAATTGGCGCTTGCTCTCGAGCCAACCGATTCCTACGACCTCGCGCTTGCCCGCCTCGCCGAAACGACCGAGGCGCGGCGTCTGTTCTCCGTGCAGGAGGTGGGCATTGGCGGCGCGCACGACATTCGCCCCGCAGTGGACCTGGCGGCGCGCGGCGGCACGCTCGATCCTCAGCAACTGCTGGACGTAAAATCCACGCTCATCTCGTGCCGGGAACTGAAAAAGACCTTCGAACGCAAAGCGGATGAATACCCGCGTCTCGCCCAAATTGCGGCTGGACTCCCCGAAACGCACGGCATTGTGGATGCCATCACACGCGTCCTCTCCGACCGCGGCGAGGTGCTTGATTCCGCTTCCCCAAAGCTTGCCACGCTAAGGCGCGAGGTCAAGATCGCGCACGACCGCCTCATGTCGCGTTTGCAGCGCTATCTCACCGAGGCGGGCAACAAACTGCAGGAGCCCATCATCACCCAGCGCGATGGGCGTTACGTCATTCCCCTGCGCGCCGAATTCAAGGGGCAAATCAAAGCGATCATTCACGATCAGTCTTCCAGCGGCGCGACCCTGTTCATCGAACCCCTGCCAGTGGTGGAACTCAACAACGAACTGCGCGAACTCGAACTGAAAGCGCGCGAAGAAGAACGACGCATCCTGCACGAACTGTCCATGCAGGTGGGCGAACATGCGGCTGAGTTCAAATACGGCATCGAAAACCTTGCCATGCTCGACCTGGTCTTTGCAAAGGCGAAGTATGCGGAAGAGTTGAAAGCGTCAGAACCTGTTTTAAGTCAAAGGTCAAAGGTCAAAGGTCAAAAGTCTTCGAGTTCAAGCGATATTCGACCTTCGACTTTTGACCTTCCCCATATAAAGCTTCTGAAAGCAAGGCATCCACTCTTGGATTCCGCCACCGTCGTCCCCATTGACGTTGACCCCAAGCCCGGCACGCGCGCCATCGTCATCACGGGACCCAACACGGGCGGTAAGACCGTCTCGCTGAAGACCGTCGGGCTTCTTGCGCTCATGGCGCAAAGCGGGCTGCACATCCCGGCGCAAAGCGGCTCGCAACTGCCGTTCTTTCACAACGTCTTTGCCGACATCGGCGACGAGCAATCCATCGAGCAATCGCTCAGCACGTTCAGCGGTCACATCACCAACATCATCCGCATCCTCAAGCAGATTGACGAACGCTCCCTCGTCATTCTCGACGAACTGGGCGCAGGCACCGATCCGCAGGAGGGCGCGGCGCTGGCGCGCGCCATCCTCCAGCATTTGCTCGAAGTGGGGTGTATGACGCTCATCGCCACGCACTACCCCGAACTCAAGACGTTCGCGCATTCGACCGAGGGCGTGGTCAACGCTTCGCTGGAATTCGACATTAAGACTCTGCGTCCGACCTACCGCCTCGAAATCGGATTACCCGGACGCTCGAACGCCCTGCTCATCGCTCAGCGCCTCGGTCTGCCTCAGCCGATCATTGATTCGGCAAAGGCAGAGATTCACCCCGACGACCTGCGCGCCGACAAACTGCTCGACGACATCCGCAAGGAACGCAACCGCACGGCGCGCGAACGCGAGAAACTGGAAAAAGCCCGCGCCCGCCTCGAAGCGCAGACGAGGGAACTGGAGAAGCGGCTCGAAACAATCGAAGACGAACGCCGCGAGGTGCTTGCCAAAGCCCGCGCCGAAGGCGAATTGGAAGTTGCCATCCTGAAGAAGAACATCGAGTCGCTCAAGTCACAGTTGAAGAAGGCACGGCAGCCGCTCGAAGCGTTGAAGGCGATCGAGGAGAAGGTTGAAGTGATCGAGGAGAAGGTGGAACGACCTGTCGAACGTCAAAGGTCGAACGTCGAAGAACAATCGTCAATCGTAAATCGTCAATCGTCAATCAAACTGGGTGAGCGGGTCACCGTCAGCACGTTGAATGCCGAGGGTGTGGTGACAGCCCTGGGTGAGTCGGATGCGGAGGTGCAGATTGGGAGTCTGCGCGTGAGGGCGAGGTTGGCTGATTTGGTGAGAAAATCCGGTGAGGCAGTGATCGGCGGGCAGTTACCGGTAGAGAGTATCAAGCCTCAAGTTTCGAGTTCCAGGTCTCGGCTCTCAAGTCTAAAGTCTCCTGGTCTGGAATTGAACCTGCGCGGGAAACTGGTGGACGAGGGACTCGAGGAATTGGAGCGCTATTTGGAGAAAGCCTATTCGGCTGGTCTGTTGTTCGTGCGGATTGTGCATGGCAAGGGGACGGGGAAGATGCGCGAAGCGGTGCGCAATGCATTGAAGAACAGCCCGTATGTGGTCTCGTTCGAGGAGCCGAAGGAGACGGAAGGCGGCGCGGGTGTGACGGTGGCGAAGTTGGCGCGCTGAAGCGTCTTTGCATTGAAAAACACAGTGAAGGAGGTTGTTATGTCTCTGGACGATGCAATCAGGAAGATGACCGATTTGATTAAAGGCGTGAGCGCAGGAGCGGAGATCAAGGCGGTCAAGATGTCGGACGAAGAGGCGCGGTTGAGCGTGTATGCGCCGGCAGGAGATATTCAGGGCATCAAGGACGCTACGTTTCAACCCGCCATTGATCTCTTGAACGCGGAAGGATTGGATATTCAGGTGTTCGTGTATGACAAGGATGCGCCGCCACTTAAGGGTTAGAAGGTTGGAAGGTTGGAAAGTTAGACTCTCGGTAAACGGGAGTCTTTTTTATTTTTGTGTCACCGCGCGCCAGACGGCGTTGAGCGCCTGGAGGCCGGTGATGCGGTGGATGAGGGCGGCTTCCTCGGTCAGGTAGATGTCGCCCTGAAGCGGACGGTCGGGGCGGGTGTAGAGTCCGCGGTTGGGGAGGTGGGAGACCGCCGCCCAAAAGTTCCAGAGGGGCAGGTCGTATTCGGAGGCGAGCAACGCCATGTCGCGGTTGATGCGTTCGTCGAGTTCGCGGTTATCGGCTTTGGTGGCGAGGATCGGGACGGCGCCTGCATCCAATAATTGATTGATGATCTTGTGCAGGTAATCGGTGTTGCGCGATTCGAAATGTGTGCCGACCTGGATGATGACGAACGATGGGCGGTGGGTACGCAGTTCGCATTGGACGGGTGTTTCTGCAAAGGTGCAGCCGTATTCGCCGCGATGCCATTGAGTCCACAAGAGCGCGCCGGGGGTTGTTCCATCCTGTGTTGTGGAGGCATCGCGGTTGAAGGAGCCTTTGAAGTACGCGACTGTTTCGCGCAGTTCGGGCGGGAGACCTTGTAACGATGTCGGGTCGGTTTCGAAAATGCCGAAGAATTCTTCGGGTCTTGTCTGGCAATCGCCGAGGATCGAAAAGGCACGCGGGTCATTGCCGAGCGATAGTCCGCGTTCGTAGACCTTTTGCAGGCTCGGGTCAATGAAGGATGGGACGACAGACCAGTTCTTCCAATCGTTCGGGTCGAGTCGTTGAGGTCGCGGAGTGGAAGTAAGCGCAGGTTCAAATGTGACTGGCAGGGGTGAAGGCGTGATAACCATACGCGGCGTGGAGGTTGGTTCGGATATGATTTTTACTACAGGCTCGGAAAGCGCGGGAGTCCGCGAAGCGGTTGGCGCGGGCATTGATCCCCCTTCGCATGAGGCGAGCAGGACACAAACCAATAAAGCGATAAACAATATGCGTTCCATAAACCGTCGCCGGGGCAAGCCGGCGCCCCGTCCTACGCGTGGTTCGTCCATTCTCTTGCGAACTTCAGGATGCGCGGCTGAATGTAATATGCGTATGGGTCGGCAACGGACCTGCGGCTGACGATCAGTTCCATCGCGGCGCGCGGGTCGAATCCCTGCGCGATGAGGATGCACGTTCCCATTGCCACGCCGCGATGACGTCCGTAGGAGCAATGAGTGTAGACCGCGCCGCCTGAGCGAATCGCTTCGAGCGCGGCTTGCGCGCCGCGTATCAGTTTTTGGATCGAGATCGGGAAGAACGGGCTGTCAATGGAGCGAAGCCAGAGCGTGGAGATGGGCTGGGGGTGGGGATCAGGCTTGGGTCCGCGCGTGAAGCGCATGTTGATGATGAGACGCACGCCCAGCCCGCGCAGAGTGTCATAGTCCCGAAGTGAAGGGGTATTGCCGATAAAAAGATAGTCGGTAATTCGGGAAAAATTCATGGGCAAAATGGTAACATATTTTCGAGGCGGAAAAATCTTTGTTATACTAGCCGTCGCTTTATGAAAGACGACCTGACCCCTAAATTCCTTATCCGCGACGTTCCCATTTATGGGGATACGATCCTCGCGCCCATGGACGGCTACTCGGACTGGCCCTTCCGTTCGATCTGCCGCGCGCTCGGTTCGGCGATGAGTTACACCGAGTTCGTCAAAGTGGAGAAGATCCTCAGCCGCTCGAAGGAACCGGCGAAGAGGCTTTACTTCGAAGACGTGGAACGTCCCGTCACGTTTCAGATCTACGGCGACGACCCGGACCTGATTTTGAAAGCCGCCCTCAAAGTGCAGGAGTTGAACCCGGACATCATTGACATCAACATGGGCTGTCCGGCCAAGTCCATTGCGGACCGCGGCGCGGGTGTGGGGATGATGCCGACTCCGCTGAAGATCGCACGCACGTTCAGGAAGTTGACCGCCGCGTTGAATGCCCCGGTCACGGGGAAGATCCGTTTGGGCTGGGACCGCAACAGGAACTACAAGTTGATCGCGCGCATCGTGGAGGAGGAGGGCGGCTCGCTCATTGCGATCCATGGTCGCACGAAGGAACAACGTTACAGCGGGAACGCGGATTGGGACGCGATCGCCGAGGTGAAGTCAACGGTTCGGATACCGGTGGTCGGCTCGGGCGACGTCCGAACCGTCGCGGACATCCAGCGCATGAAACAGCACACGAACTGCGACGCGGTGATGATCGGGCGCGGCGCCATCGCCAATCCGTGGATCTTTGCGGGGTATGACCGCGATCAGGTCCCGCATGGGCTGTTGCAGGAGACCGTGCGTGAACATTTGCAAAAGAGCATCCAGTTCTACGGCGAGGAAGATGGGCAGAGACTCTTCCGCAAGTACGCCGTGCAATATCTGTTGCTACGCACGCTCGACCGCCAGGCGCGCAAGGAGATTTTGAAGGAGCGACCTGCGGGGGAGTTTTTGCAATTGTTGAATCAGGTGTATGCGGTGATGTGAATGTTTCGTACCAGACCTCACCCCCGGCCCCTCTCCTAAAAAGAGAGGGGGGAGAACCTTATGGCAAAAACACAAACACGTTACGTCTGTCAGCAATGCGGGCGGGTTGCCGCCTCGTACATGGGAAAATGTCCCCAATGCGGAACGTTCGACAGCATGGTGGAGGAAGTCGTCCACGACGAATCGTCGCAGAAGACAAAAGCGGTTCGCGGGCTGACGGGGAGGTCTGCTCCCCGCCCGATTGGCGAGGTCTCCGCTGACGCCGAAGACCGCATCCACCTGCCCATCGGCGAGTTCGCGCGCGTACTCGGCGGCGGGATTGTGCCGGGCTCCATTGTGCTGGTCGGCGGCGACCCGGGCATCGGCAAGTCCACGCTCATGCTGCAGATGGCGATGGAAATGGCGCATCAGAAGCGCGTGTTGTACGTTTCGGGGGAGGAATCGGAACGACAAATCAAGATGCGGGCGCTGCGCCTGAGCGGCAAACGCGACCTGCCGAAGAATCTCCTGCTCGTCACCGAAACGAACCTCGAGGTCATCCTCAATCACATTAACGAGACCAAGCCCGAACTGCTGATTGTCGACTCCATTCAGACCGTGTATCTTTCCGACCTGGATTCTTCCGCCGGCTCCGTTTCGCAGGTACGTGAGTGTTCCTCACAACTGCGCGAACTGGCAAAGACCAGCGGCATCTCGGTCTTCGTCATCGGGCATGTGACCAAGGAGGGCGCCATCGCCGGTCCGCGCGTGCTGGAGCATATCGTGGATACCGTCCTCTATCTCGAAGGCGACCGCTTTCAGGCGTATCGCTTGCTGCGTTCGGTCAAGAACCGCTTTGGCGCCACTTCCGAGGTGGGCGTCTTCGAAATGCACGAGAGCGGGCTGGTGGAGGTGACCAATCCCTCCGAGGCGTTCCTCGCGGAGCGGATGGTCAACGCGGCGGGTTCGTCCATTGCGGTGACGATGGAAGGCACGCGCCCCATCCTCGTCGAAATTCAGGGACTGACCTCGCCCACGCAGTTTGGCAATGCCCGCCGCACCGCCAACGGCGTGGACTTCAACCGCCTCCTCCTCATCGCCGCCGTGCTAACCCGCCGCGCCGGCTTCAAACTCGGCGAGCAGGATATTTTCGTCAACGTGGTGGGCGGCTTGCAGATTGACGAACCCGCCGCCGACCTCGCCATCGCCGCCGCCATCGCCTCCTCGTGGAGGGATGTTCCGGTCAAAGCGGATGCAGTGCTCATCGGCGAGATTGGGCTGGCAGGCGAATTACGCATGCCCGGTCAAATGCAGGCGCGCCTGAAGGAAGCCGCCAAACTCGGCTTCAAGACCGCCATCGTGCCAAAGGCGCTGCGCAAGGGCGAAGGCTACCCAAAAGGCATTGAAATCGTCGAAGTGCGCTCGGTGCATGAGGCGTTGAACGCCGCGCTCAAAACGTCCGAGATGCCAAAGGGGAGAAAAATGGCGTGATCCGTCACTGCGTTCCGCTCAGCGCGAGGAATGAGATGGACAGACCATGACACAATACCTTTCACCCGACCTCGAAGACCTCGACCTGGAAAAATTCATGCGCGAGGCGCTCCGTGAAGCGGATGCCGCCGGGAAAGCCGGGGAATATCCCATCGGCGCGGTACTGGCGCTGGACGGGGAAATCATTGCGCGCGGCCGCGCCCGGCATGGCGAAACGAAAAGTCAATTAAGACACGCGGAACTGAACACATTGCTCGATGGCGGCGAAAAACTCTGGACCGATTACAAACGGGCGATCCTCTTCACCACGGTCGAACCGTGTCCCATGTGCCTCGGCGCGGTCGTCATGGCGGATGTTCCGCATATCATTTACGCCTTGAACGATGTCGTGGTGCAATCGAAACTCACCCTCGAATCGAACCCCTACATCCGGCGTCACATCAAGAGTTATTTCGGGGGCGTGCTGGAGGATGAGTCGGCGCGCCTCATCGAAAGATACAATCCCAGGATCTTGAAATACATGCAACAGGGACACCTGTAACGCGACCCGCTCATTACTCTTTCGTATAACTCATCGAAGGAGTAAAGAATGAACGCAAAAATCATTTCAGCAATTCTTGTGCTTGCGCTTGCAAGCCTGGCGTGCGGTTTCGACGTAAATCTGCCCGAGAGCGTGACGCCCGGGGCGGAGGTGCAGGAATCCATAACAGTGCCAGCCCCCGGGGAGGGAGAGACGCGCTTGACCATCTCGTTCGGCGCAGGCTCTCTGACCCTGTCTCCCGGCGCGAAAAACCTGGTGGACGGCACGGCGGTCTATAACATCCCCGAACTCAAACCCGAAGTCACCAACAAGGACGGGAGCGTTGAGATCAGGCAGGAAAGCCTGAAGAACGTTGTCAACTTCAATGACATCAAAAATCAATGGGACTTCAAACTCGGCAGGACGCCGCTCGACCTGACCATCAACGCCGGCGCTTACAGAGGCGATTACGAACTGGGCGGACTCTCGCTTACGAGCCTGACGGTGAAAGACGGCGCGGCGCAGGTGAACCTGTCGTTCTCGAAACCGAACCTCGCCAGAATGTCCGTCCTGCGATATGAGACCGGCGCCTCGAACGTGAGTTTGAGCGGACTCGCCAACGCAAACTTCTCCACGCTGATCTTTTCCGGCGGTGCGGGCGATTACAAACTGGATTTCAGCGGAACGTTGAAGGAAGACGGCACGGTCAACATCGAAGCGGGCGCGGGCGATGTGCAATTGGTCATCCCGAAAGGGGTGAACGCCAAAGTGACCGTCGAAAGCGCGCTCGCCAACGTCAACCTCAGTTCGAACTGGTCGCAGGACGGGGATAATTACACCCAATCCGGCGAAGGTCCAACACTGACGATCATCGTCAAAATGGCGGCTGGCAACCTGACGATAACGGACTAGATAATACTCTCCCCGAGCCGGACGCCAGCGCGGGCGAAGCGGGGAGGGTATTTGTTCGACGTAAAAGGTCATAATTCGTCCATGACCTCTATCACTTGCCGGACGGTTGCATCGGCAATAAAATCGTGTTAACGGACAGGTATTATCTATTTTGGCAGCGCAGAAAGAAGGTAGCCATGCAAATCACCCGTCAGGCTGACTATGCGGTTCGTGCGGTGTTGCATCTTGCCAGAGCGGGCAACTCCGAACGCTCCGCGACCAGCACAATTGCAAAAGAACAGAACATTCCGCCTTCGTTTTTGGCGAAGATCATTTCGCAGCTCTCCATCGCGGGTTTGCTCCATACCTCGCGCGGCGCGCGCGGCGGCGTGACCCTCGCCCGCGACCCGAAGGACATCACCCTGCTGGAGGTGGTCGAGGCGATTGACGGTCCCATCCAGTTGAACGAATGTGTCGGCGACAGCGGCGCGTGCACGTTCGACGAAAACTGCCCGATCAAACCGATCTGGTGCGACGCGCAGGAGGAACTGGTGCGGCGATTGAAGAACGCCACCTTTGCGCAACTGATCGAGATGCCTGCGTAAGATCCTTCGAGCCTTTGGAACGACTCCCTCTCCGGTTTCGATCAGGAATGCGATCGGACTGATCGAGCCGTTGTCCGACTCTTTGAGAGTCACTCATCCCTCCCGGCGTATAATCGGGAGGGATTTTTCATTCGACAAGGAGACGCATCATGCCTGGACCTCGAACTGTCCGCGCCCCGAGGGGCATTGACCTCACCTGCAAGAACTGGCTCAGCGAAGCCGCCTACCGTATGATCCAGAACAACCTCGACCCGGAAGTGGCGGAGAAACCCGATGATCTCGTCGTCTACGGCGGGAGGGGCAAAGCCGCGCGCGATTGGGAGTCGTTCGATGCGATCCTCGCATCGCTCAAGGATCTGGAAGAGGATGAAACCCTGCTTGTGCAGTCGGGAAAGCCGGTTGTGATCTTCAAATCTCACAAGGACGCGCCTAAGGTGCTGATCGCCAACTCCAACCTGGTCCCGCATTGGGCGACGTGGGAAAAGTTCGACGAACTCGCCGCAAAGGGACTCATCATGTACGGGCAGATGACCGCCGGTTCGTGGATCTACATCGGCACGCAGGGAATCCTGCAAGGCACATATGAAACCTTCGGCGCGCTTGCCAAACTCAAAGGTTGGAGTTCGCTCAAAGGAAAATTTGTTTTGACGGCCGGTCTCGGCGGGATGGGCGGCGCGCAGCCGCTGGCAATCACCATGAACGAAGGCGTCGGCTTGATCGTGGAGGTTGACCCCGAACGCGCCGAGCGCCGCCGCGCCATCGGCTACGTGGATATGGTGGTGGACAACCTCGAAGAAGCGATGACTCTTGTCGAGGAATTCAAAGATCAACAGGTTCCAAAATCAATCGGTCTCATCGGCAACGCGGCGGATATTTATCACGAACTGTCAGAGCGTGGAGTCGTTCCCGATGTGGTGACAGACCAAACGTCCGCGCATGAGGCGTTGATGTACGTGCCGTCCGGGTTGTCGGTCGCCGCCGCGGATGAGTTGCGGAAATCCGATCCTGAAAAATACAAGAAGATGGCGATGGACTCGATGTCGAAACACGTGCGTGCGATGCTGGCGTTTCAAAAGGCCGGCGCGGAAGTGTTCGATTATGGCAACAACATCCGCCAGCAGGCATACAACAACGGCGTGACGGACGCGTTCGAGTTTCCAGGATTTGTTCCCGCGTATATCCGCCCGCTGTTCTGCGAAGGCAAGGGACCGTTCCGCTGGGTGGCGCTTTCGGGTGAGAAAGAGGATATTTACACCACCGACCAGGCGATCATGGAGTTGTTCCCCGAAGACGATCATCTCAAACGCTGGTTGAAGATGGCGCGTGAGAAAGTTCCATTCCAGGGATTGCCGGCGCGCATCTGCTGGCTGGGGTATGGAGAACGCGTCAAAGCGGGTTTGAAGTTCAATGAACTGGTTGCAACGGGAAAGGTCAAAGCGCCGATCGTGATCGGACGTGACCATTTGGATTCGGGATCGGTCGCTTCACCGAACCGTGAGACCGAAGCGATGAAAGACGGCTCAGATGCAATCAGTGATTGGGCGATCCTCAACGCGCTGATCAACGCGGTGGGCGGCGCGACGTGGGTCTCGTTCCATCATGGCGGCGGGGTGGGCATGGGATACAGCCAGCACGCGGGGCAGGTCATCGTGGCGGATGGGACTCCCGAAGCGGCTCGGAGGTTGGAACGGGTCCTGACGACCGACCCAGGCATGGGCGTAGTCCGACACGCCGACGCGGGGTACGAGATCGCCATCGCAGCCGCGAAACGTCATGGCATCAAGATGCCGATGTTGAAGTGATCTGACGATTGGGAGGGAGGATCCAGGCGAAACCATTTTGTTGATTTTTGTTCCTGATTGCTGTATAGTAATATTATCAGTACTTCACGAAAGCGCGTGTTAGGCGTTCTCTACCGCCCGTAATTGCGTTAGAGAACGCAAATTACGCGGCGTTTTCGTAATCTACTGATTATGCAAGGCGATGCAAATGGGCACTGAAAAACCAGATCCCCTGAAGAGGTTTTCCGAATCGTTGAAGGAAATTGGCGGCTACGTCGCCGCTATTTTGTTCTATATCCTCGCGTTGACGGGATACGTGCCTCCGCCGCTTCCGCAATCCTACTCCTCCACGGTCTCCACGCTGACGATCCTTGTGAGTATGACGGCATTATGGCTGTGGCGTTTCCCCAGGATCGCCGCAAAAAGACCAGCCGAATCATCCGGCATACTGGTCGCAGGCTCGAAACATCCGCCGGAATCTTCGGTCAGGGATTCATTTCTTTTGCCGTTTCGTTCCGACAGCAGGAGGTCTTACAACATGCCATTGGCGCAACGGCGTTTGGAGGGCGCGTTATTGTTTTCGTTGACCGCCTTTGCGATCGGCGTGACGGGCGCAAGGCTCCCCTCGATTGCAGGGGAGATCGGCGGTCTGCGCTGCCTGAAAACGGTTTCCGACGCCCCCCGAATCTTGATCGCCGATTTTAGTCCGCCGAATACCA
>JABWAU010000187.1 GCA_013360875.1 Anaerolineales bacterium | reverse complement strand
AATCGAGGCAAGGTTTTGGAATTTCAGGAATTACTGAGCGGCTCCGGGATCGAATTTGTAACGCCCGGACAGATCGGGTTACAACTCGATATAGAAGAAGATGGGTCGACCTATCATGAGAATGCCGCGAAAAAAGCAATCGCCTTCGCCCAAGCCGGCGGATTGATCTCCCTTGCGGATGATTCGGGCCTCGAAGTGGACGCGCTGGCCGGCGCGCCCGGTCTTTATTCAGCGCGATATTCCCCCAAACCGGGGGCGAACGATAGAGATAGAAGGAACCTCCTTTTGAAGAATCTCAAGGACAAACCGCGACCCTGGACAGCGCATTTCCATGCCACGATTGCCGTCGCCAGACCCACAGGGGAGATCGAATTTGCCGAAGGGAACTGCTTTGGCGAAATCATCCCTGAAGAGCGCGGCACGGGAGGGTTTGGGTACGACCCGATCTTCTTGTTGACGGAACCGGGGAAGACGATGGCGGAGTTGGAAATGGAGGAAAAGAATCGACTCAGTCACCGGGCAAGGGCGGTCATGGCGGCAATGCCCATTTTGAAGGCAATGTTCAAGAACTAAAGTGACTGTCACCTTCGAGGTGACAGTCACTTGTTAGCAGAGCGGGCTTGGCAGGAATAGCGCGGGGTATCGGCGGAAAGAAAAGCCCAATGGGCAGAATCGACTCCGGGTCAATCGAGAGGCGGAAGCCCGTCCAGAAAATCCTTCAACAACCCGGCAACGGCTTGTGGTTGTTCGAGCGCGATCATGTGACCGGCGTTTTCGATCAAATGGAAGCGCGAATTTTTAATTTTCTCGGCGAGGAGTATCGAATATTTCGGCGGGGTCATTACGTCCAAAGCGCCGCAAAGGATGAGGGCTGGAAGCCGGATCGAGTCAACACGATCCATCACATCGAACGAATCGCAGGCGAGAAAATCACCCAACAAGGTTTGCGGATCGGTCTTCAACATATTCTGATTGGATAACCGCAGAAGGTCTTTTGAAACTTCCGGGCTGAAACTGTAGTCGTTGATCAATGCCGCCGCATCGGCGAATGTGGCGGGATTGCGAGCTTTTTCGAGGATCAACGGCGAGACGCGCAGTTTCGCCCCGGCTCCAAGCAATGCAAGCCCCGAAAGTTTTTCAGGCGCATCCAGCGCAATGGTCAACGCAATGGCGCTTCCCATGGAATGTCCCGCAAGGACCGGTTTGCGAATCCGATTTTCTTCCATGAATTGCAGGACATCCGACGCATACTCGCGAACGGACCCCCGACCGGCGCCCTGCGATTCGCCGTGGCCGGGCAGGTCGAGCGTGTAAACTGTTTCGCCTTCGAGCCTTCTTATATTCGGATGCCAGGATAAAAAGCTGCCGCCCGCGCCGTGGATGAGGATCAACGGCGGCCGGCGGCTTGGAGTCCGGGGCGCATGATGGATGTGATGCAACAGGTTTATTTTCTGCGGGCGTGATGCAGGCGGTCGGCGGCTTCCTCGGTGAGCGGAATGTACACTTGCACGTTCGTACCCTTGCCCGATTTCGATTCGATATTGAGCAAGCCGTTCACCAGTTCGGCCCGCTCGCGCAGGTTCACCATGCCAAGACTGCTGCTGGAACGTTTTTCGTAATTCTGGGTGATGGTTTTCACGTCGAAGCCCACGCCGTTATCGATGGTTTCCAAGAGAACGACTCCCGTCTCCACCTGCCGCAGACGCACGGTGATCGTATCCGCCGCGGCATGCTTGCGCGCATTGTTGACCGCCTCTTCGATGATGTAGAAGATGACACCCTGCTTGCCCATCTCCAGTTGCTGCGCCGCGTGTTCGTCGATCTCGACCACTACGCGTTGGGAAAACGTCTCCATCATCTTATCCGCCATGGATTGAATTGCGGCGGCAAGACCCTGAGACTCAAGGATGAGCGGGCGCAGGGTGAAGAGCATGTGCCGGATCTCCTTTGTGGTGCGATGCGCCAGTTCCTCCAGCTTTACGAGCTCTTCGTTGGCGCCCTTGGGGTCCTTTGACAACATGCGGCGTGAGATGTTCAAGCGCATTGCCATGGCCGCCACCGATTGGGTGGGACCGTCGTGCAGGTCGCGCGCCAGTTTTTTACGCGCTTCTTCGTACACATCCGCGAGGCGTTCCTTTTCCTCCACCAGGTCCTGGTAAAGGCGCGCGTTCTGAATGGCAATGACCGCCTGGCGGCCGATGATATCCAATAGGTTCGTGCGTTCGGTGGTGAAGTAATCGGGTTCGGGATGGGCGAAGATCAGCACGCCATAGACATTGAATCCGCTCCGCAGGGGAAAGATGTATCCGCTGGTGCAATTGCGGAGCGCCACCACCCGTCCCAATTCCTGATCGTAACCAATGTCGTTGAATTTGAAGGGTTCGCCATCGTCGATCGCTCTTTTGAGTATTCCCTCGGTGGCGTCGAAGGTGATGCGCATATCGGCGTTGGTAAAGCGTCTGGCCGAGCCGACCCTCAATTTTCCGGCGTTGAAGAGCATCACCGCGCCGACCAGCGGGTCGCTGGTGGTCTGCTCCGGTTCCAGGTTCGGGTTGAGCGCCGAGGCGCTCATATCGAGGGCGGAATCGAGAACGCGTTTGTAGCTAAGAGTAGTAGAGAGAGTGGAGGTCAGTTCATAAATGGCGCGCATGCGCTCGTTTTGAATGGCGCGTTTCCTTTCCTCTTCGTCCCCCCAGATGGATCGGTTCTTGCGCATATGCTCCATCAACCTGCGCCCGAGAAAACCGAAGAGGATGCCCAGCAGACTCATGATGCCAGCGATCAAGACCGCAAGGAGCAGGTTGCGTTCATCCCTCACGCCGGTGTAAATCACAAGCCCCGAAAAGATTAGCGAAGTAACGACCGCGCCGACGATCTCGAAATAAATGGAGCCCGTCAGGATCGGGAGCAAACCCGCCCAAAAAGCCGGACCGCGCACGCCGCCCTGCATCCAGAAAAATGCGCCTGCCAGGATTATATCCACTGTAATATTGAGGCGTCGATGATACGAAGTGCGCACGTTCAAACCCGCCAGCGCCGTCATTCCCAGATTCCAGAAAATTAACAAACCCAGGGTCCAGGTGGAACCAATATCCAGTTTTTGCCCCAGACCCAGCGAAACGATCAGCCCCACCAGCATCACCCAGCGCAAAGAAATGGCGAACCAGTCTGCCATGTAGGGAGTGTCGAATCGTTTCATCATTGCCTGCCAATAATAACGAAAAAGACGGGGTTCGACAACATCCCCGACGTTACAGTCGAATTACACCTACACCGTATCGTATCCCATTCGTTCCAGATAACCGACCAGTTTGGACAACATAAACCTTTTTTGTTCTCTTGTATAGGCGTCACGGAAACGTCCGATCTGGCCCTTGTAGTAGTGCAATCCCGGTTGAGACTCGTTCGCGCCGGGACGAAACTGCTCGATCACCGCGCGGACCTCGGGCTTGGCCGCGTCCAGGTTGAGAAATTCCAACAGTCTGGCGGATTCGGCGTCGTAATTCGTTACAAGATCCTCGTAACGCGCGACAAGCACATTCTCCTCCTCCGTCCACTTCTCCCAAATGCGGACGTACTCCATGATGAAATCCAGGCTTTTCTCGAAATCCGACAGGTGGGAGAATGCGTTTGGGCGTCCCTTGGCAAGCGCGCGTTGACCAAAATCGAACGCCGAGAGCATGGCATCGCGCGGGTCACGGTAGATGTAGGTGATGCGCAACAAACCCAGCTTGGCGAGAAACCGCGACGCGCCGGATGGAGCCGCGTGGGCTTTGATCACAAATGTGTTACCAACCAGCGCGGGAAGAGCCACCATGGCGAGTCTGCGCGCCGAGAGAACGCCGATGTTGCAATTGACCTCGGTAAGAATATTTTGCAGTTTGTATTTTTCGCGGATGTCTCGCGCGTCGGCGCATCCTGTCGTTTTCATCAGGTCATGGATGAGGTTATAGTGCCAGCCCGACCCCGCGCGCGGCATTCCAACGGAAAGGACGATCATGAAACTTCCTTATTCGAGAGATTAGCGGCAATCCCCGCCATGATCCCCGGCACAATCCAGATGTTCGGGGTGGTCAGCGAATCCTGGGTGAAATTATACAGGGCAATGGCAA
>JABWAU010000186.1 GCA_013360875.1 Anaerolineales bacterium | reverse complement strand
CACCAATGTGGTTTTTGCCCTCGACCTGACCCTTCTAATTCCCTGGCTCATTCTTGGTGCGTTCTGGCTGGTGAAACGCCAGCCGTGGGGGTACGTCATCGCAGGGATCATCAACGTGAAGGGACCGCTCTACACGCTCGTCCTGGCGATCAATTCGATTCTGGTTGTGCGCACGGGCAATTCCAAGACCAGCGAACTCCCGCTGTGGGGCACGCTGACTGTCTTGGGCTTGATCGCCAGCGGATTGTTTTTTGGCAACATGAAATCGAATCAGGAATCAACATGAATGAATTGACAAACGCTAAAAATTGGAATCCGCTTTTCAAACTGGGCGGGCTGACCGCCTTGCTGATGGCGGCAATCATCATCGTCCAGGCTGTCCTCTTCATCGTTGCCCCGCCCCCCTACGAAGGCTCCGCGCTCGACTGGTTCATGCTGTTTCAAAACAACACGCTCATCGGGTTGATTGATTTTGAATTCCTGATGATCGTCTATGTCATCCTCTCGATCCCGACGACGCTTGCGCTGTGCGTTTTGCTCGGACGGACCAGTCCATCCTTCATCGCCGTTTATCTGGCGTTGAGTCTTGTGGGAGTGATCTCCTTCATCGCCGCGCGACCCGTCTTTGAAATGCTCGCCCTCAGCGCGAAATACGCCGCATCCACGACCGAGGCGCAACGCGCCGCGTACCTTGCCTCAGGCGAGACCGCGCTTGCCGCATTTCATGGAACCGCGTTTCACGTCAGTTACGTTCTCGGCTCCATCTCTGGCTTGATCGTATCGCTCGTCATGCTCAAGACGGACGTCTTCAGCAAAACAACCGCGTATCTTCGCATCGCTTCGAGCATCTTTGACTTTGGCTTGTATATCCCGATGGTTGGGCTTTTCATCTCGCTCTTTTCGGTGTTCTTCCTGCTGGCATGGGATATTTTGATCGCGCGCCGGTTGTTTCAACTTGCCTCAAATAAGGAGTGATAACCATGTCTGGAATAGGTCATTTCGCGCCTGGTCTTGCGGCAAAAACCGCCGCGCCCCAAATACCGCTTTGGGTTTTTCTTGCCGCTGGCGAGACAAACGACTTGTTATACTTTTTGTTCACCTCCATTAGGCTGGAACAAAAAGTGGAAACAACCATGAGTTTTACTGAAGGCGTCAAATATTTGTCTCCCGTATCCAACCCCTGGTCGCATGGATTTTTTATGTCCGTCGTCTGGTCGGTCATCGCGGCGGCGCTCGCTTTTCTATTTTATCGAGACCGCCGATCCAGCCTCATTCTCGGCGCGGTGGTTTTCAGTCACTGGATATTGGATTTTCTCATGCACTCCAACCTGCCGTTGTTTTTTGAAGGCTCACCCCACATCGGTCTCGGTTTGGAAAATTCTGGCGCAGGCTTCCTGTTCATCACCGTCTTCGATCTTGTGATTCTCGCTGGCGGGATTTTCATTTTTCTTCGCGCAAAAAGGCAAACGAAATTTACCGCAAAGGAAATTCAATGAACAAAAAAATTCTCGTGACTTATACCAGCCGCACCGGTTGGACAGTCGGCGTGGCGGAGGCAATCGCTTCATCCTTGACCGAGAGCGGCTTCCGCGTGGACGCGCTTCCCATGTCTGACGTCAAATACCTGTCCGCGTACGACGCGGTGGTGGCGGGGAGCGGGATCAACGGCGCGGCGTGGCGTCCCGAAGCGATTGAGTGGGTTCGCGCCCATCAAGCCGAGTTGAAGCGCAAACCGTTCGCGGCTTTCCTCGTCTGCATGACACTGGCGACACTTGCACCTGGCGCAAGTGCAGGTGTGAAAAATGGCGAACAATATCGCGGTCACGTCGCGACGTGGCTCGATCCTATCCGCGCGCTTGTGCGACCCGTAAGCGAAGGTCTCTTCGCGGGCGGATTGGATATTCGCAAGGTTCCAACATTCAAAGACAGGCTGGGCTTCCGCTTGAGCGTTTTGTTCGGCGTGTGGAAAGAAGGCGATCACCGCGACTGGAACGCCATCCGCAAATGGGCGATGGAGACGAAAACAGGGCTCACTTTGTAACTGCCGCACCCTTCCTGTTTTGTTTATTAGACCTCTTGCATAAGTGCTCCCGCCGCAGTCCCCGGCGGCGGGGACGCCGCCTTGAGCAAAGTAAAATTTTGACTTTTGCAAGAAGTCTATTCAAGGCTCGTCGTCAAATCAGTTCCGGCATTTCGTCCAACATGCGCATAAATTCCGCCACCACCTGCGGGTCGAAATATTTGCCCGATTGCTCGAGGATGTACTCGCGGGTTCGTTCCACGGACCATTTTCCCCGGTAGGGACGATCCGAACGCAAGGCATCCCAGACATCCACAACGGCGAAGAGACGGGCGGCGAGGGGAATCTGTTCCGCCTTCAACTTGCGCGGATATCCGCTTCCATCCCACTTTTCGTGATGAGCGTGGGGAATATCCAGCGCCGGATGCAAATAGTTGATGGGCAGCAGCATTTCATAAGCGTAGGTGGGATGCTGCCGCATGATCTCCCATTCCTCCTCGGTCAGTGTATCCGATTTGAGCAGGATATGGTCGGGCACTCCCAATTTCCCGATGTCATGCAGAAGCGCGCCCCGGCGCATGTGAATCAGTTCCTGCTGGTTAATACCCATTCGTTCTGCCAATAGGAGGGTTAATTCGGTCACACGCAGGGTGTGCCCCTCCGTCTCCTTGTCGCGCAAGTCCATGGCATGTGACCAACCGGCGATTGTGGCGTCGTAGGCGGTCATCAATTCCCGGTTCGAGCGCTGGATGGTGACGAGCAACTGCGCATTGTCGATGGCGATGGCGGCTTGCCCTGCCAGGGTCTCCATAAAGTCCAGCCATTCGGGATCGGGATCCAAATCGGAGCGATGGTATACCTCCAGTGCGCCTTTGACCTCGCCTTTAACGATCAACGGCGCGACATAATAATCCGCGAATCCATCATTTGCCGTTCGCAGGGCTTCGGCAAGTTCGCCCTTGGATTCCATTAATCTCGAAATATGGATGAGACGGCGTTCCAGCACGGCGCGGCCCGCATAGCCCTCGCCTATTTTTACGTTTGCGTTTCGAACCGCTTCGGAAAGAAACCCGAGGCTGGCTGCATATTCCAGGGTTTGCAAATTGGGGCTTAGCAGCAGGACGGCGGCGGCATCCGCGCCCAACTGCAAGAGGACATGCTGGAGCACAATATCCAGAATAAAGGTCAGGTCGAAACTGGAACTGATGGCGATATCGATCATGCGCAGGGCGTTCAACCGTTTCAATTGACGTTGTATCTGTTCCTCCGCCTGCTTGCGCTCGGAGATGTCTGTGAAGACCGCTATGGAACCGTTGAAACGTCCGCTTTCCAGAATGGGACTGCCGCTTACCAGTATGTTGACCCGCTTCCCGTTCCTGTGCAGGAAGTCTATTTCATATTGCGAGTTTGCGCCCCTTGCGCGAAGATCGTCCGCCTTTTTGATGATTTCATGCTGGTTGGCGGGGAAGTATTTCGTCCAATGCGCGCCGAGGAATTCCTCGAGCGGATAGCCGGACATCGCCGCGGCAGCCGGGTTTGCATAGATAAAATAACCGTCCGCGTTTTGCACCACGATCCCTTCGGACATATTGTTGAGCAGGGTCTCATCGAATTCCTTCATACGCCTGATCTCGTCCTCCGCCTGTTTGCGTTCGGTGATGTCGCGCACGATGATCAGCAGGATGTCCTCCCCGTTGATGGTCTGCATCCTGCCGCTGATCTCGATCGGAAAGCGTTCGCCGTTGGCGCGAAGGTTGTAGGTTTCGATCGGCGTCGGGGAAATGCTATCCGCTTCGCCCATCATAATGGGCTGTCCGGGAGGAACGAGGTCCGCCACGGTTTTCGTCAGAAACTCCTCACGGCTGTAACCGAACATTTCGCAGGCGCGATCGTTGACCGCCAGGATCCTGAGATCGCGCGATTCGACGAAGATGGCGTCCTGAACGCCGTTGAAGATGTCGCGGTAGCGCTGTTCGCTCTCGCGCAGCGCCTCCTCCGCCCGTTTGCGTTCGGTGACGTCGCGGATGGAAGCGATGAAGGTCTTCCTGCCGTTCACTTCGAATTGGGAAATGGAGATCTCGCCGGGGAACGACGTCCCG
>JABWAU010000185.1 GCA_013360875.1 Anaerolineales bacterium | reverse complement strand
AGAGTGTCTGAAAACTTTTGAAAAAGACCCTAAAGGTTTCCCTTGCAGGCTCAAACAGAGTTCAAGCAAGGCTTCCTTGCAAAATCTGCGCCTTTTTCGCCCCAAAACCTTTAGGGTCTGACTTTTCAGACAGTCTCTTAGTTCAAGCAAAATGTACGGTAGAAAAAAATCGTGTATGATTAGCATGGCAGAGAAAAGAGATTTAGAGTTGATGTCGAGAAAACAATTCCTCACGAAATTACTGCACGAACGCGACAAGTTCGAACTGCTCCTGAACCGCGTGGGGTTTACCCGCCGCATGACGGTCAAGGGCATATCGGGGATGTGGTCCATCAAGGACCTCCTCGCGCACGTCATGGCGTACGAACAATATCTCGCCGACCGCATGAACGAACTGGCGCACAACGTACCGTATATCCCCTGCAAAACGCAGACCGCGCTGGACGCCTTCCTCGACGAGTTCGGGTATCCTGATTTCGGTTCGCCCCTGCTGGACGACGACGCTCCCAACGCGTGGGTCGTCGAAAAATATCGGAACGTCGCTCTCGAGGAGGTCGTGGCGCAGGAGATCCAGGCTTTCTCCGCGATCGTGACCGCGCTCGAAAACATGCCGGAAGAAATGATCGAACGCCACAACCTTTATGCCCGCGTCTCCAGGCATACCATCCAGCATTACCGCGAGCACGCGCGCGAAATCAAAAAGTGGATGAAGGCAAACGCGGCAGGCAATTGATCACATGCAGATACGGATCACGTTCACAAAGCAGGGCGCGTTGCGTTACACCGGTCACCTCGACTTGCACAAACTATGGGAGCGCGCCGCGCGCCGCGCCGGGCTTCCGCTGGCGTATTCGCGGGGTTTTCACCCCCAGCCGAAGATGAACATGGCGGCGGCTCTTCCGCTCGGGTTCTCCTCCCGCTGCGAGGTGATGGACATGAAACTCGAAAGCGAGGTCCCATTGGAGGGATTGCGCGAACGCCTCAACGAGACGCTCCCCTCCGGCGTTCAGGTGTTGAAGGTCGAGCAGGTGGATGAAGGCGCGCCCGCCCTGCAGACGCAGGTGGTATCGGCGGAGTATGAGGTCACTTTGGCGGACCCTTCGACTTCGCCCAGGGTTGACGGGTCCGATCTGAAGCGGAGGATCGATTCCGTCATGGAATCCGAATCCATCCCCCGAACCCGGCGCGGCAAATCCTACGACCTGCGTCCGTTGATCCTTGACCTGAAAGTCATGGAGTCGGGCGGCTTGCCGTCATCGCAGGAGCAATCTCCTGCAGCCCAAATCTTTATGAAACTCTCCGCCAGGGAGGGCGCAACGGGAAGACCTGATGAAGTGTTAGATGTGTTGGGGATCGCATTCGAGGATACGCGTATCGAAAGAGTTCATTTGAATTTTCAATCCTAATTTCCAATCGGAGGAGAAATGGCATTACTGGGAGCGTTTTTCTTTGGGTTCGTGCCGATGTTCCTTTTCGCGGCGTTCGTCAACTGGCTGGATCGCTACGAAAAAGAACCAAAACTTTTGCTGGGCGCGGCGTTCGTGTGGGGTGTGGTGATCGCGGGCGGAGGAGCGTACATTCTCAATACCGCATTTGGCATTGGCATCTATGTGCTGACCGGCTCGGCGGGCGCGGCGGACTTCAGCACCACGTCCATCGCCGCGCCGATCATCGAAGAGGCGTTGAAGGGACTCGCCGTGCTGGTCGTTTTCCTGATGTTCCGCAATGAGTTCGATTCGGTGCTGGACGGCATCGTTTACGGCGCCATCACCGCGATGGGGTTTGCCGCAATCGAAAACGTGCTGTACATCTACCGCAACGGTTTCCAGGAAGGCGGCTGGGAAGGGTTCTGGGCGCTGGTGTTCATCCGCGTCGTGCTGGTCGGCTGGATGCACCCATTCTTCACAGCGTTCACGGGCATCGGGCTGGCTGTTGCCCGCATAAGCCGCAACGTTCTCGTCAAGATCATCGCCGTGCCTGCGGGGTACACGGTCGCGGTGCTGACACATTCCTTCCACAACACGTTCAGCTCCGTGATCGGAGGCGGGGGCGGGTTCATTCTGGGCTTGATCGCGGATTACATCGGCTACGCCTTCATGCTCGGCTTCATCATCTGGATGATCGTCCACGAGAGGAACATCCTCAAGAGGCAACTCATCGAGGAGGTGAACAGCGGCGCGATCTCGCGAAGTCAATACAACACCGCCGTCTCCTTCTTCCAGACGGGCGCGCACCTCTCCGCGTTGACTTCGGGGACGTTCCGCTCCACGAAGCGTTTTTATCAGGTGCTGGGCGAACTTGCCCATAAGAAGGAACAACTGCAAAAACACGGCGAAGAGCGCGGAAACACGCAGATCGTCGAGAAACTGCGCGCCGAGATGCTGCAACTCGCGCCCGCCGCGAAGACGTAAGAAAGCGTCCGAAAAGCCAAGCGCATGGGCGACGTTCTCTAACGTCGCCCATGCGGCGGCGATGATTTTTATCTGTGATAAAATTTCGTCGCCCGCCCCCGTAGCTCAGTGGACAGAGTGTCGGCCTCCGGAGCCGAAGAGCGCAGTTCGAGTCTGCGCGGGGGCGCCTGCGAGAACCGCCGCGAGGCGGTTTTTGTTTTGAAGTAGAATCAACGGGTGTCCTCAGCGATCAAAACATTCCTTCTCATCGCAAGTCTTCTGCTCTCTGGTTGCAGTATCACGATCCAGACCGAATTCCCGACTCCCACCGCACCGATCCCTGTTACTGCGACCCTCCCGCCAACCTCGACGCCGCGCCCCTCTGAGACTTCCACCCCGCCTCCCTCCGCCCCGACAATTGTTCCCGTTCAAGGAACCACATCCACGCAATTGAACGTGCGCGCCGAACCTTCCACCGTCAGCGAAACGCTGGGAATCATCGCGGCGAATACATCCATACAGATCGTCGGCAGGGATCCCGGCGGGAACTGGTGGCAGATCCTTTACGAGGCGGGCGCGGAGGGAAAAGCCTGGGTTGCCGCGCAATACGTCGAAACGGAGGCAGGTCCCGAGGTCCCGGTGATCGGAGGCGGGGCGGAATCCGATGCCGCGCACAGCGCGGTGGTCATCCAGGAATTGAACATCCGAAGCGGACCCGGCACGGGTTTCAATTCGTTGGGGATTCTCAATACGAACGACGTGGTCAACCTGACGGGCAAAAACCGGGACGGCTCGTGGCTTCAGATCGAATTTGCGGACGGGCCCGACGGAAGGGGCTGGGTCAACGCGGCGTTCGTAAGGACGAACGATGCGGAGAACTTGCCCATCGTCTCGGACACCGGCGAAGTGGTCGGCACCGGCACGCCGATGGATACCCCGCTTCCTCCCACGCCGACACTTGCCCCTGCGCCGATGGATTTCGACTCCGCCGACGCCCCTTTGAAAACCATCCTTTTTGAGCGTGTGGGAACGCAAACCCTGATATACAATGGGGACGTTTCGCAACCCGACGGCGACGCGGAAGACTGGCAGCATCACTTCGAATACCTGCTCAGGGTCTTCCGCGACCCGCGCTACATCCGCGTCGATGGCAAACCCATGTTCCTGATCTATCGCAGCGCGAGCATCGAGCCCATGGAGGGCATGCTGCGCCTGTGGCGTCAGCTCGCGGAGCGCGCGGGCCTGCCTGGATTGCACATCGTCAGCATGCGCACCGCGTTCCCGCCCGATACGCGCGACGGACTGTTCGACGCCTTCGCCGAGTTCGAACCAGTCTACACGTTCAGGGAGCGAAAGCCCTTCTGGCTGCGCAAGCGCGAAAGATGGCTCAGACAGTACCGCCGGGCGCGATTGCGTCTGTTCGGCAGCGTTTCAGGCCCGCCGCACAGCTACCACTATTCAGGGCTCTGGGGAATGATCGAGCGGCGCAAACTGCCCGAGCGTACCTATCCCGGTGCCTTCGTCGACTGGGACAACACACCGCGCCGGGGTCTCGAGCGCGGCATCGTCATGCGGAAGTTCAAGGCTCGCGCGTTCGAGAAGGGCATCAGAACGCAACTCAGAAAGGCACTCGACGCCGGCGCACCGTTCGTGTTCATCAACGCATGGAACGAGTGGGCCGAAGGGGCCTACATGGAGCCTGACGAGGCCCGCGGTACGTTCTTCCTCGATACGGTGCGGGATGCCGTCGCCGAGATCGAGCGGGCGACGC
>JABWAU010000184.1 GCA_013360875.1 Anaerolineales bacterium | reverse complement strand
GAAATCGCCCGCCGCAGTGGAATACACTTTCACCACGTCGCGCAGTTCGATGAGGGGTTGAGGCAAAGAGGTGGATTTCATAAAGAACGATCTTGACATCATGGATGGAGATTGCTTCGTCGCTCCGCTCCTCGCAATGACAGGAATGGCAGGCGCACAAAAACGGTCGCCGAGGCAACCGTCCGGGTGGCAAGCCATACGACATTCATTTTACCCCCAACACAGGTTTGTGACAAATTTCCTAACCGGCAACTTATGTGGTTCGTTGTTATTCCGCCGATACAGACTTTTGCATGACCGTGAACCCCATCTCCCGCAGCGATTTGACGACCCGAAAACCTTCGCGCTCATACAATCCCCGCGCCCGCGCGTTTTCATCCTTCACACCCAGTTCGATTGCCTTCACCTGCGATGCATGCTCCCGCGCCAGTTTGCGTAATATTTGCGTGCCGATCCCGTGACCGCGAAATTCGAGCAGGACGATTATTCCATGCAAGTGCAGGATCTGTTCCGCGATTTCGATCCAGTAATATCCGGCGAGCGCGCCGTCCTGATAAACGGCGAAGACCGAACCTCTGGAATGATACAGTTCGACGAATCGTTCCCACGTCATGTTCATGAGCCGAAGGGTCTGTTCGAGGTAATCGGACATTTCGGCGCGCATCATCTGGAGAAATTCGTCGCGTTGTTCGGGGGTCGCCAATTCGAATGAAAGCATTTTACGACATCGCTCCATACATCTGATCGGGCGCGAGCAGTTCAGGGAAGCGCGCTCTCAGCGTAGTCCGCGCCAAATAGCACAGGTGACAGGCGTCGGCGTAGGATGAAGCGTGCCGGAGGTTGTACTCGGTCACGAGCGCGGCAGGTCCGCCCGCGAGCAGGGGTCCGCAAATTGGATGAGTATCCGGGTCGTACTCCTCGCAGATCTGCTTCAACGGTTTCTCGAACAGATTGCCGATGATGATTCCCTGACAGACATGAAGATTACCCAATGGATCGAGATGGACGCGCCCCGGCTCGCGTAGGTCTTCGTGCGGACAGCAATCGAATCCCTCCCAGGGATGGCTGGGCGCTCGTGAAGCGAGTTTTTCCACCGCCCGACCGCGATACATGACATCGCTTTCCTCCTCTTCCAGTTGACCGTGCGATTCCTTGGATGCCTCATCAGGCTGTGCGACCGTGATCACGCCGGTGGGAATGCCAAGCCATTTGGCGGCAACGACCGCGTTCTGGGGACGTTCACCCAAACATTTTTCGCAGTGGAAGAGATCACTGCTCACGGAAAGATCGCTCACCCGCCCCGCAAACGGACGCAGCCATTCGGCGGCGTCCGCGACGGAGTTCGCCCAATACGCGTTGGAAACGATGCCGACGGAGAATCCCATGTCCGCCGCTTTATGGACAGCCCTGACCAAAACCGCGTAATACAAAAACGGTTCGCCGCCCTCGAAGTAGATCGAGGTAACGCCCGCCTCCTTTGCCTGATCGAGGATGTCTTCGATTTGTTCGAGTGTGAGCGTGCCCGTCTGCCACGGACTGCCCCACACAAAGCAGTGATCGCACTCGTACGTGCATTGATAGGTCAGCAGGATGTGCAAACCTTCAAGTTTCACGACTGCCTCCTTGCCCTCTTAAATGTACGCAATTCACAGCAGCGTGTCACGGGTCAAAAATCATGTCTTGAGCACGCTGTTTCGCCTCTTCCGTTTGTTGCGGGTGCGGCGTCAATATTGGCGGAGTTGAAAGGCGTGACTGCCGTCTTCCACAACGAGAGGCTCAGCGTGGACGGGCGGCGCGGCGAGTTCAGGCTGAAGGCTGGATCAGTTTGCGCAAAACGCGATCATTCAACGCGTTTTACGATCAGCGCGGTCATATCATCGAATTGGGACTCGATACCCATAAATGTGTTCAGGGATTTTCGGAGCGCATCCATCATCCCTGAGGCGGAGGCGGTTTGATTGTCCAGCAGGAACCGGCGCAAACAATCCAATCCCAATTCCTCCCCGTGCGAATTTGCAGCTTCAATAACACCGTCGGTATAAAACAAAACGAACTCACCCGGCTCGAGGCGGATGACGCGTTGTTGAAAACTTCTCTCCTCGTCCACACCCAGCGCGATGCCCGTGCGCGTCAGAGGCGTGAAACTCTGATCCGCCCGGCGGAACCACAATGGCGGGTTGTGCCCGGCGTTGACGTAGATCATCTCACCGCATCCGGGCTCGATCTGCGCGTAACACAGTGTCACGAACATTCCGTTGACCGTGTCCCTCCACAACACGCGGTTGGCATGAGTCATCCAATCCGCCGGGCAACACGCGGTCGTGATACTGGCGCGCAGGGTGCTGCGCGCCAGCGCCGTAAACAGCGCGGCGGGCATGCCTTTATCCGAAATATCCGCGATCAAGAAACCCTGCAGGGACTCGTTCTCGATATTCAAAAAATCATAAAAGTCGCCGCTCACCGTGTGGGCGGGCTGCCAGAGCACACCGAAATCCCACCCCTCGACCCGGGGCAATTCTCCGGGCATCAGACTGGCTTGAAACTCACGCGCAACCTGCAATTCATGCTCCAGTTGTGCGCGCTTCAGGGCTTCGGCGTGGGAACGCGCGGTTTCGATCGCGAGGGTCGCCTGCCGAGCCATCATGTCGAGGAATTGACGCGTCGCGTCATCGAAGGAATGGGCTTCCCAATACCCAAGGTTGAGTGTGCCGACCACGCGTTTTCCATTCAGCAGAGGCAGGCAAGCCAGCGCGCCGGGCTGGATCTGCGAGGGCATCTGCGCGTACGACGGATGATCCGCCGTGTTATCAATGAATTCAGGTTCGCCGCTGCGCGCCACAAGATGGGTGATGCCGCCCTGCCGCGGCTGAATGGGAATGGACCGTTGTCCCGTTGACCAGTGACTCGCCGCCAGAAGCAGTTCGTCGCGCGCGTCGTCATACAAAAAGATATGCGCGTGCGCCGAATCCGAGAGCGTTTGCGCCATCTCTGCGACGCGTTGCAGGACGTCCCCCAGGTTTAGCGTGGAGGTCAATCCCATCGCCACCTCATGCAATGCGGAGAGGCGCGCATTCTGCAAACGGAGCGCCTTTTCGATATCGAGCATGGGCATCGTCACTTTGCCGCCTTTTTTTCCGTCCTGCCGATCATTGTCCGATCAGGGAACATACACGGGCAGGTCAAGCACAACAAACTTTCCGTCTGCCGTCTTTTGCACACGATACTCAAATTGCGAGACAGGAGGAAAATCAGTCTCGCTCCCGCCGCAGCATGGACCAAGCACAAACAGCGTGCCATCCGGGTTGCTGAATTCAACGACGAAAACATATTCGTCGCCAAATTGTTCTTTCAATGTTGCGGTGCGGACCGGCAAACATTGGGCACCATTAATCGTGCAGGCGTTCATCCACAGAGCGGCATGGTCGTCGGGGTCGAGAGTTGGATTATGGTAAATCAATACCTCATAGTCGCCGCCATAAGATTCAGCCGCCTCTGCATATTGACCCTGGTTCAGGGAATCGAAGAACGCAACCAGCGCCTGCCGTGCAGGTTCTGCATCATTGCTGACGGGAGCACAGGCGCTGAGAAACAACGCCATCAGCATGAAAAATCTCACAAACATACTTTCTCCATTTCACCTTTCAGTATACGGAAGTCGGGGTGACAAGTCATGTGTCAAAAATCACATCGCGGGCTATAATCACCCCATCGAATTCGGAGGAACTCATGTCCAACGTCTACGCGTCGAAACACCCGCTCGTTGCCCATAAACTTTCCCGCCTGAGAGACAAGAACACCGAACCCAAGAAATTCCGCGAACTCGTGCGCGAGATCGCCGCGCTGCTCGCCTACGAAGCCACCGCCGACCTGATGGTCATGCCGCGCGAACTGGAAACGCCGCTGGCGAAGATGACCGGCGCCGAACTCAAGGAAAAGATCGGTCTCGTCCCGATCCTGCGCGCCGGGCTGGGAATGGTGGAGGGCGTGTGGAGCCTGATGCCCAGCGCGGAAGTCTGGCACATCGGCTTGTACCGCGATGAACATACCTTGAAGCCCGTGGAATACTATAACAAACTCCCCACCGAACCGCGCGTTTCCGTCTGTCTCATCCTCGATCCTATGCTCGCCACCGGCGGCTCGGCAACCGCCACCGCGGACGTGTTGAAAAAAT
>JABWAU010000064.1 GCA_013360875.1 Anaerolineales bacterium | reverse complement strand
CTGATGGGTGATGCGAAGCGGGTTCTTCATCTTTGCCTGTCTGAACAGCAGCGCTGCAACACGCCTGTCCATGCGGTGAAATGCCACTTCTTCGATGACCTCCATCACCTTGGAGAGCCTTTGAGATAGCAACTCGAACACGAATTCGCGCCACAGGTCATACCGTTGTATCCATTCGCGGAATTTGTCGGCGGGCACCATTATCGCTTCTGCGTCCTGCTCGACAGTAGCAATGGCTGGGAATGTGTTCTGGCTAAGAATGGCATTGGCAGTCAAAATGCAAGATGAGCCATTGCCAAACCGGTACAAGGTGATCTCGCGACCGGTTTCGCCAACTTTATACACCCGCACCACGCCGGAAATGAGCAAGGCAATCGCCTCGACCCTGTCGCCTTCGAGGAATACATCTCTTCCGGCAGGGATGCGCGCAAAAAAGGTCGCCTGCTTGAATTCCTCTAACAATGCTTGGTTTGCGAGTTGAAGTAGCGGAAGCGACTGTGCGATCCGTAGGAATTGCGTTTCTTCGAGCATGGAGTATCGATCTAATCGTGGATGTACGCCAACCCTACGGTTCCGGGTCCCGCGTGCGTACCAACGACGGGACTTAATTCGGTGTAAATCGTTTCAACGGGCGAGAATTCTGATGCCGCGCGCTCAAGGAGTTTTTTTCCATCTTCGTGAGCGTTCGCGTGCAGACAGGCGATCCGGATGTTCGATTTTCCCTTGACCTGTTCTGAAATTAATTCAAGGATGCGATCATGTGCCTTGGTTTTGGTGCGGATGCGTTCCAAGCCTTCGACCTTGCCGTCCTGCACAGCCAGGATGGGCTTCATGTTCAGCAGGGTTCCCAAGAATCTTTGCGCGCCTCCAATGCGCCCGCCGCGATGCAGGAATTCGAGCGTATCCACCGCAAAGAATACGCCGGTGTGTTCGCGCGCTTTTTCAGCCAGCGCGATGCAGTCCTTAAGGCTCGCACCCTCCTGAGCGGCGCGGGCTACGGACAGGACCTGGAAGCCCATTGCCATGGCGGTGGAGTTGCTGTCCACGATGGTGACTTTCCCGCCGGAAGTTCCCATCAACTCCTTTGCCTGGGTTGCGGATTGAATGGTGCCGGAGAGTTTGGCTGAGATGAAGATGCCCACCACGTCGAAGTCGCGTTCCACCAGGCTCTGGAAGATGGTTTGCATGTCCGCAACCGAGACCTGAGAAGTGGTCGCCATGGTTTTGGCGGTTTTGAGGCGGGCGAAGAACTCCTCGGATCGAATGTCCACCCCGTCGCGATAGGTTTTATCGTCCCAGATCAAGACCTGCGGGGCGACCGTGATGTCGAACTTTTTCACCAGGTCGGCTGGTATGTAGGATGTGCTGTCTGTGACGATTGCGATTTTTGACATGTTTTCTCCTTTCCTTAATGTGAGATGAATATTTCGAACTGTCCTCGTTTGTCTTAAACCCATTGCACGATACGAGGATACGAATTGTTAGGTATAATACTTCCAAAGTGTAATTTGCTTTGATACCTTCGTCGAGGAGCCGACTTTGGCGTTCAACCCGCTTAACTGGCTGTTGGGCCTTTTTTCATTGGATATAGCGATAGACCTGGGGACCGCGAACACATTGGTCAACGTGCGCGGCAAGGGAATTGTCATCAACGAACCCTCCTGGGTGACGATAGATAAACGCCTGCGCCAGCCGTTAGCCATTGGTTTGGAAGCCAAGGAGATGATGGGGCGCACGCCGGGAAACGTCGCCGTTGTCCGTCCGTTGCGCGACGGCGTGATCTCCGAGTTCGATATTACACAGGTGATGCTCGAGTATTTCATCGGTCGCGTTCACGAACAAAGCGTTGTGCCTCTGCCGCGTCCGCGTGTGGTGGTGGGTATTCCGACCGGCGTGACGGAGGTCGAAAAACGGGCTGTCTATGATGCGGTCATGGCTTCGGGTGCGCGCGCGGCTTACATGATCGAGGAGCCGATCGCGGCGGCGTTGGGCGCCGGTCTCCCCGTCTCGGATATTCGCGGAAGCATGGTCGTGGACATTGGCGGCGGGACGACGGAAGTGGCGGTGCTATCCATGAGCGGCGTGGTCGCGTCGAGGTCGCTGCGCGTGGCCGGCGATGAAATGGATCAGGATGTCGTGCAATATTTACGGAACAAATACAACCTGCTCGTGGGCGAGGGAATCGCCGAGCAGATCAAATGGAAGATCGGGTCGGCATATCCGCTCCATCCCGAAAAAACGATGGAGGTGCGCGGGCGCAATCTCGTGACGGGGTTGCCCGAAAGCATCGAGGTCTCGTCCATCGAGATGCGCGAGGCGCTGGCTGGCTCCGTGCAGGTGATCGTGGAGACCATCCGCGACGCGCTGGAAGAGGTGCCGCCGGAAATCGTGGCGGACCTGATGGATGTCGGCATTTGTCTCGCGGGCGGCGGCAGTCTGTTGCAGGGACTGGCGGACCGTTTGACGGATGAGTTGAAACTGCGCGTGTGGGTCGCGGAGGACCCGCTTACTTGTGTCGCCCGCGGCGCGGGCATGGTGTTCGAGGATTTCGACGGTTTGAGCCGGTATCTGGTTGGACTGGAACGAGGAAGCACGCGGCACGGCGCGTGAGGAGCGTGCCTGTCCCGGTTCGATTGATCGCGCAGCGATTTTTAACATGAGGAATCGATTTTCGCGTTCGGTTCAAACAACGATCGTTTTTCTGATCGTGGGGGGAGTGATGGCGCTTGCGTTGGGGGGCTACTTCAGCAACGCGTCGAATGCGCTTACAGACACGTTGATCAACGTTCAATTCTGGTTTTCTTCGCGGTTCATCGCCTTTCAGGATTTTTTCACCGCGCCGCGCGACATCGCCACGCTGCGCCAGCGGAACGCGGAATTGGAATCGGAGGTGGCTGAATTGCAGGCGCAGGTGATCCAGTTGCAGCAGCAGGTCGGACAGACGGCGATATTAGCCGCGCTTTTGGATTTCGCGCAGGCAAACCCCGCCAACAGGTTCCGCGCCGCCGCCGTGATCGGACGCGACCCTAGCCCGTTCCTACATTACGTCATCATCAACCGCGGCTCGAACGATGGAATCCTGCGCGGGATGCCGGTTGTGACAGACCAGGGTCTGGTGGGACGCGTGGACGCGGTCATCGCGGACGCGGCTCGCGTGCAATTGATCACCGATCCGGGGTCGAGCGTCAATGTCCGCCTCCAGAACGCGGACGAGGAAGCCTCCCTCGTCGGCTCGTTGACCGGCGACGTGACCCTTGACCTGATCCCGCAGGATACGGTTGTGAAAACCGGCGATCTGGTTCTGACCTCCGGGCTGGGAGGCGGTTATCCTCCAGACCTGATCGTGGGGCAGGTCGTCAACGTCCGTTCGCGCGATTACGATCTTTTCCAGCAGGCGACCGTCCAGCCTGTGGTGGATTTCAATCGCTTGCAGATCGTCCTTGTGATCGTCAATTTTAGACCCGTGGATATTTCCCCGCTGATTCCCTCTCCATGATTCGTAACCTGTTGGCGCTTCCCGTGATCGTTTTGGCTGTGATCCTGCAATCCGCCGTGATCAGCAGGTTGAACCTGCTTTCCGGCTATGGCGATCTGCCGCTCGTCATGCTGGCGGCTTGGGCGTTGCAGGACGAGGTTGAATCGGCGTGGCATTGGGCGGTTGCCGCGGGACTTTTGACGGGTTTTGTTTCCGGCATTCCCTGGATCGTGTTCGTGGCTGGCTACGTTGCCATGGTCGCGCTGGCGAAAATCATGCGGATGCGCGTGTGGCGGGCTTCCCTGCTTGCCATGTTCAGCGTCACCTTTCTTGGGACGCTCCTACTGAATTTGTTTTCCCTCATAACCCTGCGCTTGTTCGGCGTTTCCATCCCGCTCACGGATGCGCTCGGTCTGCTGACTCTTCCCAGCGTCCTGCTGAACTTGTTATTCGCCATCCCAGTGTATGCGGTGATGCGCGACCTGGCGCGTTGGATGTATCCGTCAATGGAGGCTGGATGAATTCTGGAAATGTGAACCGCTATCAGGTCCCAGCCTGGCGCGTTTTCATTGTCTATGTTGTGATGTTCGCGGTCGTCGGCGCGATTCTGTTTCGGCTGTTCAATTTGCAGGTTCTCAGCCCGGAAACGTGGATGAACCAGGCGGAGGATAATTACACGTTGACGATCAGCGATCCCGCGCCGCGCGGGATCATTTACGACCGCAATGGGTACATATTGGCGCGCAACATCGCCTCCTACAACTTGGTGATTACGCCCGCCGAATTGCCTGACGACGACGCGGATATTCAGCGCATCTACCGCGAGATCTCCAAATTGACCGGTGTGCCGGTCGGCGGACCTGTAACGGATGAAACGCTCGACTTTGCCAAATTGTTCTCCCCCTGCGTGCCGGGACCGAGCATCGCGGACATGGTTGCGCTCGGCGCTTCGCTGGCTCCTTACTCGCCGGTGAAGATCGCCTGCAATATCAGCGAGGAACTTGCGCGCATCATCGGCGAAAGATCGGTGGACTGGCCTGGCGTCTCCATCGAGATCGAGCCTGTGCGCGATTATCCCACCGGCTCGTTGACCGCCAACGTGGTCGGTTTCCTGGGTCCCATCCCCGCCTTGCTCCAGGACGCGTATGAAGAACGCGGTTATGTCGCCAACCGCGACAAGGTCGGCTATTCCGGTGTGGAAGCCTCGCTCGACGACATCCTTCTTGGAAGGAATGGTCTGCGGGTCGTGCAAAGGGATGTGGCTGGCGCGGCGCTTCGCAACCTTGAACCTCCCATCTTGCCCACGCCGGGCAACAACGTGGTGCTTACCATTGATACGCGCCTGCAAAAAGCCGCCGAAGCCGTGCTGCTGGACGAGATTGATTATTGGAATAACCGCTTCTATGGATATATTCGCATCTCCAGCGGCGTGGTAATTGCCATGAACCCAAAGACAGGCGAGATTTTGGCGATGGTTTCATATCCGACCTTCGAAAACAACCGCCTAGCCCGCTTTATTCCGGGATACTACTACGAACAGTTGAGCCAGGACCCGCGCCGTCCGCTGGTGAACAATGCCATCTCCGCAGAACTGGCACCCGGTTCGGTCTTCAAACTGGCGACCGCAACCGGCGCCTACAATGAGAACGTCATCGAACTGGGCGACATCGTGCAAACCCCTGGCAGGCTTACGTTGTGCGAAAGGTTTTCCCCGAACGATCCGTGCATCGAGGGCGTGAACGTGCGTCCCTTCGTGGACTGGATCTACGAGCGAAACGGTGTGATCAACGAGGCGGGCTTTGGGGCGCTGAACTTTTTGCAGTGCATCGCCTATTCAAGCAACGTTTGTTTCTACAAACTGGGCGGCGGTTTTGAAGATGAGATCCCGGAGGGGCTTGGCATCTTCCGCCTCGGCGAATACGCGCGCGCGTTGGGATATGGCGCGCGTTCCGGCATTCAACTCCCCGGTGAAGAGGATGGACTCGTCCCCTCGCCGCAGTGGAAACGCATCAACACCGGGGAGAACTGGTCCACGGGCGATACGTACATTGCCAGCGTGGGACAGGGATACGTCCTGGCGACGCCCTTGCAGGTCCTGATGTCCGGAGCGACCATTGCCAACCGCGGGAAGTTGATGCAGCCCACCGTCGTCCGGGAAGTGCAGGACGACGAAGGCAGGGTCATCCCCATGTGGTTCGACCCTGAAACCTTTTCGATCTATGAGGTTCGTCAGGTGTTCGACCGCGAAGGACAAGCAAGGGATGTCTGGGTCAACTCTGCAAATCCCGAGGAAACATACTCGTCGCCGCCGGAAGGCAGTTATCAGATTTCGCCCTTTACTCCGAACATGAAATGGGATATCACCCAGACGCCCATGATCCAGGAATGGAGTTGCGAAGCGGGGTATTGCGATCAGACCGGCAACGTCAAGACGGTCGAACCGGAAACGATCGAGACGGTGCGCCTCGGCACGCGCATGGCTGTCACAGAGAATCCCCTCGGCACGTTGTTCAGGGTGTTCAATGAGTTCTATCCGCTGGATGTGGCTGTTGCGGGCAAGACGGGCACCGCGGAATACTGCGACGATGTGGCGCGCGACGCCGATCGCTGTCAATTCGGCGCGTGGCCCACCCACGCATGGACTCTTGCGTACGCCCCTTATGACGATCCCGAGATCATCGTGATCGCGTTCGCATATAACGGCGGTGAAGGCGGATCGGTGGCGGCGCCCATTGTTGCACGCGTCTTGCAGGCGTACTTCGAATTAAAATCCATTGATATCTCCCAGGGTGGGGGCGGCTGAAAGCGGGGCAGATGCTTCATGCTATAATTCCCCGACGCATAAAAACCATGGACGAGAAGAATCCCCTGATTCAAATCAAAGGTTTGCGCGACGGGCTCCTCGTCTCTTTGGATGATGCGCCCTGGGACGAACAACTTGCCGCGTTGATCTCGCAGATAGACGCCCAGCCATCCTTTTTTCAAGGCGCGCGCCTGGCTTTGCATGTTGCCAGCCAGATATTGCGCGTCAACGATCTTGTGAGTCTACGGGATCAACTATCGGAGCGTGGCATCTTTCTATGGGCGGTGATCAGCGAATCGCCCACTACCGAGCAGGCATCCCAACTGCTGGGACTTGCCACCCGCATTTCCAAACCGAGACCGGAAGAATCGAGGAAATTCGCGGTTGACGATCTTGGCGAAGAGACAGCCCTGTTCCTCAACCGGACGCTTCGCTCCGGCACGCGGATCGAATTTGCGGGTCACGTCGTGGTCATGGGAGACGTCAATCCGGGCGCGGAGATTGTGGCGGAGGGGAACGTAGTCGTCTGGGGACGCTTGCGGGGCATGGTTCATGCAGGCGCCAAAGGCAACCGTGACGCCGTAATTTGCGCCCTCGATTTTTCGCCCACACAACTGCGCATCGCGGAGGAGGCGTCCCTCGTCTCGCAGCCGCACGCCCAAAAGCCTCAGGTTGTTCGCATCAACAGTTCCGGCGGTTTACAGGCTGAAGACTGGTTGTCCGGCTAGTCAAAGCCCAGTTCAATTACAGGAAACTTATTATGCCTGCACAAGTCGTCACAGTCACATCTGGAAAGGGCGGGGTGGGAAAGACCACCGCGGTCGCGAACCTTGCCGTCGCCCTTGCCTCCAACGGTTCGAAAGTCGTCTGCATTGACGGCGACATCGGGCTTCGCAACTTGGACGTCATCCTCGGTCTTGAGAACCGCATCGTATACGATATTGTGGACGTGATCGAGGGACGCTGTCGCTTGAAGCAGGCAATGATACGGGACAAGAAACTTCCCACCCTCCATCTCATCCCGGCAGCGCAGACGCGCGATAAGAACGCGGTTTCCGCCAACGATATGAACCGTCTGGCAAAAGACCTGCGCTCCGAATGTGACTTCGTGTTGATCGATTCGCCCGCCGGTATCGAGAGAGGTTTCAAAAACGCCATCGCCCCGGCGGACCGTGTTCTCGTGGTGACCAACCCTGAGATCAGCGCGGTACGCGACGCAGACCGAGTCATCGGCATTCTGGAAGCCGAGGAAAAAGGTTCCCCGGCCTTGATCATCAACCGCCTGAATCCCGCCCTCGTGAAAAAACAGGATATGTTATCTGCGGACGACGTTCTCGATCTTCTGGCTATCGAACTGATCGGGATCGTTCCTGAAGACGAGGCTGTGCTGATCAGTTCCAACCGCGGCACGCCGGTCTCTGCCGACCCAAAAAGCAAGGCGGGTCAGGCGTTTCGCAACATCGCCCGGCGGCTGAACGGCGAAGACGTTCCGTTCCTCGACCTGGACAGCGGCGGGAGTCTTTGGGAACGGATTCAAAAACTGGCGGGGAGGAGGTAGATATGTCGTTCTTGGACAAACTTCTCGGAAGGAAGAACAGCGCGGACAACGCCAAGGAACGCCTGCAACTCGTCCTCATCCACGACCGCACGGATTTGACTCCGGCCGAACTTGAATCGCTTCGAGACGATCTGATCGCCACCGTCAGCCGTCACGTCGAAATTGACACGAGCGGCATGCAGTTTGGCGTGGAGCACGACGGACGTTCGCAAAGGCTGGTCGCCGATATCCCCATCAAACGCGCTCCCCGTCGCCGCGCCTCCCGGAAGGCGAAATCCAGATAAGCGTTTATGCTTCGTGACATTCCATGGCGATATTTCGATTTCTGGCTGTTGGGAACTGTGGTGCTTGCCACAGCCTTCGGCACGACCATGATTCGTTCGGCGGTCGCGGGGAACGAGGAACTCCTGCCGCTCATCAATCGCCAGATCTACTTTGCCCTTGCGGGTCTCGTCCTCATCTTCATCGTCGCGGCGATTGATTACCAGTTCTGGATGGCGATTTACAAGCCCATTTTTTTTGTAATGAGCATCCTTTTGTTTGCCCTGTTCCTGAGCGCCCAGGCGGTATTCGGCGCGGCGCGCTGGTTCCAGGTCGGCGTATTGTTCGTCCAGCCGACGGAGTTCGCCAAAATCGCAAGCATTCTCCTGCTGGCTCGATATTTCGACAAGACGGAAAATCGTCCCCGCGACCTGCGCTGGATCCTCGGCGCCTTCCTCTGGGTGATGGGACTTGCAATATGGATCCTGCTCCAGCCTAATTTGAGCAACGTGGTCGTGCTGATGGTCATCCTCGCCTCCCTGCTCTGGTTCAACGGGATACAGTTGAAACACATTCTCATTTTTGGCATTGTCGGCTTTCTTCTCGTGGCAGGCATTGTAGCCCTTTCCGTTGCCGGCGTTGATATTCCATTCATGCAGGATTATCAACAGCAGCGCATCGTCAACTTTATTCTTCCCGATCCCAACGCCACATTTGGCGCGACGTATAACGTGCAACAAGCCCTGATCGCCATCGGCTCCGGCGGATTGTTCGGTCAGGGATACGGACACGGCACACAGACCCAACTGCGTTTCCTGAAGGTTCGCCATACCGACTTTATCTTTTCCGCCATTTCCGAGGAGTTCGGACTCGTGGGCGCGTTGTTCGTGATCGTCGTCATTGTGCTGGTCATTTGGAGGTGCCTGCGCGCCGCGCAAAAAGCGCGCGACGTTGCCGGAATGACGATCGCCTACGGCGTGGCGACCTTGATCTTCTTCCAGGGCATGGTCAACATCGGCGTGAACCTGAACATCGTGCCGGTCTCCGGGCTGCCTCTTCCGTTCGTCAGTTACGGCGGCAGCGGACTCACTTCGTTGATGCTGGGCATCGGGCTTGTGGAGAGCGTGGCAATGCGCCACAAGCAACTGGACTTTTGACCCCTCCCCGACCCTCCCCTTTTTGCACTTCTGATATTGGAGGAGGACCGGGTGAGGGCGGAGGATATTCGACTTTGAAACCCGCACGCACCCGCGTTGCCCCGTCGCCAACGGGACACATGCACTTGGCTACCGCGCGTGTAGCCCTCTATGATTATCTGCTTGCCAGACAAACAGGCGGACAGTTTATCCTTCGCATCGAGGATACCGATGTGCAACGCACGGTTCCGGGGGCGGAACAGGAAATCATGGACGGACTTCGCTGGCTGGGGCTGGAATACGATGAAGGTCCCGATATAGGCGGACCTTACGGTCCGTATCGCCAGACCGAGCGGCGCGAAATCTATCAAGCCCATTCGAAGATACTGGTTGATAAGGGTCATGCCTATCCATGTTTTTGCGCTCCGGAACGCCTGGAAAAGGTGCGGCAGGAACAGATGAGCCGCAAGGAAACCCCCCATTACGACGGGACGTGCCGTATTCTCGACCCTGATGATGCAGCCAAGCGGGTTACGAGCGGCGAAAAGTACGTTGTCCGCTTCAAAATGCCGAAAGAGGGTCAGACGGTTGCGAGGGATCATTTGCGCGGCGAGATCGTTACCGAAAACAAACAATTGAACGATTACGTTCTAATGAAATCCGATGGCTTGCCCACCTATCACCTCGCCGCCATCGTGGATGACCATGAAATGGGCATAACGCATGTCCTGCGCGGCGCGGAATGGTTGAGCACCTTTCCGTTGCATGTAAACGTGGTGCGCGCGTTTGGTTGGGAAGAACCGGTATGGATCCATCTCTCCTTGTTCCTCAAACCGAGCGGGAAGGGCAAGTTGAGTAAACGTGACGGCGCGATTGCCATGAAGGATGGTTATTCGGTTTTTATCAAGGATTTCGATGATCTGGGTTTTATCCCCGAAGGGGTGAATAACTGGATTGCATTGATGGGGTGGGGCGTCGCGGAAGACGATGTGATGACGCTCGATCAAATGGTGGAACGATTCAGCATTGACCACCTGACCCCTTCACCCGCCGCGATCAACTTCCAAAAACTGGATCACTTCAACGGGACTCACATCCGCCTCCTGACGACCGAGGACCTGGCGCGACGCATCCAGCCATACTTCACCGGCGCCGGGCTCGCGGTGGACTACTCGACCCTGCTCAAAGTGACCCCCCTCATCCGTGAACGACTCGTAACCCTCGACGATTGCCTCGCGTTCGCCGCGTTCTTTTTCAAAGAGACCGTGGAACCCAAGCCCGAAGAGTTGATCGCCAAAGGCTTGGATGCGAAACAATCCGCGGAGGTTGCCCAGAGGGCGTATCAAATCCTGGAGGCGGGACCAGATCTCAGTCACGAACGATGCGAGCCCCGGCTGCGCGCTTACGTCGAGGAAAGCGGATTGAGCGCAAATCAGGTCTTCGGTATCCTGCGCGTCGCGGTCACTGGACAAAAGGTCAGCCCGCCGCTGTTCGAGTCCATGGAGATCATCGGGCGCGAAAAAGTTCTGGAGCGGTTGCATAAAGCGATCGAAATCCTGGAAAGAATGTAAAAGAGAAGCCGCCTGCTCGAATGGAGCGGGCGGCTTCTCTTTAGATGACTTTGCGTGTCTTTCGGGGCGTTCGTCTTTGGCGGCGAGGGGCGGTCTTCCTGTGGGGCTTTACCCAGCGCTCGTACTTGCGCCAAAGCCTGCGGGTGATCTCACCGGTCATGGTTGCAATGCGCTCCTCGTTCTTCTCGTTGAGGTTCATGCCCTTGCGCGTAAGCACCCAGTCGAAAATCAGGTGCTGGACTTCATGGGCGACCAGTTCGTGAGCGAGGGGTGAGAAGTTCAACTCGCTCAGGTAGATGTAGCCGAACAAGCCCTGCCTCTGCTTGCGGGTTTCCGCCGCGATGTAGTAGGCGTGGCATTGGTTCTTGCGCTTGAAGGAGGCAGGGTCCTGCGCGACATGGATGTTGACCCATTGCTTGTTGCCGTTGAAGTAGACGCGGAATGCTGGTTTGGACATGTTGGGCGCCTTTCCTTTGCGTGAAAGTGCGGGCATTATATAACCAACGATTCAGAGTGGTGGAATTTTTAAAGTTGCAGGGAAATATTTTAAGAATTGCGTCAGGTTGCAGTCGGGTAGAAGGGACGGGTGGTTGTAGGTTGTTTGACTTTGCGTGTAGGCACACAGGTAAATAAGCAGATCACTGCTGGACCCTTCGACAGGCTCAAGACAAGTCTTTGGGAAGTTTTTCGTGGGTGAGTTTTGAGGTTCAGTGATCTTCCAATTTCCACAACTCGCGCATTTCCTGACTTGTCGCAAGCAATTCATCCAGTGTTCCTTCTGATTCTACTTTGCCATCCTTAAGAACAACTATGTGATCGGCGCGGCGCAGGAGCGGGCGGCGGTGGGAGACGACGAGGCAGGTATTGGTATTGCCGTTTGCGAATATCCGCTCCCAGAGTTGGCGTTCGGTCTCCACATCCAGCGCGGAGGAGAGGTCGTCGAAGACGAGCAGTTCGGGTCCGCGGATGAACATGCGCGCCGCGGCGGTCCGCTGCGCCTGCCCGCCGGAGAGTTTGACGCCGCGCGAGCCGACCATCGTTTCGAGGTCGTCGTCGAGCTGCTCAAGGTCGCGGTCCATGACGGCGAGTTTGGCGGCGCGGTAAATATCATCGTCGGTGCGGTTCAAGCCGAGCAGGATGTTGTTCCGCAGGGTGTTGCTGAACAGGCGCGGCGCTTGCGCGGTGTAGGCGCAGCGCGGCGGGACGAAGAAATTGCCAGGGTCGGTAATGACTTGTCCGTTCCAGCGGATTTCGCCCGACTCGGCGGGGAGCAGACCGAGCAGGACGCGCAGAAGCGTCGTCTTGCCAGAGCCGATACGCCCCGTGACGACGGTCAGCGAGCCGCGCTTGACTTTGAGCGAAATACCTTCGATGCCGTTGCTCGAATTGGGGTAGTGAAAGGTCAGATGGTCAGCGACCAACTCCGAGAGTAGGTCTGAGGCGGTTTTTGTCGGGTAGGTCACATCGGGTAGCGGTCCCGTCAAGTAGATGGGGCTGTGTTCCACCAGCGCGTTCAGCGGAGCGTTTTCCATCAGGCGGTACATGCGCTTGACCGAAACATCCAATTGCTTGTAACGCGCCCACAACATGCCGCCGAAGGTGGTCAGGTCGCCCATGCTTTGCAGGAGGTACACGAAAAGCGAAAAGTCGCCGAGTGTGAACGCGCCTGTGCGCATGGATTGACCCACCAGCACGAGGATCACGCCTGTGCCAAGCGTGGATGTGTTGCGATACAGCGAGCCGAGGACTTCGTCGAAGAGTTTTTCGCGGACGGTGAGGACGCGTCTTTCGTCGTTGATCTTGTGGAAGTGACCGATGACATTTTTCTCCGCCGACGCCACTTTGACCGCCTGCACTGCGCCGAAGAATTCGCCGATGAAGCCCGTCACTTTGCCTGCGGCTTGGCGCGAAGCGCGGCGGTATTTTTCGATGCGCGTGGCGGCAAGGTTGGCGATCATGCCGACAACGGCGACTGGAACGAGGGCCATGACAGTGACCGATGGATTGATGCGCGTCATCAATACAATGGCGGCGGCGATGATGGCGATGCCGACCATGATGTCGTTGACGAGGATGACAAAAAGCGGGATCTGGTCCACGTCGGTTTTGAAGCGGCTGACGGCTTCGCCCGCAGAATCGGGCAGCGGCGACGCGCCTGGCCTGCGCAGGATGTGGCGCAGGAGGTTGCGGCGCAGGAGGGTGTTCATGTCTGCGAAGATTGGCACGTCGGCGTAGTAGAAGCCGTAACTTGCTAGCACGCGTCCCAGCCATGTGGCGGTGAGGAACGCCACAATCGCCCAGATGCCGAAGGTCAATTGCGCGCCGCCTGTGAGCATATCGAAGAAGGCTTTCATAATCAACGCTGGCGCAACCTGCCAGCAAAAGCGGATGAGCGCGACCGAAACGAGGTCAATGATCCACAACCAGGGACGGAAGCGGATCATTTCCCAGATGACCTTCCACGCGGGGAGGGAGGGGATGTCTTGGGGGAGGGTTGATTCGGTCATGATATTCCTGTTTCAATCATTCATCGTTGGTTGAGTAGCCCGAAGCGAAGCGGAGGACGTTTTGGTTCCAACTGGTGGTTTCGATACGTGGCGCGAAGAGCGCGCGCCACTACTCAACCACCGAGTTTTTCATGCCAGCGCTTCTTCCATGCCCGTTTGCAAGAGTTGGTAAAAGCGCGAGTTCGGATTGGACGCCAGCGCCTTGCGATTTCCATATTCACTGACAATGCCTTTTTCCAAAATCAAAATATCGTCAGCGCGGTGAAGGGTGTGCAGGCGGTGGGCGATGATGATGGCGGTGCGTCCTTTCAGCAGTTTGTCAATGGCGTGTTCGAGTTTTTGCTCGGTGGCGGGATCGAGACGCGAGGAGGCTTCGTCGAGAATCACGAGTCCTGGATTCAGCAAAAAGACGCGCGTAAACGCAAGCAATTGCGCTTCGCCCGCGGAGAGGGATTTTGATCCTGTTTCCAGTTCCGAATCCAACCCGTGAGGCAGGCTGTGGAACCAGCCGCCCATTTCCAATTCTTCGAGCGTGGCGATGATTTTCTCGTCGGGAATGGAGCGGTCGAAGAAGGTCAGGTTGTCGCGGATGGAGGCGCGGAAGAGCTGCACATCCTGCGTGACGATGCCGATGCTGCGGCGCAGGGAGTCGAGTTGAATCTCGCGGATGTCTCTGCCGTTGATTTTTATGGCGCCTTCCTTCACGTCGTACAGGCGGAAGATCAGCCGTCCGAGCGTGGTTTTACCGCTTCCTGTGCGGCCCAGCAGCCCCAAAATGGAACCAGGCTTGAGGTCGAAGGAGAGGCGGGAAAGGACCGAGTCGCTGCCGTTGTAGGAGAAGGTCACGTCGTTGAACGTCAGCGCAAGCGGATGTGCGTCAATCGCTTCGCCCGAATCGTTTTTATCCTCGATTTTGAAGGTGCGGAATTCGGTCAGGCGTTCCACGCACGCGCCGATGGTCTGGAAACTTTCGATCTCGTGCGTCATCGCCCAAAACGGTTCTTCGAGCAGGTTGAGATAATGCACGAAGAGATAGACCGTGCCGACGGTGACAATGCCTGCGGCGAAGAGCCAGTACCCGCTGGTGACGGCGAGCAGTGTGCCGAGCGTGAGCGCAAGCCCCATCGCGTTTTCGATGATCCAACGTTTGAAGTGGGCGAGGCGGTTGTGTTTAAGAATCTCGCCCTGGTGACGGAACAGTTCGCGGATGGAAAAATCCACTGCGCCGCTGGAGCGAATGTCTTCGGCGCCGCTCAACTGCTCCTCGATAAAACCAAAGTATTGCGCTTCGGCTTCGCGCCGCGCTTTTTGGTGCGGCACGGCGATATCTTTGACCTTGCCGAGAATGATCAGGGTAAGGAACGAATAGACAGTAAAGCCGAGACCCACGCGCCAATCTTCGAGGAACAATGCAACGAGGATGCCGATCATGAGCAGTCCGTTGGCGATGAGGTTGAGCGCGAACTGCGAGAAGAATGTAGCGAGTTCGGTCACGTCGCCGTCAATGCGCTCGATCAGTTCGCCAGGCGTGTGATCGTTGTGGAATTTCATATCGAGGCGCAGGGCGCGTTCTGCCAGTTCGGCGCGCAGGGCGTTGGTGGCGGTCCATGCGACGTTTTCGCCGAGCCATGTCACGCCGATGTGGACTCCCTGCTGGAGCAACGCGATGCCGATGAAGGCGATGGCGGTCCATGTCAACGTCGAGAGCGCTTCGCCTGCCAGCGCGGAGTCAATGAATCGGCGCATGATTTGTGGAGCAAAAATACGCAGCCCGATGCTGGAAAAGAGCATGACGGCGAGCAGGATGAAGCGTCCGCGTTGGGGGCGGATGTGGTCGGAGAGGAGGTGGTAGTAGGAGGAGAAGGAGAGGCTCATGGTGAGTTCCAGGTTTCAGGTGTCAAGATTCGAGCGCCGAAGTAATCAGTGATCAGTTATCAGTGATCAGTTTCCCTCTCCCTTCTGGAGAGGGTTAGGGTGAGGGCAAATAAAAAAAAGCCACGATGCGAAGCGCACCGTGGCTGGGACGACACAGGGTTAACCGTTATGGACGGTCAATGGGCGCACTTCGAGAAGGATTCAGTTTTTGGTTGGTAACGACGATGCGGTAGATCATTTGAAGTGCGCTCCTTTCTTTGGGATTTTGTACAGCGACATTATGAAGTTTAATAAATAAATTCGGTCATCGCGCAGTCGGCGTTCTCTTACGCCGACGGGCGCGTATGAGAACGCGCCCTACGCAAGCATTACGGAAATATTTTCTGAAAGTTCATCATGTCGCTCTATTCAAGCGCAAGATAAATCTTGCGGTACATGTTCGGAGTTTACATGAGAGTAGGGTGAGTGTCAAGTTTATTTTGATTTTTTCTCCAATTTCGCCCATGTGTCTTTCAAGCTGACTGTCAGGTTGAACACGGGTTTTTCGGGCGTGGAGTCGGGATCAGCGCAGAAGTAGCCGACGCGCTCGAATTGATAACGGGAACCGACTTCGGGTGCGGCGAGATGCGGCTCCACATATCCCATGAGAATTTGCAGTGAATTGGGGTTGATGATGCTTTCCGATTCCGCGTCGTCAGGTCTCTCGACGGTGAACAACTGCTCATACAATCGGATCTCGGCCGGGACGGCATGTTCCGCCGAGACCCAGTGGATGGTGGATTTGACCTTGCGCCCTTCCGGAGATTCGCCTCCGCGCGTGGACGGATCGTATGTCGCGTGGACTTCGACCACATGGCCGTCCGAGTCCTTCACGACGTCCGTGCATTTGACGAAGTACGCGTAACGCAAACGGACTTCGTTGCCCGGAAACAAACGATAATATTTCGGAGGAGGCGTCTCACGGAAATCATCCTGCTCGATGTACAGCACCTTCGAGAACGGGATCTTGCGCGTTCCCGCGGACGGATCCTCCGGGTTATTGATTGCTTCCATTTCCTCGGTCTGTCCTTCGGGATAATTATCAATCACCAGTTTGAGCGGGCGCAATATCGCCATGCGGCGCAGCGCGCGTTTATTCAAGTCATCGCGAATGACCGCCTCGAACTGCGCCATATCCACCCAACTATCGTTCCTCGTCTCGCCCAGCCCGGTTACAAAATTGACGATGGCTTCGGGCGTCACGCCGCGGCGGCGCAATCCACGCAGGGTGGTCAGGCGCGGATCGTCCCAGCCGCGCACCACGCCGGTCTCCACCAATCTGCGGAGTTTACGTTTGCTCATCATGGCGTAGGTCAGGTTCAGGCGCGAGAATTCGATCTGGCGGCTGGGGAACTCCTCCAGTTTTTGCAGGAACCACTCGTACAACGGACGATGGATGATATATTCGCTGGAACACAACGAATGGGTGATGCCTTCCATCGAGTCGTTCTGTCCGTGCGACCAGTCGTACATGGGGTAGATGTGCCACTTGTCGCCGGTGCGGTGGTGCGGAATGTGCATGATGCGATACATGACCGGGTCGCGCATCAGTATGTTGGGATGCGACATGTCAATCTTGGCGCGCAGCACCCGGCTGCCCTCCGGGAATTCGCCGTTCTTCATGCGTTCGAGCAGGTCCAAATTTTCAGCCACCGATCGGTTCCGGTAGGGCGAATCAACTCCCGGCTTGATGGCTGACTCGGTTTCGCTCCACTTCGTCCCTTTGGGAAGCGTGCCGCGGCTGGCGCTCATCTCCTCCTGCGATTGATCGTCCACGTAAGCCAGTCCCATTTTGACGAGTCGCACCGCCCAATCGTAGAGACGGTCGAAGTAGTCGGAGGCGTAGGTTTCCTTCACCCACTCGATCCCAAGCCATGCCGCGTCCTCCTTGATCGCATCCACGAATTCGGTTTCCTCCTTGGACGGGTTGGTGTCGTCGAAACGCAGGTACAACTCGCCGCCGAATTCCTTTGCTGTGAAATAGTCAATCAAAAACGCCTTGACATGACCGATGTGGAGATAGCCGTTCGGTTCGGGGGGCAGGCGCGTGCGGACGTAATCGAAGCGCCCGGTTTTCAGGTCTTCGGCGACGGCTTCGCGGATGAACGAGGGAATTCTGCTGATCTTTTCTTCTGGATTCATTCTCATGCCTTTTCGTGGATTTTCGATACGCTTCCTTCCAGGCCCCAGCCTGCCGCGGCTTTCGGGAACATTTTCCCGGCGGATGGAGTCCATTCACAAATTATAACAAAGGTGGCTTTGATATAATTCACCACGGAGGCTGACATGAACGAATCAAACGAAAAACAGGCAGGTTTTCTGGGAACGTATTTCGACCGGGACGGGGTGCTTCGTCTCACCCGCTGGGCGGATATCCTTGCGTGGGTGGTCCTGACCATCCACGTCATTGTCTGGTTGTTCTCCCTTGGGCTTTTCATCGCGCAGTATTCGAGCGGATTGCTCTTCGACAAGGGCGGTACGTTCCTGAACATGTTCGGCATATTCTCGCCCTATTTACTGCAACCGTTGCCGGGCGTCCTTTACTTCTTCGCATTGCAGGCAATCTCCAAGATCCTGTTGATCCTTCTCGACATGGAGGATAACACCCGCCGCGCGGCGCGCAAATAAACGGCTTGCCCGCTCCCACATCGCATGATACAATACCGCCCGCTGGTTCTTTGGGGAGTGGTGAAATGGCATCACGTTGCGCTCTGGACGCAAAATTTGGGGTTCGAATCCCTGCTCCCCAGCAGAAAAAAAAGAGACTCTCGTGAGAGAGTCTCTTTTTTTTCTTATCATCGCTCATCACGACTTCCCGGCTCTCGTCTACATTTCCATCCAAGTTCTTCTCAATCGTAAGCCTCTACCGTTTAATCGCATAAAGTCGGTAAGGTATTACCGATGATCCTTGATCCTGTAAAATAAAGGTTAAATACCCTTCATTTACCCATTTTTCTATCAGGTTCCATATTTCTATATTATCGGCAGTTGACGGCACCAACAGATGAGTAATATTCTCATTTTGCATCAGCCGTTCGAATTCCCGGCCATCGGCATACCAAAAGAACACTTGACTGTTTTCCAGCCCCAACACATATTCCACCGGATAATTGGTCAGGATAAGCGTATTTGGGTTATCGGCAAACAGGCGGCGCAATTCGCGATTCAGGGATGGACTGAATAACTCCTGACGCGCCGTCATGTCTTCAGCCCGAATCCGAGCACGGCAGCGGCGATCCGGGCAGCCCGCGGACGGCGGTCGATCCGCGCCATTTGAACAAGTCAAATGTTATCTTCTGCGACGGACACGGCGAGACGGTCACGCCACGCCGGCTTGGCTATCGCACGGACGCCACCGGCGCGTTTGTGGATGATGCCGCGGACGATCGGCCCCATAATCGCGAATTCTCCGGAACCGGGCGCGACACCGATCCGCCGCTCCCGCCGACGTGAGCGCGGTCGTGATTCGCTCGCCTGATGCAGCACAAGGGAGCATTCCGCCATGTGGGAACAGATTCGACCCTGGATGGGGGACGCACACTCGCTGCTCGCGCCGGAGCTGGTCGGCCCCGTCGTCAGTCTCGTCGCCATTCTCTGCGGCGGACTCACAGGGTTTGAACGTCAGCGCGCCGCCAAGCCCGCCGGCTTCCGCACGATGATCCTCATCTGCCTCGGTTCGGCTATTTTCACACAAGCGTCCATTTTGCTCGGAGGCGGGCCGGGCCATGCCGATCGCGCGCGCGTCGCCGCGCAGGTCGTCACGGGAATCGGATTTCTCGGCGCGGGCGCCATCATCGGCTCGGGCACGGTGTCCAATTACGACCGCTCGCGCGGCTCGGCGTGTCTCGCCGAGCGGCGCACGCTGGAGACCATCGAGCACGGGGCGCCGCGCACGTCTTTCCTGAAATTCGGCGACCGGGTGCGCATCGAGATGTTCGATGCCGCGGGAGCTTCCATCTTCGGGGCGATTGACCAGCGCGTGACTCATGCGATGATGCGCTGAAGCCGCAGATTCGCCGAGGCCGCAAAGGAGGCGCACATGGGTGAGTTCACCACCATCATGGCCAGGGATGGTCACGAGTTCCGCTGCTGGCTCTCGGCGCCGCCCGGCACGGCGCGCGGCGCCGTCGTCGTCATCCAGGAGATCTTCGGCGTCAACTCCCACATCCGTGCGGTCACCGACGACTACGCCGCGCAGGGCTACGTCGCCATCGCGCCCTCGATGTTCGACCGCATCCGGAAGGGCATCGAGCTGGGCTACGGACCCGAGGACATCCAGACCGGACGCGGCTACGTGATGCAGCTCGAGCACGCGAAGATCCTGAAGGATCTCGCCGCGGCGATCGCGGTGGTGAAGCACGCCGGGCGCGTGGGCGCGGTGGGCTACTGCTGGGGCGGAGCGCTCGCCTACGTCGCGGCCTGCGAGCTGCCCGTGGCCTGTGCCGTGTCCTACTACGGCGCGCGCATTCCGCAGTATGTCGATCAGGGCAAGCGGCCGAAGCGGCCCGTGATGTATCACTTCGGCGAGCGCGACGCGAGCATCCCGCCCGAGACCATCGAGAAGATCCGTGCCGCGGATCCGAACGGCATCATTCACGTCTACCCGGCCGGTCACGGCTTCAACTGCGACCAGCGCGACTCCTACGACGCGGAATCGTCGCGGCTCGCGCGCAGCCGCACGCTCGCCTTCCTCGCGCAGCACGTCGGCTGAGAGGCGCGCTCAGTTCGCGCCGCTCGCGCGCTCCTGCTCGCGCAACTCGGTCTTCAGCACCTTGCCGTAGCCGCTCTTCGGCAGCGCCTCGACGAAGCGATAGCGCCGCGGCCGCTTGAAGCGCGCAATGTGTTCGAGGCAGTGCGCATCGAGCTCGTTCTCGCCCACCGGCGCGTGCGTCACCACGTAGGCGACGACGATCTCGCCCCATTCGGCGTCGGGCGCGCCGATCACGCTCACCTCCGAGACCGCCGGATGCCGCAGCAGCGCCTCCTCGACCTCGCGCGGATAGACGTTGCTGCCGCCGCTGATGATCAGGTCGCGCTCGCGATCGAGCAGCGTGAGAAAACCGTCGGCGTCGAGCCGGCCGATGTCGCCGGTGCGCAGCCAGCCGCCGCGCAGCACCTGCTCGGTGGCGTGCGGCTGGTTCCAGTAGCCCTTCATCACGACCTCGCCGCGCACGCAGACCTCGCCCGGCTCGCCCGCCGGCACCGGCGTGC
>JABWAU010000063.1 GCA_013360875.1 Anaerolineales bacterium | reverse complement strand
TGTTCTCTCAAAATGCGTAGGATGCGCTCTCCAGCGCATCCAGCGACGTTAGAGAACGTCGCTTACGCGCAAGGCGAGTAGTTTTAAAACACTTTCTTAGGTTTCAGACCCCTAAACCGATTGACGACCGTTTCAAAAGCGATTCAGACATCGTTCTTTATAATGGCGACGTTAAGGATTTACTCACTGAAATCCCGAATAATTCGATTCAATTAATCATCACTTCTCCACCGTACAATTTGGGGAAAGACTACGAAAGTCGAGTTGAAATTGAACGTTATCTCGAACAGCAAGCCGATATTATCGCCGATTTGTATCGAGTCTTGAAAAACGAAGGTAGTTTATGCTGGCAGGTAGGAAATTTCGTAGAAGACGGCGAAGTTTATCCACTGGATATTTTGTATTACGGAATATTCAAGAAACTTGGCTTGCGCTTGCGGAATCGTATCATTTGGCGTTTCGGTCACGGACTTCATACCTCAAAGCGTTTCTCTGGCAGATACGAAACGATTTTATGGTTTACCAAAAGCGATAAGTACGTATTCAATCTTGATAATGTCCGCATTCCTTCAAAATACCCTGGCAAACGTCATTTCAAAGGTGAGAAAAAGGGACAACTTTCAGGCAATCCGCTTGGCAAGAATCCGTCTGATGTTTGGGAAGTCGTTTTGCAAGATTGGGAGCAGGAAATTTGGGACATACCCAATGTCAAGGCGAATCACCCTGAAAAGACAGACCACCCTTGCCAATATCCGATTGAACTTGTCGAACGTTGCGTCCTTGCACTAACCAATGAAGGCGATTGGGTATTAGACCCATTTGCAGGCGTTGGGTCAGCGTTGATAGCGGCTATCAAAAACAATCGTCGGGCGGTTGGAAGCGATAAAGAAAAGGAATACGTTGATTTAGCCCGCCAGCGGATTTTGTCGTATTTCAACGGCACACTTGGCTATCGTCAACTTGGAACGCCTGTTTATCAGCCAACAGGCAAAGATAAGGTATCGAGAATCCCCGATGAATGGAAAGAAGTTTACGAACAGAAAAACTTGCTTGAAGCCAAAGGAGAATACGGCAAATGAAGATCGTCGGGGTTTACTCATTCAACGGCGGCGAAAAGGCTGTTCAGAAAAAAAATACGCCAGAGAATTGGCTGAAGTAAAAAGTATCCTTGCTCATGTTGACGCCAGAAATCACAAGACGAAGACAAGCAAGGAAAAGACCATGCGGGACAAAGTTTTGTACAGCCCCCGCTCTCTGAACAAGGCGATTAGCGATGGCTTTTTGGAATTGGGATGGGAAAAGAAACGGGTTCTTTGTGAGTATCCAACGCAATACTACGCTGAAGGATACCAAATGCCTCAAGTATCCAAAGGGGCATTTAGAGAGATGGATTTTATCAAGAATAAACTTGGCGTCGAAGTGCAATTTGGCAAGTACTCATTCATGGTTTACAACGTTTGCGCCAAAATGACGATTTTTCACAACATGGGTTTTATTGATGTTGGCATCGAAATTGTGCCAGTCAAAGAATTAGCGGAAGATATGTCGTCAGGCGTTTCCTACTTTGAACAGTTCGTTTGGGATTTGGAACAACGTGGAGTCTCTGATATTGGCATCCCTGTTTTAATTTTGGGTGTTGCGCCATGAGCCAAAGAGTCTGAAAGGCAAAAGCGCACCCACCGATTAACAGCAGTGTCAACCCCAAAGGGGTGCTCCGCGAGGGTAGAGAGTAAAAAAATGGATGAAGAAAGTCCCGAGCCAGGCAAAAGGCGTCGGGACTTTTTCTTTTTGGGATGGTTTTGAAGCAGGAATTCAATCCATAGCCAGCCATCCAGGTCCCCAATCTGCCGCCTGGCAATGCCAACCCATCACCCTCTCCTCCCCTTCGCCTCCTGCCAAAGCGACTCCATCTCATCCAACGAGAGTTCCGATAAATTCCGTCCCTGTTCCTTCGCGCCCTGCTCCACGTAACCAAACCGCTTTTTGAATTTGGCGTTCGTCTCGCGCAACGCGGACTCGGCGTCCACCTTCTTCCAGCGCGCCAGGTTGACGAGCGCGAAGAACAGATCGCCGAGTTCGGAGATCAACTCTTCCTCGTTTGTCGCCTGCCTGACCTCCTCGATCTCTTCGGCGATCTTTTCCAACACACCCTCGATCTCGGGCCAGTCGAAGCCGAGGCGCGCGGCGCGGTCCTGGTATTCCTGCGCCTGGGACAATGCGGGTAAAGCCAGCGGGATGCCATCCAGCAAGCCTTTCTCTTTTTGCCCGTTGTCCTTGCGCTCGGCTTCCTTCAATCTTTCCCAGTTCGCCAGCACGCCGTCCACGCCCTCGAGTTTCAAATCGCCGAACACGTGCGGATGTCGCCGTACGATCTTCGAGTGGATCCCGTGAATGACCTGGTTGGTGTTGAACTGTCCCTCCTCGCCCGCGATCTGTGACTGTAAAACGATCTGCAACAACAGATCGCCGAACTCCTCGCGCATCTCGTCGAAGTCGCCCGAGTCAATGGCGGAGATGGCTTCATAAGCCTCCTCGAGTAAATGCTTTCTCAAGGTTTCGTGAGTCTGTTCCCTATCCCACGGACAACCGTCCGGCGCGCGCAGGTGGGCGACGATCTCGGCAAACGATTCGAACGAAGTCCCCTCCCCCAGCGGAGGAACGAACCAACATACGAAATCGGACGCGCCGGAATTTTCCAATTCTCCCACCATCTTCTCTTCCCACTTTCCGCTTTCCGTCACAGATACCAAATGTTCCTTTGGGTAAGTCGTCAATAACATGGCTTGGATTTGCAACGCCAGTTCACGCGAATTGACCCCGATCACCAACGCCGGCGCATCCGGCGGATAAGGCGGGACGTGCGCGGAGGCGAGAGTCTGCGCTTCGAGCAGGATCAGCCTCGAGGGCGGGGCGATGCGGAGCGTGTCGAATGCTTGGGCGACGAGAGAAAAGTCCATGAAGGTCTCCATATAAAGCGCACTGCGTAATCCGTATCGCGCAGGTAGGCGGTACGAATTACGCAGCAGGTTCGATTCGAAACAGCAGGGATCAGCGTTTTGTGTAGGTTGGCGCCTTGCGCGCTTTCTTGAGGCCGGGCTTCTTGCGTTCCTTCTCGCGGGCGTCGCGGGTGAGCAAGCCGTGTTTGCGGAGCGCGGGAGTCCAGTCCGCGTTGAGCGCCTGGAGGGCGCGCGCCAGACCCAGGCGCACTGCCTTGGTCTGACCGCTCACGCCGCCGCCCTGCACTTTGACGGTCACGTCGTATTTCCCGGCATCCTCGCCGACCGCGGCGAACGGGCGCAGGATGTCCTGCACGTCGCCGATGCGGGGAAAGTACGCGCTGCCTGTCTTCTCGTTGACGGTAAACGTGCCGGAACCGCCCATCACGCGCACGCGAGCGGTGCTTTCCTTGCGGCGTCCTACTGCTTCATAATACTGTGCCATAATCCTTCTTCCTCTTTTTTTCTTCCTGGCTCATCTGTGATTTGTGCGCAGACGTTGGGGAACGTCCGCTGCGCGCGAATGTTTTTGCGCGCTTTTCGTGGATGAGCCTTTTTCCTGCTTCACGCCTTTGAAACGACCAGCGGTTCGGGGTTGTTCGTGCCGTGCGGATGGTTCGGTCCCGCGTAGATCTTCAGGCGCTTGAGCAGCGAACGCCCCATGCGGTTGTGCGGCAACATGCCCCACACGGCTTCGCGCAGGACGCGGTCCGGGTGTTTTTGCAGTTGATCGCGCAATGAAATGGACTTCATCCCGCCGGGATAGTTCGAATGTTTGTGATACATCTTGGTGTTCAACTTCGAACTGGTCTTCGTGCCGGTCACGGTCACTTTTTCGCAGTTGACAACCACCACAGTATCGCCCATTTCCACGCCGGGCGTGAAGGTCGGTTTGTGTTTGCCGAGCAGAACGCGCGCGATGCGCGAGGCAAGGCGCCCCAGGTTCTGCCCATCGGCGTCCACCAGGACCCATTTGCGTTCGATTTCGCTCGCTTTCGGATAGTACGATTTGTACACTTTCCAATCTCCGTTTCTTTTCAATCTCGAACCGCGCCAGAGAGCGCGGGCTACTCAAAGAAATATTTATTGACGAATTGACTCTTCGTATGCGACCTCGACCAGCGTCAGCCCGTGTGCGGGAGCGATGCCCGGCGGAAGGACGCTTCGGGACTTAACCGGAGCCTGCTTCGCTAAAGAACGGGCAATGTCCTCCGCTGAAGCCTTACCCTGCGCCACCGCCGCCTGGACGAACACCATCCGCCGCACCATGCGGTAAAGGAAGGCGTCCGCTTTCACCTCGAAACGCCATTCGTCGTTGTCGGTTTGCATCCATTCGGCTTTCGTCACGGTTCGCACGGTCGTGCCGTTGGGTGAGGTTGGCGAACCGAAGGCATGGAAATCGTGCGTCCCGATGAATTGCTTTGCGGCTTGTTCGAGCAGGGCGCCGTCCACCGGCGTCCAGACCCGCCACGCGAACCGCTCACGGATCGGGTCGCGCACCGGCTGGCAGAACAACCTGTACTGATACGCGCGGGAGGTCGCATCGAAGCGCGGATGGAACTTCGCATCCACGATCTCCACCGCCCACACCGACATATCCGCAGGCAGGAGGGAGTTCAGCGCGCGGAGGAGCTCTTCGTCAGCGTGGGACCAGTCCAGGTCCGCTGAGGCAACCTGACCCGTCGCGTGAACGCCCGTATCCGTCCGCCCGGAGAGGAGTACAGAACGTCCTTTCCATCCGAGTTTCGTCAGCGCTTTTTCGAGTTCGCCTTGAACCGTCCGCTTCTTTGCCTGCCGCTGACTTCCGTGAAAGTTCGAGCCGTCGTAGGCAAGAGTCAATTTGTAACGTGCCATTTTCCAGTTATCAGTGAACAGTCATCCGTTACCAGTTATCAGTCCCGATCGCCGTTCACTGCTTACTGCTCATTGATCGCTATTCCTCGACCAGTTCCAATATCACCATCTCAGCCGAGTCTCCCATGCGGGGACCGAGTTTCAAGATGCGCGTATAGCCGCCGTTGCGATTGGCGTAGCGCGGCGCGATCTCATCGAAGAGGCGTTTGATCAACTTGTTGTCTCCCAGCCTGGCAACCGCCAGGCGGCGGGCATGCACTTTTGCGGCATCGTCCGCCTGCGCGCTGTTGCGGGCAAGCGTGATCAGGCGTTCCGCTTCGCCGCGAATGGCGGCGGCTTTGGCGCGCGTGGTTTTGATGCGCTCGTGCGTAAAGAATTGTTTGATGAGGTTGCGGCGCAGGGCGAGTCTCGCGCCCGTGCTGCGTCCAAGCCTGTAACCAGATATTTGGTGTCGCATTTCTAAATCACTCCGCAGAATTCGAATCGATTTTCAGATAGCCCTTTTCCTGCATCTTCTGGCGGAGTTCGTCGAGACTCTTCTCGCCAAAGTTGCGGATGGACATGACCGCCGTTTCGCCCTTCTCCAGAAGGTCCAGCACGTCGCCGACCGTCGTGATGCCGGTGCGCTTGAGCGAATTGAACACGCGCACAGAAAGGTCGAGCGCCTCCACCGGGGTATCCGCCAGTTCGCTGGTAATGCGGCTGCTCCCCATCTCCTTTTCGACCGGAATGGTCAGCGTTTCCTCACTGATGCCGGCGATGTAGCGCAGGTGGTCAATGACGATCTTGGCGGCGGTGCTGAGGGCGCGTTCGGGCGAGATCGTGCCGTCGGTCCATATCTCAAGGATGAGTTTGTCGTAGTTCGTGCTTTGCCCGACGCGGGCGGAGGTCACTTCCCAGTTCACCCGTTTGACCGGGCTGTAGATGGCGTCAATCGGCAGTTCGCCGATGGGCATGTGTCCGCTTCGCTCGTTGGCGGGCGAGTACCCGCGTCCGCGCTCGACGGTGAACTCGATGTCCAGTTTGGTCTTGGGATTGTCCACTGTAAAAAGGAACAATTCGGGGTTGACGATCTCGGCCTCGGCGGGGGTGATGATGTCTGCCGCGGTGACCGTCCCTTCGCCGCGCACTTCCAGGTGCATGCGCGTGCTGTCCACGCCGTCCAGTTTGAGGCGCAGTTGTTTGACCTGCAACATCACCTGGATGACGTCTTCGCGCACGCCGGGAATTTCACTGAATTCGTGCAGCACATCCGCGATGCGGATGGATGTCACCGCGGCGCCCTCCAGCGAGGAAAGCAGAACGCGGCGCAACGCATTGCCCAGCGTAACGCCATACCCGCGTTCGAGCGGGCTGATGATGAACTTGCCGTAATTTCGAGCTTCAGCCTCACGCTCGATCTTCGGCATAACCATGTTCGAGATACCCGTCACGGTTCACCTCTCCCAGTCATTTCAATAGAAGCCCCGGCAGGCGGAACGCCCGCCGGAGATAAAAACCAACCATTATCTTGAGTAGTATTCAACGATCAACTGCTCGTTCAGGGCGCCGTCAATTTCCGCGCGCTCGGGGAGGCGCTGGACGATGCCGGTTAATTGTTTCGTATCGCGGTTCAACCAGGCGGGCGCGGTTCTCGCTTCAGCCTGCTCGCCCAGCCCCTTGAAATATTCGAGTCCGCGCGAGCCTTCACGGACCGCCACAACGTCGCCATCGCGCAGCAACATGGAAGGCACGTCGGTGCGGCGTTCGTTTACGGTAAAGTGTCCGTGCGTCACCAGCAGGCGGGCTTGCGCGCGGCTGGAGGCAAAACCCAGACGGTACACCACGTTATCCAGGCGGGACTCGAGGATCTGCAGCAAATTCAAACCGGTCAAGCCGCGGCGCTGAAGGGCAACCTCGTAATAACGGCGGAACTGGCGTTCTAAAATCCCGTAGACACGCCGGGCGCGCTGTTTGGCGCGCAACTGGCGCAGGTAGTCGGATTCGCGTCCCGAGCGGTTTCCGCCGCCGCGGCTGCCCGAACGTCCATGCTGACCGGGGGCGTAACTTCTCCTCTCGAACGCGCACTTGGGAGTGAAACATCGTTCGCCCTTGAGATAGAGTTTTTCGCCCTCGCGCCGGCAAAGTTTACAAACCGGACCAATGTTTTTCGACATAAATCACTTTCCTCTACATCTCATTTCAGGTTACACGCGTCGCTTCTTCGGCGGACGACAACCGTTGTGTGGAACCGGCGTCACGTCGGAAATGGAACGTACTTTCAAGCCCATCGCTTGAACGGCGCGGATGGCGTTTTCGCGTCCGGGTCCGGGTCCCTTTACGAACAATTCCACTTCCTGGATGCCCAACTGCTGGGCGGCTTTGATCGCCTGTTCGGCGGCAAGGCGCGCGGCGAAGGGGGTGCTTTTGCGCGAACCCTTGAAACCAGCCGAGCCGGCGCTTCCCCAGGCGACGGTATTGCCTTCCATGTCCGTCACGGTGACGATCGTATTATTAAACGAGGCAAAGATGTGCACCTGCCCGGAGGACAGGGCGCGCTTGCTCTTCTTTGCGCCGGCGCTGCGGCGCGTGGAACGTACACTTTGAGCCATAGTTGTTCTCCAGCCTTTTACTTCTTCGCGCCGCGGCGGCGTCCGCGACCGGCAACCGTCTTCTTGACGCCTTTTCGGGTGCGGGCGTTCGTCCTCGTCCGTTGACCGTGGACCGGCAGGTTGCGGCGGTGGCGCAAGCCGCGATACGATCCGATCTCGATGAGGCGCTTGATGCTCATCTGAACCTCGCGGCGCAGGTCGCCCTCCACCGTAAAGTTCTTGCCGATGTATTCGCGGATCGCCGCCACATCCGCCTCGGACAGGTCCTTCACGCGGGTATCGGGATTGACCTTGGTCTGAGCCAGGATCTCCCGCGCGCGCGTGGGACCAATGCCATATAAATATGTCAAACCGACTTCCACCCGCTTGTTGCGGGGTAGATCAACGCCTTCAATTCTCGCCATGGTTCACACTATCCCTGTCGCTGTTTATGTTTTGGATTTTCGCAGATGATGAACACTCTGCCTTTGCGCCTGACGATCTTGCATTTGGCGCAGCGTTTCCTTATGGAAGGTGAGACTTTCATATCAATAGTTCTCCTTGCAAAGAGCCATTTTCTTCAAATAGCCAAGAATATGATTATATACTTTCATTCCTCATTCGTCCAGATTACACGCAATTCCGCATGGATCATGGGACAGTCAGGATAAGAGGGTCTCCTTCGGTGACGGCGATCGAATGTTCGAAATGCGCCGTCAATGATCCATCCGCGGATACCACCGTCCAGCGGTCGGGCAGGACGCGGGTTTCCGCCGTGCCTCCAAGCACCATCGGCTCGATGGCGATGGTCATGCCCGGTTTGAGGGGGATGCCCGTGCCAGCCTTGCCGTAGTTCGGCACCTGCGGCTCTTCGTGCATCCGCCGCCCGACTCCGTGGCCGGTGTATTCACGCGTCACAAAAAAGCCGCGACTTTCGACGTATTTCTGTATCGCCGCGGATACGTCGCCGGTGCGGTTGCCAACCCGCATCTTTTCGATTGCGGCGTAGAGCGCGCCTTTCGTGACCTCAAGCAGGGTGTGCGCTTCGGGAGAGATCTCTCCCACACCGGCGGTGAACGCCGAGTCCGCCACGAATCCATCCAGGATGGTGCCGCAATCTATGGAAACGATGTCGCCTGCCTTCAGTTTCCGCGTTTTGGACGGAATGCCGTGCACAAGTTCCTGGTTGATGCTCACTGTGATGGAGGTGGGAAACGGAGGTCGTCCGTATCCCTTGAAAGGCGATTTGCATCCGTGTTTCCTTAACACCTCCTCAGCAGCCGCGTTGAGGTCGGCGGTGGAAACACCTGGTTTTATTAGTTCATTGACTGTCGCCAGCACTTCTGCGTTGATGCGTCCGGCGGCGCGCATGATTTGCAGTTCTGCCGGGCTTTTTAGATGAATCTGGCGTGACCAACTCATAATGAAGACTGGATGTCCAATGCAGAGACAAGCGCCTGGGTCACCTGTTCGATGGTCTGCATGCCGTCAATTTCGATCAATTTGCCGCGTCGGCGGTAGTAATCTATCAACGGCGAGGTCTGTTCCAGGTAGACGTGGATTCGGCGTTTCACCGTTTCCGGTTTGTCGTCCTCGCGTTGATAGAGTTCGGAGCCGTCGAAATCACAGATACCGGGTTCCCTAGGCGGGTTGGACTTCTGGTTGTAGATGTGACCGTTGGCGCGGCACGTCCAACGATCGCCCAGGCGTTCCACCAACACGTCCTCATCGCCGGTGATGAACGGCGCCGCGTCCACGTGACCGTTGAATTCATCGAGCATGGCTTCGAGCGCGTCCGCCTGGGTTGGGGTGCGGGGAAAACCGTCCAGGATTGCGCCAGCCTTGCAGTCCGGGCGGCTGAGGCGTTCGCGAATCATCCCAATGGTCACGTCGTCCGGGACCAGTTCGCCCCTGCTCATGTAGGTTTGAGCCAGTTTCCCAAGTTCGGTCTGATTCTTAAGGTTCTCCCGGAACAAATCGCCCGAAGAGATATGCGCCAAGCCTGTCCTTTCCGAAATGATTTTTGCCTGCGTGCCTTTGCCTACACCCGGAGGTCCAAGAAGGACAAGGTATCTGGTCATGGGTCATCCTAACTGATGAGTAGTTTTTCCTGATAACCGTGCAGTTTCAATTCCGCTTCGATATTCATAAACGTATCACGGACAACACCCACCACAATGAGCAAGCCAGACGAGGAGACCAGGAACAAGCCTGCGCTCGATGCGGCGGCCGGTAAAATCAACTGTAAAAGGAAAGGCATGATCGCCACAACCCCCAGCAGCAACGCCCCGGGCAGGGTGATGCGGGATTGGATGCGACTCAGGTATTTTTGCGTGGCGACTCCGGCGTGAACGCCCGGAATTTGCGCGCCGGAACGTTTGAGGTTGTTCCCGTAATTCTGTTGGTCGAACAACACCGTGGTATAGAAATAGGTAAAGCCGACCACCATTAAGAAGTACAGAATCCAGTAACCCCAGGAATTGACTCCGGTGGCGTTGAAGAACGACTGTGTGGCGGTGGCGGCGTTTTTCACCCATGCAGTTTCAGAGTTGATGAAGAAGCCAGCCACGATGGCGGGAAATTGCAAGAGCGCGCTGGCAAAGATCAGCGGAATCATGCCCGCCAGGTTGACCATCAGCGGCAGGGTCGGCTGGGGCATGCGGACGTTCTTGCCGCGCTGCATGGCGTAGAATACTGCGCTTTTCTGCGGGTAAATGATCGGGACGTTCCTGCGCCCCTGCTGGACGTATACGATGGCAAGGATCGTCAGCAGCATGACGATGACCATGGCGCCCAGCAGCGACCAGCGGTTGACCTGGTCGTTCCACAGGGCGATCATGTGCGTGGGAATTTGCGAAACGATGCCCGCGAAGATCACGAGGGACAAGCCTTGCCCGCGAATGCCGTATTCGGAGATCAACTCGCCGAGCCAGATCGCAAACATCGTCCCCGCCGTCATCACCATCAGGGTCGTCAGCGAGGACAGCCACAAATCGGGGGTGAACCCGAAGGGGATGATCGTCTGCTGGGCAAGGGCGTTGAAAGTGTTGATCTGACCGATGGCGGAAAGAGCCGCCATGGGAACAGCCAGGTAGTAGGTCCACTTTTCCATCCAGCGGCGGCCCTCACGCTGATCCTCCTCCATCCGCTTTTGCAGGGAGGGAATGATCGGGATCAGCAATTGCAGGATGATCTGCGCCGTGATGTAGGGATAAACGCCCATCGCCAGCACGGAGAAGTTCGAGAGCGTCCCCCCGGAGAGGAGGTTCAGAAAACTCAAAAAGCCTCCCGAACCCGTCCCCGCAAAAAAGGCTTGCAGGGCTTCCCGATTGACGCCGGGCGCGGGTATGTTTGCCGCAATACGGAACAAAATCAAAATGCCCATGGTAAAGAGCAGTTTTTTGCGAATATCCTGCGAGTGCCACAAATAGCGCCAGGCGGATTGTTTCTTGTCAGGCATGTGTGTTTCCTTATGAACCGGATCAGCCGATCAGTTCGACGCTCCCGCCGGCCTTTTCGATCTTGGCTTTGGCGCCGGCGGTGATGCGGTGCGCGCGCACTTTCAACGCGACATTGACGTCGCCGCGTCCCAAAATGACCACAGGGTTCCTGGGGTCGCGAAGCAATCGGGCGGACGCAAGCGTTTCGGGGTTGACTTCGGCGTCGGCTTTGAACGATTCGGTCAATTGATCCAGATTCACTTCATTGTATTCGACCCGGTTCAGGGGCGTAAATCCCTGACCGCGCATGAAGGGTAAACGGCGATAGAAGGGAAGGTTGCCGCCCTGGCGGTAAATCTTGCCTCCTTCGCCGGAGCGCGCTCCCTGACCTTTGGTGCCGCGGCCCGCCGTCTTGCCCTGACCAGCCGAGATGCCGCGTCCCACGCGTTTCCTGTTTTTCTTGGAGCCCGGATTGGGCGCGAGATCGTGTAATTTCATCGTTCGTTCCTGCTATTCCTCGACCTGAATCAAATGAATGATCTTGCGGATCATGCCGCGCAGGGCGGGGTTATCCTTGTGTTCGACGGTCTGATGTAAACGGCGCAAACCAAGCGCTTTGACGGTGGCTTTTTGATCCTTTGTATAACCGATCGGGCTTTGCACGAGCGTCACGCGGATGGTCTTGCCGCCGGTTGATTCCTTCCTAGGCATGTTGCTTCCTCCGTTCCCAGAACGGCATCAGTTCGCTCACGTTCTTCCCGCGGCGGGAGGCTTCCTCCTGCGGTGATTTCAACTGGGAGAGGGCGTCGAAAGTGGCTTGCACAACGTTCAACACGTTCGCGCTTCCCTGCGATTTGGTGAGGATATCACGCACGCCAGCCACCTCCAACACGGCGCGCACCCCGCCGCCGGCGATCACGCCGGTGCCGGGCGAGGCGGGCTTCAACATCACGCGCGCGCCAGCCACCTTGCCAAGCACTTCGTGCGGAATGGTCGTGCCGGACAGGTTGACCACGCGCATGTTCTTGCGGGCGCGTTCCGAAGCCTTGCGCATCGCATCGGGAACGGCATTGGCTTTCCCAACGCCCATGGAAATGGAGCCTTTCCTGTCGCCCACCACCACGGTTACGCGGAACTGGAAGCGGCGCCCGCCCTTCACCACCTTGGCGACGCGCGCGATTTCGATCACTCGCTCTTCGAACTGATCCTGTTCCTCGAAACTCTGTTGTTCTGTTCTTCTATTATCTGTCATGTTTTACTCCGCTAAAACCGCAAGCCGCCTTCGCGGGCGCCGTCGGCGAGAGCCTTGACGCGTCCCATATAGCGATACCCGCCGCGGTCGAAGACGACGGTCTCGATGCCCTTGCTCCGGGCGCGCTCGGCGACCGTTCGCCCCACCACCTTCGCCTGCTCGGATTTCTTCATGCCCTTGACCTTTTCGCGCAGTTCCTTTTCCAAAGTGGAGGCGGAGACGAGCGTGTGACCCGTCTGATCGTCAATCACCTGGGCATAGATGCCGGTCAGACTGCGAAAAACGTTCAAACGCGGACGTTGGGCTGTCCCGGACAAAATTTTCCTTACGCGTGTGTGACGGCGCGTCCGCGCCAACGCGCGAGATTTGTCAGCCATGATTTACTTGGCTCCTTTCCCGGCCTTGCCGGCTTTGCGGCGGACCTTTTCGCCCGCGTATCGAATCCCCTTACCGTGATACGGCTCGGGCGGACGCACGCGGCGGATCTCCACTGCGGTCTGACCGATCGCTTCACGGTCGAAGCCCAGCACCTTGATCTGGCGGGTCTTCTGGTCCACCTCGAAGGAAATGCCGGCGGGCGGTTCCACCCGCACCGGGTGGGAATATCCAACGTGTAAAACCAGGGTCTTGCCGTCCATTTCGGCGCGATAACCGACGCCCTCCACCTCCAGCGCGACCTCAAACCCCGCGCTGACGCCGCGCACCATGTTCGCGATCAACGCGCGCGTCGTTCCGTGCAGGGAACGTTCCTCGGGGTTGTCCGAGTTGCGCGTCACGATAACCTGATTATTCTCCAGGGCGATGCCGATCAACGGGGAAAACGCTCTCCGAAGTTCGCCCTTGGGTCCTTTGACGTGAACGTTCGCGCCCTGTACATTCACCTGTACACCGGCCGGCACGTCCACGGGTAAACGTCCTATGCGAGACACTTGTGTACCTCCTGCCTTTCTACCAAACCTTGCAAAGGATCTCGCCGCCCACGCCCAACTGACGGGCGCGCGCACCGGTCATCACGCCCTTGGGCGTGGAAAGGATGGCGACGCCGATCCCTGAAAGCACCCAGGGAATGTTCTGTTTCTTCGTATAAATGCGGCGGCCCGGTTTGCTCACGCGTTCGACGCCCGAGATCACGGGGCGGCGCGTGCGGCGTTCGCCCACGTACTTGATCTTCAGGCGCAGGACCTTCTGCGCCCGATCTTCGCTCTCGACCACCTCGAACCCCTCGAGATAACCTTCATCCTTCATGATCTTGGCGATTTCGATCTTGATCTTCGAACTGGGCATCGCCACCAGGGTTTGACCTGCCATCACGGCATTGCGGATGCGGGTCAGCATATCAGCGATTGGATCATTTACAGCCATGCTTTTTCCTCCATCCTACCAGGACGACTTCACAACACCGGGAATTTGACCCTGCAGTGTCAGTTCGCGGAAGCAGATGCGGCATAAACCGAAGCGGCGGATGTATCCGCGCGGTCGTCCACAGCGGGTGCAACGATTTCGCACGCGGGTCGGGTACCGTCGCCGGGCTTCACGATATTGCATACATTTCTTTGCCATGAGTTACGCTTCCTTCTTGCTGAACGGCATGCCAAGCATTCGCAACAGGGCGCGCGCCTGGTCGTCGTTCCTGGCGGTGGTCACGATGGTGACCTCCATGCCGCGCAGTTTGTCAATTTTGTCGTATTCGATCTCCGGGAAGATCAGTTGATCGCGCAGTCCCAGCGTGTAATTACCGCGCCCGTCGAACGCATTGGGCGACACGCCGCGAAAATCGCGCACGCGCGGCAGCGCGGTGTTCACCAGCCGGTCCAGGAAAGCCCACATGCGCTCGCCGCGCAGGGTCACCTTGGTCCCGATCAATCGCCCCTCGCGCAGTTTGAAATTGGCGATGCTCTTGCGGGCTTTGGTCGTGACCGGTTTTTGACCGGTGATGATGGTCAGGTCAGCCACGGCGGATTCGAGCGCCTTGGGGTTGTCCAGCGCTTCGCCCATGCCGATGTTGACCACGATCTTTTCGATGCGCGGCACCTGCATCACGTTCTTGAAATCGAAGGACTTTTGCAGGGCTGGGACAATTTCGTTCCTGTATCGTTCGTGCAATATATTCATCACTCAACACTCCAAGGCTCAATCAATCAACGCCTGGCAATTCTTGCAGACACGGTGGATGCCGTCCTCGTCCCGCTGAACGGAAACGCGGGTGGGCTCCTTGCACTTCGGGCAAACCAGCATCACGTTCGAGATGTCAATCGAGCCTTCGAACTGGATGCGGCCGGGGTTCATATTGCGCCCTGCCGCGGTCTGCACTTGTTTTTGATGCTTGGTGCGGATGTTGACACCCTGCACCACCACGCGACGTTTATCCACCAGCACGTTGATCACCTGTCCGCGTTTGCCTTTGTCCTCGAGGCGTCCGCTGATCACTTCGACTGTGTCGCCTTTGCGAATCTTTACCTTCATAACCTATACACTCCTGGACCTCAAAGCACTTCCGGCGCGAGGGAGACGATCTTCATAAATCCTTTTTCGCGCAACTCCCTGGCGACAGGTCCGAAAATGCGGGTGCCTCTCGGGTTCACGCCGTCCGCGTCGAGCAAAACCGCGGCGTTATCGTCGAAGCGGATGTAGGAACCGTCCTCGCGGCGCCATTCCTTCGAACAACGCACGATGACGGCGCGCACTTTCTCGCTCTTCTTCACGCCGCCCTGCGGGGAGGCTGATTTCACGGTCGCAACGACGACGTCCCCGATGCCGCCATACCTGCGGGTGGAACCGCCCAGCACGTGGATGACCAGCAACTCACGCGCCCCGGAATTATCCGCAACCTTAAGACGGGATTCATGCTGGATCATGGCTTACTCCTCCACCTTCAGGGCATCAACGCCAGTATCTTCCGTGCGGGTTTCGCGCTTGACGACCTTTTCGACGACCCAGCGCTTGTCGCGCGAGATCGGCTTGGATTCCACGATCTGAACCTCGTCGCCAACCTGGCAGCCAATTTCATCGTGAGCCTTCACGCGCTTGCTGGTAAAAACGACCTTGTGATACAAGGGGTGGCGGAACTTGCGCGTGATCTCGACCACGACGGTCTTGGTCATTTTATTGCTGGTGACGACGCCAACGATTCGACGGCGATTGTTCATCCTTCACCTTCCACAACTTCAGTCTTCGGCTGTTCCCGCAGGACGGTCATCATGCGGGCAATGTCGCGCCTCAGGAGCCGCAGGCGGCTGGAATCCGTCAATTGGCCCGTCACCTGCTGAAAGCGCAACTTCATCAATTCTTCGCGGGCGTCGGCGAGTTTGGTTTCGATCTCGCCCGGCTTCATGTTTCGAATAGCGCTGGCTTTCAACGGTTTCATGCCTGCTCTCCTGCGTCAATTCTCGACACGATCCTGGTCTTGATCGCGAACTTGTACTGGGCGTTCTTCAACGCCTGGATCGCGGTCTCCTCATCCAGACCGCCGACCTCGAACATGATGCGGCCTGGTTTGACCACAGCCACGTAATACTCGACGTTCCCCTTCCCGGAACCCATGCGGGTTTCAGGCGGTTTGTGAGTGTACGGCTTCGCGGGGAAGATGCGGATCCAGACTTTGCCGCGGCGCTTCATTTCGCGGACGATGGTCCTGCGCGCGGCTTCGATCTGCCTCGCGGTCACCCAACCCGGCTCCAACGCCTGCAAACCGAACTCGCCAAAGCTGACTTCGGCGCCGCGCAGGGCTTTTCCCCTCATGCGCCCCCGCATCTGCTTGCGCCACTTTACACGTTTAGGCATCAACATAATTCTTACCTCTTCAGAATGCAACCCGGCGCGCGGCTATTCGCTCACGTACACGCCTTCGGTCGCCTCCGCTTTTTCTTCGACTTCAGGGGTGATCTCACCCTTGTACACCCAGACCGTTACGCCGATCTGACCGTACGTCGTGGTGGCTTCCGCCCTGGCATAATCCAGGTTTGCGCGCAGGGTTTGCAGGGGCACGCGTCCTTCACGCAACCAGACATCGCGCGACATTTCCGCGCCGCCCAGGCGTCCCCCCACCAGGATCTTGATGCCCTCCGCGCCCTGCTTCATCGCCTGCTGGATGGCGCGCTTCATGGCGCGGCGATAGGCGATGCGGCGTTCCAACTGGTCGGCGACATTTTTTGCCACCAACATTGCGTCGGTATCCGGCGAGGCGATCTCCTTGATATCGAGTTCGACCTTCCTGCCGACAAGAGCCTCGAGACAGGCGCGCACCTTCTTCACGCCCTCGCCCTTGCGGCCGATCAGGATGCCGGGTTTGGCGGTGTAGATCGCCACGCGGATCTTGCCCGGGTATCTTTCCACTTCCACGCGGGAGATGCCGGCTTTGCCGTTCTTGATGGTATCGGGCAGGTCCTTGCGGAGCCTGCGGACCTCGGCGCTTTTCGCCGCGCCGCCCTTCGACGGAATGCCCATCAACAGATTACGAATGGCAAAATCTTGGTGCAACTGGTCGCGGTATTGCGGACCTTCCGCGAACCAGCGTCCCTGCCAACCCTGGTTGATGCCAAGGCGCATGCCAATCGGATGAACTTTACGACCCATGATTTCTCCTTCTCTCCCGGTTATGATCCGCGCTCACGCAAAACCACCGTGACGTGCGAACTGCGGCGCAATATCGGTTTGAAACGCCCGCGCGCGCCGAAGCGACGCCATTTGCGCGTGGTGGCTTCGTTGGCAAAGATGCGCGCCACATATAAGTCATCGCGGCTCACGCCGAAATTTTCCTCGGCGTTTGCCACGGCGGACGCCAGCAGTTTTCGGACCGGCAGAGCCGCCGCCTTGTTCGCAAAGCGGAGCGTCTCCAGCGCCTCATTGGCGTTCTTGCCGCGGATCAAGTCCACGACGAGGCGAACCTTCTGGGCGGACATTGGGAGAGAACGTAAATGTGCCTGATAATCTTGCATGTCTCCACTCTCCTGCCTTACGCGGATTTCTCGCCAGCCATGTGCCCGCGGAACGTACGCGTCGGGGCGAATTCGCCTAATCGGTGGCCGACCATGTTCTCGGTAATGTAGATCGGGACGTGCCGGCGTCCGTCATGCACCGCAATGGTGTGCCCAACCATTTGGGGGAAGATGACGCTCGCGCGGCTCCACGTTCGCAGAACCTTCTTCTCGCCTTTCTGGTTCATTGCTTCGATTCTCTTCAATAATTTGGGCTCTATGAATGGGCCCTTTTTCAATGATCGTGACATATCGTACCTCTACCTTTTAGCGGCTCTTCTTACTGCGGCGTCGAACAATATATTGATCGGTCTTTTTGTTTCGGCGGGTCTTGTAACCCAGGGTGGGCTTGCCCCACGGGCTTTTCGGTCCGGGCAAGCCGATCGGCTGACGCCCCTCACCGCCGCCATGCGGATGGTCGCGCGGGGTCATGGCTGAACCGCGCACCGTGGGACGGATGCCCTTGTGCCGCTTGCGTCCCGCCTTGCCAAGTTTGACGTTGCCATGATCGAGGTTGCTGATCTGACCGATGGTGGCGTAGCAGGTCTGGCGGATGAGGCGGACTTCGCCGGAAGGCATGCGAATTTGGGCGTAATCGCCCTCTTTTGCAAGCAACTGGGCGGAGCCGCCCGCAGAGCGCACCATTTGACCGCCGCGTCCCTCCTTGACTTCGATGTTGTGGATCATGGTGCCGACCGGGATGCTCGAAAGAGGGAGTGCATTGCCGGAACGGATTTCGGCTTCCGCGCCCGCCATGACGGTATCACCAACCTTGATATCCACCGGGGCAAGGATATAACGTTTCTCGCCGTCGGCGTAATGCAGGAGAGCAAGGCGCGCCGTGCGGTTGGGATCGTATTCAATCGCCGCGACCTTCGCCGGGATGTTGCGCTTGTCGCGTTTGAAATCCACCAAGCGGATAAAACGGCGATGCCCGCCGCCGCGATGACGGACGGTAATGCGGCCCTGTGTATTGCGCCCGCCGCTTTTGCGCAGAGGCACAAGCAGGGAGCGTTCGGGTTTGGTCTTCGTTATTTCGTCGAACGTGTGACCGGTCATCCCGCGGGTGCCGGGAGTTACGGGTTTGAACTTTTTCACTGGCATCACTGCACCCCTTCGAATATGGGTAGGGTTTGTCCCGCCGCTAGGGTCACAATTGCCTTCTTGAAGGCGGGCTTGCGAACGGACATGCGGCGGCTTCGCAGGCGACGGCCCCGCTTGGCAGGGACATTGATGATGTTCACGCGCGTCACGCTCACGTCGTAAATGGTCTCGACCGCGTCCTTTACCTGGGCGCGCGTGGCTGAATCCGCGACGATGAACGTATACTGGTTCCGGCCGGATTGATAACTGGTCTTCTCCGTGACGAGCGGGCGGCGAAGAATTTCATAAAGCGTTGTCATGAGTCTGCCTCCTAACCCAGGTTCGCCACAAGGGCATCCAAAGCCTTGAGCGGCAGGATCACCTTGTCGAACCCCAACAGATCGCGGACGTTCAGGTAATCTACCAGCAACACCTTTGCATCCGCGAGATTGTCCGCAGAACGCATGACTTTGTCGTAAGCCTGATCTTTGGCAGGCATGACAATAAGGGCGGTGGACTTCCCGGCAAGACTCGAAATGGCGGTCGCCATCACGCGAGTTTTTGTTTCGGGAATGTCCAGGTCTTCCACCAGGATCACGCCCGAACTCGCCGCCTTTGTGGAAAGGGCGGATCGAAGCGCGGCTTTGCGCATCTTCTTCGGCATACGCTGTTCGTAACTACGCGGGTGAGGCGTATGGATACGACCTCCGCCGACCCATTGAGCGGCGCGTCTCGATCCCTGACGGGCGCGTCCCGTTCCTTTTTGTTTCCAGGGTTTTGCGCCGCCGCCGGCGACTTCACCGCGCACTTTGGTCTCATGGGTGCCAAGCCTGGCGTTTGCCATCTGGCGGACATAAGCCTGGTGCATCAAATCAACGTTTATGGGGACTTCAAAGATCGCGGCGGGAAGTTCCGCCTCGCTGACCTTTTTGCCTTCCAAGTTCAATACATCCACTTTCATAATACCTTGCTCCGTTTCCTCGATCCTATTGCTTGCGTGCTTCCTTGATGAGGACCAAACCGCCTTTGCCGCCGGGCACTGCGCCCTTGACGCCAAGGAGGTTCCGCTCGGCATCAATCATGACGATCTTCAAAGCCTGGACCGTCACCCGGTCATTCCCCATGTGACCCGCGCCGCGCGATCCTTTATACACACGCCCCGGAGTTGTGCCGGATGAACGGGAACCCGGTGCACGATGGCGGTCGGATTGACCGTGTGTCTTTTTGCCACCAGCAAAATGATGACGCTTTACACCACCGGCAAAGCCCTTACCCTTGCTCGTGCCCACGACATCCACGCGATCACCCACGGCGAAGACCTCCACCGTCAGTTTGTCGCCGACGTTGGCTGGCTCTTTCGAACGAAATTCACGCAGGTAACGCAACGGAACCAGACCCTTTGAATTGAGGTGCCCCAGTTCCCCCGCCGTCAGGCGTTTGGGATGCGCTTCGCCAAATCCAAGTTGAATCGCCGCATATCCGTCTTTTTCGGGGTTGCGAACCTGGGTAACGAAACATGGCCCAGCCTCGATGATCGTCACTGGTTGCGCGACGCCTTGCTCATCGAAGACCTGGGTCATGCCGATCTTCTTTCCAATAAGCCCTTTCAACATGATCTGTTTTCTCCTTGCAAAGATTTTATCGAGACTGTCAGCCTGGGCTTAGGCTGCATCATCTCCGGGCAGCGCAGTCAAACGGTCCCGCGGGATGCGTGGATTTGTTGATCCCGCACAGGCACTGTTCTTACGCTGTCGAAATTCGAGAGCAGAGATTTGCTTACTCGGGTCTCTACTCTCGTTTGACGACCAATCTATATTTTGATCTCGATATCCACGCCCGCAGGCAGGTTGAGACGCATCAGCATATCAATTGTTTTTGAATCCGGATCAAGCACGTCTATCAAACGGTTATGCGTGCGGATCTCGAAATGCTCGTGTGAGTCCTTGTCTATGAATGTCGAGCGGCGTATTGTAAACCGTTCGGTACGAGTTGGCAAGGGTACAGGACCCACAACATGGGCACCGCTGCGCTCGGCAGTTTCAACGATCCTCTTCGCGGATTGGTCAAGAACACGGTGATCATACGCCTTGAGGCGAATGCGGATTTTTTGTTTCGTCATGCAGGCACCTATTCCAGAATTTTGGTGACGACGCCCGCGCCGACGGTCAGACCGCCTTCACGGATGGCGAATTTCGAGCCTTGCTCCAACGCCACCGGCACGATCAACTCCACCGTCAGGTTGACGTTGTCCCCGGGCATCACCATCTCCACTCCCTCCGGCAGGGTGATG
>JABWAU010000062.1 GCA_013360875.1 Anaerolineales bacterium | reverse complement strand
GGGAGGTGGCGGGGATTCCAAACTTCTCGTGCAGGGGCTGCGCGCAATGATGACCGGCGCGGACGGCGATGCCGTCCCTATCGAGGATCTGCGCCACGTCATGCGGATGCACCCCATCGAGCGTGAACGCCGCTACCCCACCCTTGTGTTGCGCGTCCGGACCGAACAGCCTCACCCCGGGAATTTCCTCCAGACGTTCGAGAGCATATTCCGTGATCTCGTGTTCGTGCGCGAAAATGTTATCCATGCCGATCCCGCTCAAATAATCCACTGCCGCGCCGAAACCGACGGCTTCCGCGATGGCGGGAGTCCCGGCTTCGAACTTGTGCGGCAGAGCGTTCGGTTTGAAGGATCGCAATTTCACTTCCTTGATCATATCGCCGCCGCCGAGGAACGGAGGCATCGTTTCGAGCAGATCCAACTTGCCGTACAAAGCGCCGATGCCGGTCGGTCCGCACATCTTGTGCGCAGAGAAGGCGTAGAAATCCGCGTCGAGAGCCTGCACGTCCATCTTGAAATGCGGGACGGATTGAGCGCCGTCCACCAGCGTAACCGCCCCTGCCTCGTGCGCCAGGCGGATGATCTCCGCCGCGGGGTTGATCGTGCCGAGGACGTTGGACATGTGCGTAAACGCGACCAGTTTCGGGGTCCGCGAAAGAAGCGTTTTGTAAACATCCAGATCAAGCAGGCCGTTTTCCGTTACAGGGATGAATTCCAACTCGATGCCGCGTTCGGTGTGGAGCATATACCAGGGGACGAGATTGGAGTGATGCTCCATTTCCGTGAGGATGACGAGTTCGCCCGCCTTGAGGTTCGCCCGCGCCCAGGTATACGCGACGAGGTTGATGGACTCGGTGGTGTTGCGCGTGTAGATGACCTGGCGGGCGGAAGGCGCGTTGATGAATCTGGCGATCTTCTCGCGCGCCTCCTCATACATGGCGGTCGCTTCCTCCGCCAGCGTATGCACGCCGCGATGGATGTTCGCGTTCGAGCGACGGTAATATTCGTTCATCGCTTCGATCACGACAAGGGGTTTCTGCGAGGTCGCTGTCGAATCCAGATACACCAGCGGAACGCTGTCGTGCGTCGCTCGCTGAAGGATGGGAAAGTCTTTACGGATCTCGGTTACGTTAAGCATGGGAAAGTAGACACATATACACGTATGCAGGCAAACACGTGCGCGGGTCCACCTGTATACCTGTGGCTAATAATCAGGTATTGCCTTCTCGCGCCTGCTCGGTTTCTTCGCGACAGGGCGGATGTGCTCGGAGGTCAATGGATACCACAGGATGCGGTCGGGAACCATCCAGCCGTCCGTCAGATAAACGTTGGAACGAAACTGGACGGCGACCATCTTGTTATCCACCTGTACGACGATGCCGGCGATCCAGCCGCGTACGCGCTCGCGTCCCTTTTCGTGATCGCAATACACCTCCACCTTGTCGCCCACTTGAAAATCGTGCATGACGCCTGGTGCCTTCATGTAGGTGTAGGGGTGGACGGTGCGGATCAGGCGGGACGATTTGCGATCGTCGCCGTTCGAGATGCGCGGAGGCGATATCTTGTTGACGATGCGTACCGGTTCGGGCGTCTGGATCTTGGGGTTGACGCCGGCCTTCGAGGCGGCTTTGGAGTTCGCTTTGACCCTTTCCATCGTTTTTGCCCTCCCACGGGATGACGTTTTGGATTGCGCTTCAACCTTGCCGGACCTTGCTTTTTTCTTTACAGCCATGAATTAACCTTGTGCCTTTACTGTCGCTCGATTTGAGCGGCTAACTCGCAGGGCAATGTATGAGCGCGTACCTAGGACATTTTACCAGCAATATATTCCTGGAAACGCTCACGCACGCCCTCGAATGGAATGCGTTGGAAGATCGGATCGAAGAAGCCCTCCACCACGAGTTTCTCGGCTTCCGCCTGCGGGATGCCGCGCGACTTGAGATAGAACAGCGGCTCCTGTTCGAGTTTGCCAACCGTCGCGCCGTGCGTGCAGCGCACATCGTCCGCGAGGATCTCCAGGCCGGGAATGGAATCGGCGCGCGCGCCCTCGCTCAACACGAGGTTGCGGTTCGCCTGATAGCCGTCGGTCTTCTGTGCGCCGGGCGCGACGTAGATCATCCCCTGCCACACCGAGCGGCTCCTGCCTTTCAGCGCGCCCTTGAATAGCAGGTCGCTGGTGGTATGCGGAGCGAGATGATTCTGCTGCGTATCGTGATCGAGATGCTGATCGCCGTCTGTGAAGTAAAAACCAGACATGCGTCCCTGCGCGCCTTCGCCAGCCAGATCGAGTTCGGAGAAGTTCTTGGTAAGGCGTGACCCGATCGCGCCGAAGATCCAATCGAGGTTGCCGCCGCGCTCGACGCGGGCGCGCTCGTGGCTGAAGTTCCAGACGTGACGTCCCCACGATTGCAGTTCCACGAACCTCATCGAAGCGCCCTGCATCACCTGGATTTCGACGATTCCCGCGTGCATCGAGCTGGCTCCCTTCAAATCGGGCGACGCCGCCTCGTGAACGTACGTCACCGACGCGCCCTCGTCCACGAGGACGAGGATGTGCGAGACGTGCGCGATATCCGTGCCGGGACCCCAGAGAACGGAGTGGAGTGGTTCTTCCACGATCACACCTTTGGGAACGTACAGCACAACTCCGTTTTGCGCGAACGCGCCAGCCAGCGCGGAGAATTTTCCTTCCTCCACGTTGACCGTTTTGCCGATCATCCTCGCCAGCACATCCGGGTATTGCTGTTCGGCGGTCCGCAAATCGGTAAAGATGACGCCTTTGTTCGCGAGTTTTTCATCCAATTCGACCGTTGCGCCGCCGGGGACGAGGACGATCTGCCCGCCGTGTTGGTCCGCAACGAGGGGCTTGAGCAAATCTTCGCGTACCGGGGGCAGATCGTTATAAGCGCCATCCGCCGCGAACTTGAACTTGTCAACGGGCAGGTTGTGGATGTCCGTGCGGCGCCAGGCTTCGAGCGAGGTGTCGGGGAGGGAAAGCCTCTTGAATGCCAACCAGGCTGAGGTCCGGTATGAAGCGAGGGAATCCTGTCCCGCGCGGATATCGGCTTCCGTGAAGTTGAATTCTTTTGCGGCGGTTACGGGTCGCCGGGTCCTTGAAACAACTACTTTTGGTTTTTCCTGCATAGTGATTCCTGTAACGCAAACTTAAATTTGCGTTACCCAATAGAGCCTTCCATTTGAAGTTGAATCAGGCGGTTCATCTCGACCGCGTATTCCATCGGCAGTTCCTTGACGAGCGGCTCGATGAAGCCGGAGACGACCATGGTGGTGGCTTCCTCTTCGCTGAGACCGCGCGACATGAGATAGAAGAGTTGCTCCTCGCCGACTTTGCTGACCGAGGCTTCGTGACCGATGGTGACATCGTCTTCGTCAATTTCGATGTAGGGATACGTGTCGGAGCGGGACTGCGGATCGAGCAACAACGCATCGCACACGACGTTGGATTTGACGCCCTTCGCGCCTTTATACACCTTAAGCAAGCCGCGATACGACGCGCGCCCGCCGGATTTGCTGATGGACTTCGACGTGATCTTGCTGGAAGTGTTCGGCGCGAAGTGCACCATCTTCGAGCCTGCGTCCTGCGTTTGACCGGGTCCGGCGAACGCCATCGAAAGCATCTCGCCGTGTGCGCCAGGTTCCATCAGATAGCACGATGGGTATTTCATCGTGACTTTCGAGCCGAGGTTGGCGTCCACCCATTCGTGCGTGGCCCCTGCGAAGACTTTGGCGCGCTGGGTGACAAGGTTGTACACGTTCGTGGACCAGTTCTGAATGGTCGAATAGCGCGAGCGCGCGCCTTTCTTGACAATGATCTCGATCACGCCGGAGTGGAATGAGTCGGTGGTGTATTGAGGCGCCGTGCAGCCCTCAACGTAGTGCACCGACGCGCCCTCATCCACGATGATGAGCGTGCGTTCGAACTGACCGACGTTCGCCGTGTTCAAACGGAAGTATGCCTGCAAAGGCAAATCAACTTTCACGCCCTTCGGCACGTACACAAACGATCCGCCCGACCAGACCGCGCTGTTCAACGCGGCGAATTTGTTGTCTTCGATCGGAATGACCGTCCCGAAATATTCACGGAACAGGTCGGGGTGCTGCCTCAAACCGTCTTCTATCGAAAGAAAGATCACGCCCTGCTTTTCGAGATGCTCCTGAATGGAGTGGTAGACCATCTCGGATTCATATTGCGCGCCCAAGCCTGCGAGGAACTTGCGCTCCGCTTCGGGCACGCCAAGTTTATCGAATGTGCGCTTGATGTCGTCGGGCACGTCGTCCCAGGATTTCTCCTGTTTCTCGGTCGGTTTGACGTAGTAGTAAATGTCGTCGAGGTTCAACTCTTTCAGCGAGGGTCCCCAATTCGGCATGGGACGCTTCAGGAAATGATCGAGCGCCTTCAAGCGGAATTCGAGCATCCACTTCGGCTCGCCCTTCATGTGAGAGATCTGCTCGACGACTTCGCGGTCGAGTCCCTTGCGGGATTTGAACGCGTAATAGTCGTCACGATCGTGGAAACCGTACTTGTACTCGCCAATATCTTCTAAGATCTTTGCATCTTCACTCATCTCATTTACCTTTCACGGACGACGGACCGCTTCGCGCGTCCCGCCGCCTGTTACTGTTCCAAAAACCTGACCTACGCCGCGGCTTCCGGCTCTTCTTCGTATTTCTCGCGGATCCACTCGTAGCCTTTTTCCTCGAGATGCAGGGCAAGGTCGGCATCGCCCGATTCGACGATGCGACCATCCAGCATCACGTGGACGTAATCGGGCTTGATGTAGTTTAACAGGCGCTGATAGTGCGTGATAACCAGCACGCCCATGTCCTGACCCTGACTCATCAGCGCGTTGACTCCGTCCGCGACGATGCGCAGCGCGTCAATGTCCAATCCTGAGTCGGTCTCGTCCAGAATAGCGATCTCGGGTTTGAGCGTCGCAAGTTGGAGAATCTCCGCGCGCTTCTTTTCGCCACCGGAGAAGCCGTCGTTGAGGTAACGGCCCGCAAAGTTCTGATCCATTTTGAGCAGTGTCATCTTTTCCTTGAGCATCTTGCGAAACTCAGGGATGGGAATGCCCTTGTCTTCGGGGTTGTCCGCGCGGCGGCGGGCATTGATGGCAGTGCGCAGAAAGTTGGCGACCGTCACGCCGGGGATGGCGACCGGGTATTGGAACGCCAGAAAGATTCCGAGGCGCGAGCGCTCATCCGGTTCGAGTTCGAGGACGTTCTGTCCCTTGAAGATGACCTCCCCCTCCGTGACGGTATAGGATGGATGCCCCATTAGCGTATATGCCAGCGTGGATTTTCCCGTCCCGTTCGGTCCCATGATGGCATGGATCTTGCCCTGTTCCACGGTCAGGTCGAGACCTTTGAGAATCTCCTTTCCTTCGATGGATACGTGCAGATTTCTGATTTCGAGTTGCGACATGCGTGTTTGCTCCTAACGATTGAGCCATTCCGGCGTTTTTATTAATCCGGCGGCATTATAGCAGGGTCAAAGGGAAAAGTCAATATTTATCATATTATTCTAGTAAATTCAGGTTGACATTTCATTGGGGGGGGGGGTATAAAATTCACATAACTGTCTATACAAAGCATCCAACAAGGAGGATACTGATGCCTGAAGAAACCCTCCACCCAAAAGATTTATCCGCACGAGAACAAGATGTAATTCGACTGCTGATGCAGGGAAAATCAAACAAAGAGATTGCATTGGCGCTTAAGATCTCCCGAAAGACAGTTGAAGAACATCTGACATCCATTTATTCCAAGATTGGCGTCAGGTCAAGAGCCGAAGCAATATTGTGGGGGTTTGCACATTTAAGGGATTTCCCTCATTGAAAACAGCTGGAAAATTTGCCATACTGCAAACAACCAATGATCGTATACAGAAATTCGTTTTGACCGAAAGGATTTCAAAATGGCACAGTGGTTTTACGGAAATTTCACATGGTATTGCTCATGTCTCGGAGGTTCCTGCGACACAGGAACTGGAGGTGCTTGTGGTACTTGCCGAGATAATTACATTCATGTAGCTTGGCCAAAATTAAGCACAACCGGATGCAATTTTCCCTGTAACGCTGCACTGCCTTGGAAAGCATGTGGCGCCATAGTCACAATTTGGGGCAGATGCATACTCCCAAATGGCAAAACATCGTATGCAGGAATCAAAGACTGTGCTCCACTTTCAGCACAGGCATCATGTAGCATTAGACCAAGATGTTATGGGAATATCTATGATGGCGACAGAACTCCCCTAGCCGATTTGACAAGAGCAGCCTTCTTGGCTATACACGATAACCTATCAGATGGGCGAATACGCGGTGCAGTTTATGCCTAACCCATCAAAACAGGGTCATTGGAGGTTCGCATGACTAAGTTTTCTCGAAGGGACTTCCTCAAGTTCACGAGCGCGTTTCTGGCTTTCATTCCGGCCATCAGAAACTTGTTGGCTCTTGAGACACCAATCGAAGATAGCAAGTTATACCCCACAGAATTACAAGACCCAACTCCTCCTCCGCTTACCGACGAAGATCTAATTGCGGAAAAATATGAAAGTGGGTTTGCCAAAATAATTACATCAGATCATATAATCATCGAGAACTACAAAGGCCAAGTTATCTTGCATATTTCCAACAAGACTGATGTGTGGGATGGAATTAAGTGGGTTGGCGATCTAGGCGCTGATGTCGGAGATGAAATAGTAGGCTGGGGAATTCGTAATCCAGATAACTCGCTTACATGTGAAAAACTATATGTAAATATCGTCAACTACATTGGGGAAGTCTCTGAAATCAGCACCAACAGCAGGCGCAACGACAACATTGTTGCCAAATTTGTCCAAAATGATCGTTTCCGTGGGCGTCAATCAATATCAATTGCCCCACATACAATGATCGATGATGGACAATCAAGGAAATTGTACAAGGAACGGCCTGTGTTACCTAAAAACTCGGATATCATTCAGGTGATTGGGCGTGTAATGAAAGATGGAACAACATTGGCTGCTGTAGTATATTTGTCTCAATGATACAAACTGCCATCTTCGTTCTAAATCTGTACTTTATATTAATACTATTGACTTCAGGGCTTTCAAAAATGGCAAGCCCCGATTATTCTCTACTTAATGCTATCAAACTTCGTAATCTGTTTATCCCGTTTGGACAAACCTTATATCAGTTCTTGGCTTGGATAGAAATTGGGGTGTCAATACTATTAGCTACAAATACGAGCATTCGCCTAGCGACCATTGCAAATACTGCATTGTTTGCGACATTTTTGGTCTCACAGATTATAGTCTTGTCAATTGCTAAAGGCACAAACTGCGGATGTTTTGGGAATATATATAAAATCCAGAACGATAAAATTCATATTTTAGTGACAGCTGCCCAAGCGCTACTATCCTATATATATTATTGGCTTACAACTGTATATAGTGAAGTTCCAAATATCCAAGTTCTCGTGTCCTTAATCGTATTTTTAGGATTGTGTGTCTGGATTCTTGCCCGAAGATTGTCTCGACTTGCAATACAAGCAAAGAACACAAGCAAACTAAATCAACCGTAGTCATGCCAGAATTTTCCACCTTCATCGGTCTTTCAATCGGGATGGTTTTGACAATGGTAAGTTGCTCACCCGCACCTCCTCCTCCCGAGATGCAAACACCAACAAGTGTTTCCAACCCGACGTCCGAGGATCACCCAGATTTCAGCATCGCAGGTAAGGTGCAGGAGATTGAGTCCGGTGAAATCATCATTCTTTCCCCGGAGAATCAAAATATCCGCCTGCGCATTCCTGATCAATCCAGAATCTGGGATGGAATAGGATGGGTGGCAGAGATACCCATTGAAATTGGAGATGATGTCGTTGCCACAGGCGACTGGGAGGAGAACAAGTTGGTTTTCGTTGTTCGAAACCTGTATATTAACATTGTTTATTTGAGAGGGACTGCCGACGAGGTAGACAAGGAAAATCTGCGATTCACACTCGACGACCCTCGTCAGGGAAAAAATGCCGTGATCGTAAATGCTCTTACCGAAGTTTATCTGACCAATGACAATCGCCAGGGCGCTTTTCAAGATTTGCAAATCCTGCCGAAGGAAGGGGAATACGTTGAGGTGATCGGGCGCAAACTCAAAGATGGAACCATCTTATCGGTAAATATTACAATCCCGTAATCATCCGCCTCGCCGGGATGGTACTTCCTCAAAATATTTATGATAATTATCTAGTATATTGACAATTCAAAAGGGGACAGTTATACTCACCACCATGAAAAGCACGAAAGACAGGATCCTCCAAACCCTGCTCCGCCATCCGAAGATCACGGTCAACGAGTTGGCGGAGGCAGTGGAAATCAACCCGATCTCCGTTCGCCATCATCTGACAAACCTGCAAATGGAGGGGCTGATTCAGGCGGAGGAGGTGCGTCATGGCGTGGGGCGTCCGCGTTTGGTGTATTCCCTGACTGAAGAGGGCATGGAGAGATTCCCGACGAAATATCTGCGTCTCACCACGCGTCTGTTGACCCAGATGAAAGAGACCATGCCAGCGCCTGTCGTGGCGAAGTTATTCAACCAGATCGCGGAGGACCTGGCAAACGAATACTCCAGCCAGATCAAAGACATGAACATGGAGGAACGGCTCGAATTCGTCAAGGAAATGCTGGCGCAGGAAGGTTTCACCGTGGAATGGGAGAAGAAGGGCGGAGAGTATCAGATCCATGAGATCTCGTGCCCTTACTACCAGATCGGTATTGCCCACCCCGAGGTTTGCACGGTGGATCAAACCCTGATCTCGAAAATGCTGGCGGTCCCCGCAAATAAGGTGCAGTGCATCCTGAACGGAGGCTCCCATTGCACCTACGTCGTCCAGGCGACAGGCGCAAAAATCTGATGCAGAGGAAAACGATGACCGAAGAAACCGTTAACGAAATCCAATGGACAATTCACCAGACCCATCCCGAACTGGTCAAGCCCGCGCGCGAGAAACTCTCCGAAGTCGTTGACCCTGAAATCGGGATGCACATCATCCAGTTGGGCCTGGTGCGCGACATTTCCATTGACAATGGTGTGGCACACCTGAAGATGATCCTCACCACCCCGTTCTGCCCCTACGGTCCCGCGATGATCGAGATGACCAAGGCAAAAGCCATCGAAGGGTTGAACATGCCGGTCACCATCGAAATGGGCATGGACGTATGGGACTTCTCGATGATGGAAGACCCGTCGGCGCTGGATTGGGGCATGTACGCGTAGGGTTGGATAAGGCAGATCGAAGCGAATCAGTTTCAGGTCCGGGAAGAAGCGAAGAGCGGCTCGAACGAGTCGCTCTTTTTGATTCCGTTACTTTAATCAAACTCTAATGTGACATCCTCCACTATTGTGAAATTCATCACAGAATTATGATACAGACGATATATTCGTCTATTCGCATATTGGAGAATAAAGATGGTAAATCCGACCCTCAAACAGGAAATCATCCAGCTCGAAGCGGATTTCTGCGCGGCGCTTTCGGACCCCACGCGTATTTTCATCCTCTACGCGCTGAACGAACAACCGCGCAACGTCACCGAACTCACCACGGAATTGGGCATCCCCCAACCCACCACCTCCAGGCATCTCAAGATCTTGCGCGAGCGCGGACTTGTGGATACGAAACGCCAGGGGACCATAATCACATACCATCTGGCTGATGTTCGCGTGATCGAAGCGCTGGATTTGCTCCGCGCCGCGATGCGCGCCAGGCTGACCCAACGCGCGAACCTCGTCAACGAATTTGCTCAGGAGAATGTATGAAACGCATCCCTTCCTGGACCTTGGGACTGCTCGGCATCCTCATAGTGGTCCTCGTCCCGGTCCTTTACTTCCTCCCCCGCGCCCAGGCAAAGACCGACCCTGCGGCGTATCTTCCAACCAAACCCGTCCATGTGGATCACAGCGACATCGTCAAAGGCGACTTCAAAACCGGGCAGGACGTGACCCGCGCCTGCCTCGAATGCCACGAAGACGCCGCAAAACAAGTGATGGCAACCACCCATTGGACGTGGGAATCCCAGCCTTTTAACGTCCCCTGGCGTGACGAGCCCGTAACCATCGGCAAAGCCAACCAGATCAACAACTTCTGCATCAGCGCACAGGGCAACCAAAAACGCTGCATGACCTGCCATATCGGCTACGGCTGGGAGGAATTCGAATCCTACGATTACACCGCACAGGAAAACGTGGACTGCCTCGCCTGTCATGCGGACATGGGCTTATACCTCAAAGGCGAATACGGTGACCCCGCCGAAGGCGTTGACCTGCTCGCCGCGGCAAGGAGCGTCCGCGCGCCCACACGCGACAACTGCGGAGCCTGTCACTTCGATGGCGGCGGCGGCAACGGCGTCAAGCACGGCGACCTCGACGAAAGCCTCTACTTCCCCTCCGAAAACAATGACGTCCACATGGGCGGCGAATACAACATGCTTTGCACCGACTGCCACTGGACGAAAGATCGCCAAATCCTCGGACGCATGGTCGCGGACAATTACACGATAGACCCGCAGGAACAAGTCTCGTGCGAACAGTGCCACGTCAACCAGCAGCACGAAGACGAGCGCATCAACACCCATCTTTCCGCGGTCGCCTGCCAGACCTGTCACATCCCCGCCCTCGCCCTCGAAGACCCCACGAAAGTCTATTGGGACTGGTCGCAGGCAGGTCAGGAGGGACGCGAAGACAATCACTTCACCTATCTCAAGATCAAAGGCGAATTCGTCTACGACAAGAATTTCGCGCCGACGTATCTGTGGTTCAACGGAAACAACGAATACCGCTACCTGCTAGGCGACCCCGTCAATGCGGGCGGCATCACCTACATCAACAAGCCCGCGGGAAGCATCACAGATAAAAACGCCAAAATATTCCCCTTCAAACTGCACATAGCACAGCAGCCCTACGACACGATCAACAATTACCTGCTTGCTCCCATCACGGCCGGCGAGAACGGCTTCTGGACGACCTTCGACTGGAACAGCGGCTTCGAACTTGCGGAGGAACGCATGGGATTGCCATACAGCGGTCAATACGGCTTCACCGAAACTTACATGTACTGGCCCACCACCCACATGGTGCAATCTTCCGACAAAGCCCTGCAATGCGACTCGTGCCATGGCGACAACGGGCGCATGGATTGGGAAGCCCTCGGCTACCCCGGCGATCCCATCGAATGGGGAGGGAGGAGGTAATTGGAGACTAGAGATGGGAGATTCGATCTTCAATTATCAACAGGATACAACCATGAAACGATACACGCTCCTCACCTTCACAGGACTTCTCCTCCTTGCCCTTGTCTTTGGGATTAATGCGGTTCTCGCCGCCCCCAAGCCTGCTCCTGCCCCTCAGGCTTCGGTGCTGCACCCGGACTTTCTCCTGCTTGATTCCGACGGTGTCAACGTCCTGGAAAGCGGCCGCACCGTCTCCACCATGCAGACCTGCGGTCAATGCCACGACACGGAATTCATCGCTTCGCACGCCTTCCACTCCGACCTCGGCTTGAGCGCTTACGGCGTCAACGGAGAATCCTTCGACGCCAGCAATGGACTTTTTGGTGAATGGGACCCACTCACCTATCGTTACCTCTCCCAGCCCGGCGACGAACGCCTCGACCTCTCCACTGCGGAATGGCTGATGCTGAACGGAGGAAGAGTCGTGGGCGGCGGACCAGCCACAACGTCGAGGGGAGGCGAAGCGTTGACCGATCTGCCCGCGAGCAAATCCAATCCCGAAACCGCCATTCTCAACAAAGATGGGAGCGTCTCCGTGTGGAATTGGGATAAATCCGGCACGATGGAAATGAATTGTTTCCTGTGCCATCTTGAAAGCCCGAACAACGAAGCGCGGGTCGGCGCCATTCAATCAGGCGAATTCGGAAATGCCAACACTGCCACGCTGCTGGGCTTGAATGTAGTCAGCAAAAACGATGGGGGCTGGGCGTGGAATACAAGCGCCTTCAATGAACTGGGCGAAATCAAAAGCGAGGTTTTGAGAATCCAAGACCCCACCAATTCCAATTGCGCGGCGTGTCACGGCGAAGTCCATGAAGACTCGCAGACGCCGCTCATCGTTGACCCCTGCAATCTCGATTATTTCCAAACCGCCACAACGGGACAGGTCATTTCATCGCAGCGGCTCAATCAATCGGGCATCAATCTTGCAGGCAAGGATGTTTTGACCCGTTCATGGGACATCCACGCGCAGCGGCAGTTGAAATGTACCGATTGTCATTTCGCGCCCAATAATCCCGCGCACGTTCTCGAAGCGCAGGGAGCCAATCCCAACCACCTCCTTTACGATCCGCGCAAATTGGAAATTGACGAATACCTCCAACGTCCCGATCACAATTTTGCGCGCGGCGTGAGCGCGCAGTTCAATGTCGCGCCGGAATACAAAGGCACCATGCGCCGCTGCGAATCCTGTCACGATACGAACGAATCTCACGCGGGCTGGCTGCCCTACAACGACCGTCACATGCAGGTCATCGCTTGCGAAACCTGTCACATCCCGCAAATGTACGCGCCCGCCTATTCCGCCATGGATTGGACCGTCCTGCGCCTCGACGGTTCCGCGCGCTCGGAATGCCGCGGCATCGAAGGCTCGAACACCGTCACAGACCTTGTTACCGGCTACCAGCCGGTGTTGATGCAGCGCACAGACCCCGTGGATGGAAAGGTTCTCTTCGCGCCCTATAACCTGATCACTTCATTTTATTGGGTGTATGAAGATGGGAACGGCAGCCTGCGCCCGGTTCGTCTGCTGGACCTCGAGGCTGTTTACTTCGACAACGGCCATTACGCTGCCGACATCCTTTCCGCCTTCGACGCGGACAAGGACGGTAATCTCTCCGACAGCGAACTCGTGCTGGATTCCGCAGCCAAACAAGATTTGATCGCGGGCAAACTCGAAGCGCTGGGACTGAGAAACGTTCACATGGAGGGGCAGGTGCAGCCTTATTCGATCAACCACAATGTGGTGGACAGCAAAGACGCCACGCGCGAATGCACCGCCTGTCACAACGCCGATTCGCGTGTCACCGCCCCAATCCTGCTGGCAGACTTGGCTCCCTCTGGCATAACGCCCGAATTTGTGGCGGGCGTCAACGTGACGGCAACGGGGAGCGTCGTCAATGAGAATGGCGCGTTGTACTACAACCCCGTCAACGAAAACGACAAAACCTACATCTTCGGTCACAACCGCGTCGCATGGATTGACTGGTTCGGCGCGCTGCTCTTCGTCGGCACCGTGATGGGAGTGGCGGGACATGCCACGCTGCGGTTCATCGCGGCGCGCAGGAACGGCAGGCGGAGGTCCGAAACAAAATCCGTTTACATGTACGAAGCGTACGAACGGTTCTGGCACTGGCTTCAAACCGTCGCCATCGTCATCCTCCTGCTGACGGGGCTCGTCATTCACCGCCCCGACCTGTTCGGCGCGTTCTCCTTCCGCAACATCGTTACCATCCACAATGTACTGGCGGGTTTGCTTGCGCTCAACGCACTGGTCTCGATCCTCTGGCACGTCATCAGCGGCGAGATTCAGCAATACATTCCGCATCCCTACGGCTTCATTGACCAGATGATCGCGCAGGCGAAGTATTACATCCTGGGCATCTTCAAACAGGAACCTCACCCGTTCCACAAATCCAAGCAGCGGAAGTTCAATCCCCTGCAAATGGTGACATACATCGGCTTGCTCGGCGTTCTGCTTCCACTGCAGGGGCTCACCGGCATGATGATGTGGCTGGTACAAAAAGTCCCCGCGATTCAAAACTGGTTCGGCGGCTTGCCCTTCCTCGCCCCCATGCACACGATGATGGCTTGGCTGTTCGCGTCCTTCATCGTCGGTCACGTTTACCTCACCACCACCGGCGCGACTCCCCTCGAAGCGATGCGCGGGATGGTGACGGGTTGGGAGGAAGTGGAAGCGCCTGAGGTGTAATTTCGCTGGTCGAGTAGCGAGCGATTCTTGCGAGCGTATCGAGATCAGCGAGTAACTTGCAGGCAATTGGTTTCAAGCAGGAATTATGTGGTCTCGAAATGTGGCGCGACAAACATGCGCCACCACTCGACCACCCTCTGAAAAGATGAAAAGGAGAATCAAAGTGACAACCGCTCCTGTTACAAAAAAATCCATTTTCAAGCGTCCCGAAAAGCCGTACACGCATCCGTACTTCGGCGGCGTTGTGCTGGGAATCGTCCTGTTCTTTGCCTTCTTTCTCACCGGCAATGGACTCGGTTCCTCCGGCGCGACCGCCCGCATTGACGCGCTGATCGTGGATGCCATCTCCCCCTCTCACGTGGATAACAACCCCTACCTGCTCAAACTGGCAGGCGGAGATAAGAACCCGCTCGATGACTGGATCGTACCGGTCTTCTTCGGCGCGCTGCTGGGCGGGTTCGCCTCCGGCTGGTTCAACGGACGCCTCAAATTTATGACCACCAAAGGACCGCACATCTCCGACCGCACGCGCTGGCTGATGGCGTTCCTCGGCGGCGTGCTGTTCCTCTACGGCGCGCGCATGGCGCGCGGCTGCACCTCCGGGCAGGCGCTCTCCGGCGGCGCGACCCTCTCTGCCGGCTCGTGGGCAGTTATGTTCGCCATCTTCGGCGGCGCGTATGGGTTGGCGTATTTTGTAAGGAAATTGTGGAACTGAGAATGCGTAATGTGCTGAGAATGCGTAATATGCGTTCTCTAACGCACAGGGCGGCGTAAGAGAATGCCGTCTACGCACGAAGGAGAAACCAAAATGAACTTCCCCCTTCCCGAATTCATCGTGGTCAGCGCAAGCAACCCGTGGACGTACATCCTCTTCGGCGCAATCGGCTTTGCGTTCGGCTACACCCTCGAAATGTCCGGCTTCGGCGATTCGCGCAAACTCGCCGCACAGTTCTACTTCACCGAATTGACCGTGCTGAAGGTCATGTTTACCGCCATCGTGACAGCGATGGTCTTATTGTTCGGCGCGGTAGGACTTGGCATTCTTAATTTCAATCAGGTTTGGGTCAACCCGACGTACCTTTGGTCGGGAATTCTCGGCGGGCTCATCATGGGCGTCGGCTTCATCATCGGCGGGTTCTGCCCCACCACCTCGCTCGCCTCCGCCTCGACCGGCAAGATTGACGGCATGTTCTTCATGCTCGGCGGATTCGTCGGCGCGGCGCTGTTTGCGGAAACCGAACCGCTTTTCACAAACTGGTACAACAACGCGGGCTATTACGGACGCGTCACGCTGGATCAGGTCCTCAACCTGCCCGTCGGCGTGGTGGTCCTACTGGTCGTGCTGATGGCTCTCTTCATGTTCTGGGGCGCGGAACAACTCGAACGCATCATCGGCAAAAAGGACATGAGCCGGGAACCGAAACTCCGCATTGCGGGCGCGGGCGTGTTGGTCGCCGCCGCGCTGGTCGTGGTCTTCCTCGGCGAGCCTTCCTTCGAGCAGCGTTACAACAAACTCACCTTCACCCGCACGGAAACCGTCGAGCAACCGAACTCAGACCCCCTCGTCATCACCTACACCTACACCGCCGACGAAATGCTTTCCAACCGCTTCGTCTTCGTCTCTCCCGCCGAAGCCTTCAAAGCGAAATACAACCAAAGCATGAAGCCCGTCTACCTCGACGTGCGCTCCGAAGCAGACTACAACCTGTATCACATCGAAGGCGCGGTCAACGTGCCGCTCGAACGCATCGAAGAGATCATCCCGCTCCTGCTCACCGAATCGCCCGCCAACACCGTTTTCATCGTGATGAGCAACGACGAGACCGCCGCGGTGCAGGCGTGGAAAATTCTCGTCGCCGACACCGTCCCGAACGTGTACATCCTCGAAGGCGGAGTCAACCACTGGATCGCATTCTTCGGCAGGGGCGACGAACCGCTTCGCCCCAACCCCCGGGCTGGGGATGACGAATTAGGCTATCTCTTCCCCGCGGCTTTGGGCGACCGTTACGAATCGTGTTCGCCCAATCCAATCGAATACGAGAATCTTCAATTCGAGGCGAAGATCAAATTACAGTTAAAGCGCGATAAAAGCGGCGGAGGGTGTGGGTAGGATAAACGTAGACAAATACACAGGTACACAAAAAGAAGTCCTCACGAAAATTCACTCGTAAGGACTTCTTTCTACTTTCTACTTTCCACCCTTCGGCTGCGCTCATGGCATGCTTTCCACCTCCCTCTTCCTTTCCTACTCCTCCGTGATCGTGATCGTCTCAATCGCATCCCCGGGATAATCAGGAAGCAGATTCGGGTCGCGCAAGGTGATGCCCTTCACCACGTCCATCCCTTCGACGACCCGCCCAAAAATCGTATGCAAGCCGTCCAGCCACGGCGTGGGAGCGTACGTAATGAAGAATTGACTGCCGTTCGTATTCGGTCCCGAATTCGCCATCGCAAGGATGCCCTCCTTGTCGAATTTCAGGTCGTCGTTGATCTCATCCTCGAACCGATAACCGGGACCGCCTCCGCCCGTGCCGGTTGGGTCGCCGCCCTGCGCCATGAATCCCTCCAGCACGCGATGGAACGTCGTGCCGTCATAAAAACCGTCACGCGCCAGGAAGACAAAATTATTCACCGTGAGCGGCGCCTTGTCGGCGAAGAGTTCAACGGTGAATTCGCCGCCTTTTGCCATCTTAAAGGTGGCAAAATATTTCTTTGTGACATCAATGGCCATGGGCGGGTACTCAGCGTATTGCTTGCCTGTCGGAGCGTCCGCCTGTGATTCGGCCACGTTCGATCCCTGCCTCGATATTGCCATCCAGATCAACCCGCCCAGCATCAGGACCAGGATTCCGCCCCCGAGCCATTGGATGAACCGCTCGGTCCGCTTTGCCTTTTGAGCCTTGAGTCTCTCTTCGATCTTCTTTTTGTTCGCCATATTCAATCCGCTCCATAACCATGTCAATTTTCCGCATTTTAGCACATTTGAGGAACCGGTTCCGCCCGCATCAACGATATAATACGGACATGAGGAACACCAGGCTATTTCGCAAACACATCGCCGTTCCACAGGATCATGGGTCGTGGGTCTTCATTCTCAGCCCGTTATTGATCGGCATTTTCGCAGGAAAAACGTTCACCTTCGCATCGTTCAACCTGGCGGCCGCCGCCATGGCGGCGTTCATGCTCCGTCAGCCCGCCACGATCATCATCAAGATCTATGCCGGGCGGCGCACGAGGGAGGAACTTCCGGTTGCGCGGTTCTGGTTCGCCGTTTATTCTGTCATCGCATTGATCGCGCTCGTCGGGTTGACCCTGAGGGGGTTTACCTACGTTCTGTATCTCGCTGTTCCCGGCGTCCCGGTCTTTGCGTGGCATTTGTGGCTGGTGAGCAAACGCGAGGAGCGCCGGCAGGTCAACGTCGAGATCATCGCCACCGGCGTGCTGTCCCTTGCCGCGCCTGCCGCCTATTGGGTCGGCGTTGGTGGATACGACCCGATCGGCTGGTGGCTGTGGATCCTCGTCTGGTTCCAGACCGCCGCGAGCATCGTTTATGCGTATCTCAGGCTCTGGCAACGGGAGCAGGCTGAAGTCGGCGCGCGAAGCGAACAATGGAGGGCAGGATGGCGCGCCGCGTTGTACACATCCTTCAATCTCGCCTCCGTCCTGACCCTGAGCCTGCTCGCGATTCTCCCGCGCCTTCTCTTCCTCCCTTACCTTCTGCAATGGATCGAAACCATCCGGGGCATCACCCATCCCGCAGTGGGATGGAAGCCCACGCGCATCGGAATCCGTCAATTGATCGTCAGCACGCTCTGGACGATCCTGTTTATTCTGACGTGGAGACCCTGAAGGACGCGCCTTTGGGTCGCGACTTGATGAAGTTTAAAAAATTAATGCGGGAACCGCGTAGTTGGCGTTCTCTAACGCCGACGGGCGCGTAAGCCTGCCCTGAGCCTGCGAAGGGAGAACGCGCCTACGCAAAAATTACGGAAAAATTTTTAAAGACAATAAAATCGCGTTACGTTGAACGGAGAAAAACATGGATAATCTCAAATGGGAACTGCTGACCGAGGTGCAGGGTCGCCTTGAAGCCGACCTGCTCAAAAGTTATTTCGCGGCGCACGGGATTGACGTCGAATTGTTTCAGGAGGCGGTCGGTCATCACATCTATCCCGTAACGGTCAACGGGCTGGGACGGGTGCAACTGTTCGTCTCGAAGGAACAGGCGGAGGAAGCGCGCAGACTTCTGGACGAATACAACAATTCAATGGAGTAAAGGATGAATTTCGATCTCACTGAAGAACAAAGGCTCTGGCAAAAAACGGTTCACGAGTTCGTCGCAAAAGAAGTGCAACCGAAAGCGCGCGACGTGGACGTTTCCGGCGAGTTCAACTGGGAGGCGACTCGCAAAATGGGTCCGCTGGGGATGCTGGGGTTGAACATCCCGGAGGAATACGGCGGCGCGGGCGTGGACGCGGTCAGCGCGGCGATCGCTCTCGAAGAACTCGGCTGGGGCTGCGGCTCCACCGCGCTCGCCATCGCCGCGCACAACGGTCTCGGCACGCCGCCCATCGTCATGTTTGGCAGCGAGGAACTCAAACAAAAATGGCTTCCGCGCGTGGCAAACGGGAAGAACAAACTCGCCGCGCTGGCGCTCACCGAACCGGGGGCAGGTTCCGATTTGCAGGGAGGGGTCACGACGAAAGCCGTAAAGAACGGAAACGAATGGGTCATCAACGGGACGAAGATGTGGTGCACGAACGCGTCCATCGCGGAATACATCATCACCCTCGTTCGCACCGATCTGACGACGGGCGGCTCCCGTTCATTGAGCATGCTCCTCGTCCTAACCGATTCGCCGGGACTCAAGAGCGGTCCCGCCGAAAAGAAGATGGGACTGCACGGCTCCCCCACCCACGCAGTGACATACGAAAACGTGCGCGTGCCGCTCGAAAACCTGATCGGCAAGGAAGGCAGAGGTTTGCATCAAACCCTTGCCACGCTCGATGGCGGGCGGATCGGCATCGGCGCGATCTCTGTGGGGCTGGCGCAAGCCGCGTTCGAATACGCCGTCAACTATGCCAGGGAACGCGTCGCCTTCGGCAAACCCATCGCCGAACAGCAAGCCATCCAATGGATGCTGGCAGAGGCGGCGACCGAAATCGAAATTGCGCGCACCATGATCTACAAAGCCGCCTGGCTGAAGGAACAGGGACGCAACTACAACAAGGAAGCCGCCATGGGAAAGATGTTCGCCACCGAAATGGCGGAACGCGTCTGCCGCAACGCGATCCAGATCCACGGCGGGTATGGCTACTCGAGCGAATATCCCGTCGAACGCATCTACCGCGACGCAAGATTGATGACCATCGGCGAAGGAACGAGCGAGATCCAAAGGCTGGTCATCGCCAGGCACGTATTGGCGGAGGAATAAAACGTTCAATCGCAGGCAACCTGCTTTAGTCTTGGGGATTGCTTCGTCGCAATGAACGCTCGTCTCAACGACATGATTAATTCATGATTCTACCCCGCTCCTTCTACAACCGCCCCACATTGATCGTGGCGCGTGAACTTCTCGGCGCGCGGTTGGTGCGGATCCTGGATGGAATGAAACTGATCGGTCTCATCGTCGAAACCGAAGCGTACATCGGCGAAACGGATTTGGGATGTCACGCGAAAGCAGGACGGACGCCGCGCACACAGGTCATGTACGGTGAACCGGGACATGCATACGTCTATTTCACGTATGGGAATCACTGGATGTTGAACGCCGTCACCGAGCGCGAGGGATTCCCAGCGGCGGTGTTGATCCGCGCGATTCAGCCAATCGAAGGCGTGGAGGTCATGTTGAAGAGGCGAAACGGGCGCGATACATTCGGTCCCGGGAAACTCTGTCAGGCGATGGGGATCGGCAAAGAGGAGAACGGGGTTGATTTGACGGAACCAGCCTCCGGCTTGTGGATCGAAGCGGGAGTCGAAGTCCCGAATTCGCTCGTGACGAAAAGTCCGCGTGTGGGTTTAAATAGTGTGCCTGAACCGTGGAAGTCCAAGCCGTGGAGGTTCAAGGTGAAGGATTGGAAAATCAACTCTGCGTAGAAGCGCTCTCTTGCGCCGTGCGATGTAGGAGAACTCTGCCTGCGCACATCAATCGGAGGAACAATGGGATTACTCGAAGGTAAAAACGCACTGGTGTTCGGTCTGGCAAATGAGCGTTCGATTGCGTGGGGAATCACGCAGGCGTTTCATCGGGAAGGCGCGAACATTGGGATCAGTTATGCGGGCGAGGCGCTGGAACGGCGCGTGAAACCGTTGGCAGAGAAAGTCGGCTGCCAATGGGTCGAGGAATGTGACGTGACCAGCGACGAGCAGATCGCGCGTGCCGCTGAGAGCGCGGCGAAACATTTCGGCAAGATCGATGTGCTGGTACATTCGATCGCGTTCGCGGGACGCGAGGAATTGAGCCGACCGTATTACCAGACT
>JABWAU010000183.1 GCA_013360875.1 Anaerolineales bacterium | reverse complement strand
CCTGCGGCTGCTGGGTGGTCATCTGGATATACATACGCCGCATCAGCCAGACACGCTGTAATAGGTCGGGACCCAGCAGCAGGTCCTCGCGACGCGTGGACGAACGTTCGATGTCCACCGCTGGGAAGATGCGCCGTTCCTGCAATTTGCGCGAGAGGTGCAATTCCATGTTGCCGGTGCCCTTGAATTCCTCGTATACCACGTCATCGAGGCGTGAGCCGGTGTCCACCAGGCAAGTTGCAATGATGGTCAACGAACCGCCCTCTTCGATGTTGCGCGCCGCGCCGAAGAAACGTTTGGGCGGGTACAATGCCGAGGGATCCATGCCGCCCGAAAGCGTCCGCCCGGACGGGTTGACGACCAGGTTGTAAGCGCGCGCCAGACGGGTGATCGAGTCCATCAAGATTACCACGTGGCGTCCGATCTCCACCAGTCTCTTAGCGCGCTCTAATGCCAGTTCCGCCGTGCGGACGTGAGCCGTGACCGGCTCGTCGAACGTGGAGGCGACCACCTCTGCGTCCACAGAACGATCCATGTCAGTCACTTCCTCCGGGCGTTCGCCAATGAGCGCCACCATTAAGTGTACATCAGGATATTTGGTTGAAATTGAGTTCGCAATCTGCTTGAGGATGGTGGTTTTCCCCGCTTTGGGAGGCGATACGATCAGTCCTCTTTGTCCCCTGCCGATTGGGGCGATCAGGTTGATCAGGCGCGGGGCGAGCGTGTCGTGGTCGGTTTCGAGATCGAAGCGTTTGTCCGGGAAAATCGGCGTGAGGCTCTCGAAAACCGGGCGGCGTGAGGCTTCCTCCGGATCCAGACCATTGATCGATTCGACCTTCAGCAATCCGAAGTGACGTTCGCTTTCACGCGGAGGGCGCACCTGCCCGATGATCAGGTCGCCTGCCCGCAGGTCGTGCCGCCTCAACTGCGCCTGCGAAACGTACACATCCTGGTCGCTGATGCGGTAGTTCGTGGCTCTCAAAAAGCCGATGCCTTCGCTCATGATCTCCAGGATGCCGCCGCGCAGTTCGATGCCTTCCTTCTGCGCCTCCGCCTCGCGGATCATCATGGCGAGCGTCTCCTTTTTTAGGCGGTTGGCGTTGGGAATGTTCAACGCCTTTGCCATGCCGCGCAGTTTTGAGAGGGGTTCGTTCTCAAGTTCGAGTATTTTCATGTTCGTCTCTTTGTGTTGGAATGATTTGGATGAATGCAAACCCAACCAGCGTCCCCTCTTGGGGCAGGCTGGGGAAGTCCCTTATGTTGTTTGCGGGTGTATTGGGTGTTCTGTCAAGGTCGTATCACGCGCCACCCATGCGGGTTGATTTGTCCTGCTTTGGATCGCGCCATTTGAAACTCTGTAAATCAACGGGGGAAACGCCTGTATTATAGCACTTTCAAGAGGGCGGTGCAAGAACTTGTTTTTCCATCCGGGCTTTCAAATTTGAGAGCAGAGCGCGTTGTGTCCGCCTTGCGTGCTCCCGCACGAACCCAGCCAGCAGCCTGTTCACCTTCACGAAACGAACGGTCTGAGTGATCTGCGTCCTTTGGTCGTTGGACTGCTGAAACCGGTAGTGAAAAACGGTTTCGATGCCCGGTTTGGCATGGACGTGGAATTCGAGTTCCTCTTTGGGTTTTGTCAGACGGATCACGATATAACTTTTCCTTTTATAAGTCACAAGCCCCATCCACAGGAAGGTTTCCACCGTGTAAAAGGGACGTAGGACGACGCCCTCCGCGCTCCTTTTCTCCTTCAGCACGTCAATCTCAGTGAGGAATGGTTGAAGCCCGATCATGTTGATCGGTTCGGCGAGGTGGTCGTAAATCGCGTCCCGCGCGCAGTCAATGAAAATGTTTAGTTCGAACGCGCCCATTGTAAACACTACTTCTGTATATCATACAGTATCCTGTTTTGCAAATCCCAAAGACGCCAATACAGACCCTCCTCCCGCAACAGGCTGTCGTGTGCCCCACGTTCCACGATAACGCCGCGATCCATCACGACGATCTCGTCCACGTTCTCCAACCCGACCAGGCGATGCGTGATGAGAATGGACGTTCGCCCGCGCATGACATCGAACAACGTTTCGAGCGTCTGTTTCTCGGTGATGGGATCGAGGTTGGCGGTGGGTTCGTCGAGGATCAGAATGGGCGCGTCCTTGAGCAGCGCCCGCGCAATTGCCAATCGCTGGCGTTCGCCGCCGGATAATCTCAATCCCTGTTCGCCGATGAATGTATCGTATCCCTTCGGCAGGGAGGCGATGAATTCATGGATGTGCGCTGCCCGCGCCGCGGCTTCCATTTCCTCTTCACTTGCGGATGGACGCGCCACGCGCAAATTCTCGCGGATGGACGTGTTGAAGAAGTAACTGTTCTGCGAGACGAGGGCGAATCTTTTCCGGACCTCATCCTGATCCAGCGACTTGAGCGACTCTCCGCCCAGGCTGATTTCCCCAAACTCATACTCCCAGAACCTGAACAACAGATTCGCAATCGTGCTTTTCCCCGCGCCGCTGGGACCGACGATGGCGAGTGAGGTCAAAGGTCGAAGGTCGAAGGTTACATGGTCGAGAGCGGGGGTGGAGGTGTTTGGATAGGAGAAAGTCAAATCCATGACGCGTATTGCATGTTCCGTAATTTGCGACTGTTCACTGATTACTGATAACTGATTACTGACCACTGGCTCCGCATCCACCACTTCGAACAATCGCTTCGCCGCTTCACGCGAGGAATTCCACATCTGCGCGGCGAGGGGCAGGGGATTGACCGCTTCGAACGAGGCGAAGGTCATCAGGGCGAACGTGCCGAGCATGACGCCTTTGATGTTCCCCTCGGTGACTTGGGGAATGACGAGGAACAAGACCAGCCACAATCCCAGATTGATAAGGAACGTTCCAAGCGCCAAATGGACAGCATTGATGCGCGCCAACTGTTTTTGCGAGTTGCCGTAGGCTTTGCCTGTTATGGCGAGGAGCGCGGCGCGGTCTTGTCCGCGGCCGAAGGCGAGCAAATCCGCGAGTCCCTGGATGCCGTCCACAAGTTGGGTGTGGAGGTCGGCGCGTTGGGTGATGAGGCGTCCCCCGGGTTTGCGGCTAAAGGTTTGAGCGAGGATGGGCAGGATCAAGCCCAAAGCGAAGAAAAAGCCGATGAGGACAAATGCAATCGTCGGGTAGTAAGAAGCGAAGAAGAGGGACACGCCAACTCCAACGACGATGGCGGTCAACGCGGGCGAGACAACGCGGACGTAGAAATTTTCCAGCGTCTCCACATCGCCAATGACGCGGGCGAGCAGGTCGCCGCTTTTGTATCCCATCAGCCGGGCGGGAGCGAGGGGCTCGAGTTTTTCATAGAACCAGACTCGCAGGCGGGCGAGCAGACGGAACGTGATGTTGTGCGAGACGAGGCGTTCGAGGTAACGGAAGACCGCGCGCGTAATGCCGAAAAGACGCGTAAGCACGACGGATACGCCGAGGTCGGCGACGGAGGTGGCGATGGCGGCGGTGGAGATGAGCCACGCTGAAACGCCGATAAGCGCTACGCTCGAGCCGATGGTGAGGACGCTGAGGAGGATGGAGAGGGCGACGAGGGACCAACTGCCTTTCAGGAAGGAGAGCAGGCGGGGGAGAGGGGAGGAAGGATTGGTAATTGGTAATTGGGGCGAGAGAATTGGAGAATTGGAGGATTGGAGGTTGGAGATTGGCGACTGATGATTCGATGCTGGTTGGAGGTCAGACATCGAAGGCATGCCCTGAGCGATGTCGAAGGGTTGTAGGTGCAATTCAACTTTTGACTTTTGACTTTTGACCTGTGACTTTCGACTTTCGACTTGATATGTTTTGACCATCTCTGCATATGCGCCATTTTTTGCGAAGAGGTCTTTGTGTTTGCCCTGTTCGGTGATGCGACCGCCTTCGAGGACGATGATGTTATCGGCTTTGAAGATGGTGTTGAGGCGATGTGCGATGGTGATGACGGTGCGTCCGTGCATGAGGCGGCGGGTGGATTCCTCGAGCAGGGATTCGGTCTCAGGGTCGAGGCTGGAGGTGGGTTCGTCGAGGATGAGGATGGGGGAGTCCTTGAGGAAGGCGCGGGCAAGGGCGAGTCGCTGTGCCTGTCCGCCGCTGAGGCGCGCTCCGCTTTCGCCGATGACGGTTTCGTATTTGTCGGGGAGCGTTTCGTTGAAGTCGTGCAGGTGCGCGGCTTG
>JABWAU010000182.1 GCA_013360875.1 Anaerolineales bacterium | reverse complement strand
CGGCTCCGGCGATCTGATCTTCCCGGGTCAGGTCTTGCAATTGCCGGGCGCCATTCTCGGCACCGATGGCGGCTATTTTATCTACATCGTCGCGCGCGGCGATACCCTGAAATCCCTGGCTAATCGCTTTGGCACGACAGTGGACGCGCTGTTGGCGGCAAACAGGGACATTACCAATCCAAATGTGATCTATGAAGGTCAGCGGTTGACTGTGAATGTCTCGCAGACGCCTCCGCCCACGTCACCGCCTCCTGCCAGTGGGCAGACGTATTACGTGAAGAAGGGCGACACCCTGCGGAAGATCGCCGAGAAGTTCGGCACGACAGTGGACACGCTCCTCAAACTCAACCCGAAGATCACCAACCCGAACCTGATCTACGTGGGGCAGGCGATCACATTGCCCGCCGGTTCTTCCTCGTACGTCGTGCAGAAGGGCGACACGCTGAGGAAAATCGCCACCAAATTCGGAACGACGGTGGACGCGCTCCTGGCGCTCAACCCCGAGATCAAGAATCCGAATCTGATCTACGTCGGGCAGGTCGTCCGGGTGCGGTAATGACGACACACACGCAATGAAGGACGTACCCTCAACAGGGCGCGTCCTTCTTTTTTGTCCTCATTCCCCTTTATAATCTGCCCGATGGATCACCCCGCCCGCAACGTCACGGAAGTGGAACTGCGCCGCAACGACGGCGGGCGCGGTTCCCGTAAGTACGTCGCCTTTAACGGCATTGTTTACGATGTGACCGATTGTCCCAAATGGCGGCTGGATATGCACGAAAACCTGCACTTTCCCGGGCAGGACCTCACAAGCGAACTCCCCAACGCGCCGCACAAGGAAGAGGTGTTCACGCGCCCATGCGTCAAAGTGATCGGAAGACTTCAAAACTCGTAACGCGACTTTCAAGTCGCAGCCCAAAAGCAACGCTGCGAAGCGCGTCGCGTGACAAATCTCCGCGATGATTCTTAGAGAGGCAAAATGACCAAACTCAAATGGTGGCAGACCGCAGTCTTCTATCAGATCTACCCGCGTTCGTTTGCGGATGGCGACGGCGACGGCATCGGCGATTTCAAAGGCATCATCCAAAAACTCGATCATCTGCAAGACCTCGGCATTGACGCCATCTGGCTCTCGCCTCATTTCCCCTCCCCAAACTGGGATTTCGGCTACGACATTTCCGATTACCTGGGTGTCGCGCCCGAATACGGCACACTGGACGATTTCAAAACCTTCCTCGCCGAATCGCACCAACGGAACATCCGCGTCATTCTGGACCTCGTGCTGAATCACACCTCCGATCAACATCCCTGGTTCCTCGAGTCAAAGTCCAGCCGCGACAACCCCAAGGCCGACTGGTACGTGTGGGTGGATGAGCCGCCGAACAACTGGCAATCCTGCTTCGACGGTGACGCGTGGACATACGTCCCCGAGCGAGATCAATACTATTATCACTACTTCATGAAACAACAGCCCGATCTTAACTGGCATAACCTCGAAGTCAAACAAGCCTTATGGGACGCGGCGCGTTTCTGGCTCGACCTCGGCGTGGACGGTTATCGTCTCGACGCCATCGGCACGATCTTCGAAGATCCGAACCTCACGCCGCACAACGTTCCCATGAAGTTGGCGGAACTGCGCCGCGCCTCTGAACTCGCGCAGAGTCCCGCCCAGAAGAAGAAGGTCGAAAAATACTGGCGCGATATGTTCAAGAATCAAATAGGCGGACCGGGCTTGCACGACTTGATGAAGGAACTGCGCGCCGTCATTGACGAATACAACGGCGACCGCGTGTTGATCGGAGAGGACGAAAACATTGATTTCCTGGGGAACGGGGACGACGAACTTCATCTCGTCTTCAACTTTCCGCTCGCGGACCTGGATCGGATCACGCCTCGACAAATCCGCCGCAACCAAAGAGAGCGGATCGCCCGCTTGAAGCGACTCCCCAAAGGCGGATGGGCTTGCAACACGCTCGGAAACCATGATCGCTCCAGGTTACATTCCCGCTATGGCGACAAGATCCACGATGCGGCGCTTGCCCGCCTGAACGCCGCGCTGGTGTTGACCTTGCGCGGAACCCCGTTCCTGTACTATGGCGAAGAGATCGGCATGACCGACCTCATCATCACCGACCCAGCCAGGCTGCGCGACACGATGGCGACCTGGTATTACGAAAGGCTGGTCAATGAATTGAAGGTTGACCCAGCCGAAGCCGCCCTGCGCGCGGGCGAAATGTCCCGCGACAAAAACCGCACACCCATGCAATGGTCGAACAGCCCGAACGCCGGCTTTTCTCCTCCCGGTGTGGAGACTTGGCTGCGGGTCAATCCGAACTACAAGGACGGCATCAACGTCAGGGACCAGGAACACAACCCGAACTCGCTCTTGAATTACTACAAACATCTTTTGCGCGTTCGAAAACACACGCCCGCCCTGCTCGAGGGTGATTACATCCCGCTTCACAACACGGCAAAAGATCATTTTGCCTTCATCCGTAAATCCAATGACCAGACGGTTCTGGTGGTGTTGAACTATTCCGATTCGAAGCTCGACCTGGATTTTTCGCGCAACAAGGAGATCAAGGGAAAAAGTTTGCATACGCTGTTTTCCAGCGCGGTCAGGTCGCGCGTGGATCTGGACCCGAAATCCATTCACATCGGCGCGTTCGAGGTCTTTATTGCGGAAGTGAAGTAACGTCTCTCGCGCCGAGCGGAGTCGAAATTGCTGGTTGAAGGAAAAATGAGGACGATTACCAAAAGACGATTGATCGTGGTTTGGTCACCTCCCAAGTTGCCCGAAAATTGGGATAAGATATAAATGTGCCCTCGTTGCGAAGGAGCGAAGCGACTGAAGCAATGTCCAACACGGCGAGGAGATTGTTTCGGCTATCGCCTTGCAATGACGGGAACGCGATTTACCGGTTTGGAGCGAATATGATTACCCCTCAAAAAGAGATCCAGTACGAACGATATGAATTCAGAAAATGGGAACACTTCGACGCGGAGACCATAGTCGAGACCCCCGTGTCCCTTACCGTCAACGGCAAGGTCTGGCTGACGTTCATGTGTACGCCTGTCCATCTCGAGGAGTTGGCGGTGGGATTCCTGTATAATGAAGGCGTGATCGAGGGCATGGATGAAGTGGAGAATGCACACGTCTGCGAACACGGCGACAACGTGGATGTGTGGTTGAACCGAAGCGTCGAACAGCCCGCCTCGTGGAGAAGGACCTCCGGCTGCACGGGCGGGGTGACGGCGGTGGACCTTTTAGCGAAGCCGAATGTCCATTTTGGCGGGAGCAGGCTCGAGGTCGGGCCCGAGGCGATTGGGAATTTGGTCGAGATGCTTTTCGAGTCGCAGTCCCTGTATCGCGAGACGGGAGGCGTCCATACGTCTGCGTTGAGTGACGGGGAAAAGATCGTGGTCGTGGCGGAGGACATCGGCCGGCATAACACGCTCGACAAGATCGCAGGGATGTGTTTGATGCGGAACGTCCTTCCTGAAACGCGGATACTCATCACGACCGGGCGTATCAGTTCGGAGATGCTGCAGAAGGCGGCGCGGATGGGGTCGCCGATCCTGATCTCGCGCACCTCGCCGAGTTCGCTTTCGATCGAGATGGCGGAGCGCTACGGCATCACGCTGATCGGGTATGCGCGGCGACATCGTTTCAACGTGTATACGAACGCCCGGCGCGTCGGCTTCGATCTCATCAGGGCGCGGAATGACGAAAGTCATCCGGAATGATGAGTAAAGAAACTAACCAAATTCAACCAATGCGACAATAATAGTGATGTAATGTAACTACTCAGCCCCTCTCGCATACGCAGACCCTAAAGGTCTTTCTCGCAAAAACAGACGCTGAATTTGCAGAGACGTCATGCTTGAAGCGCATTTTTGATTGCAAAGGAGACCTTTAGGGTCTTGCCTGAGCAGGTATGATGTAATTCAGACAAGGAAGGAGTCCGGTGATGACCACGGTACGCAAACTACTCGAGGCGAAGGGAAAGGCGGGTAATTACTCCGTGTCGGCGGAGGACACGGTTTTGCAGGCATTGAAGGTGATGACATCTGCGGGCATTGGCGCGGTGTTGGTGACCGATGGGGGCAAGATCGTCGGCATTTACACCGAACGCGACTACGTACAAAAAGGCGAGTTGGAGGGGCGCAGGGCGGATTCGACTCTCGTGAGGGACGTGATGACCGCCGGGATGTACACGGTCACGATGGAGACCACTGTGGATCAGTGCATGGCGTTGATGGAGACGCATCACATCCGCCACCTGCCTGTGGTGGAGAAG
>JABWAU010000061.1 GCA_013360875.1 Anaerolineales bacterium | reverse complement strand
GCCGCTCAGGGTAAACTCCGCGAGGAGAAATCCTGGCTCGGTGGGCAAAGGATTTCTCGCTGGCGCTCGAAATGACAATGCCGGGTACACACCAGCCTCCCTGATTTTGGTCTTAGGGTCTTTTATCGAGCCGCGCCGATGCCCTTGCCGCGCGCTTCATCCGACGCGTCGATCTGGATGCGGTTCAGGGTCTCTCCTTTGGTTGCGCCCGATCATATCCCCGCCTCGATCCCTTTGCGCTTTTTGGGAATCGGATGGGAATAGTAAAATCATTGTGATATAATCACCCCATCTCATAAAAGGTCGAACGTGTTTATGCCGCCGTCAACCCTGTTTGGGCTGGCGGCTTTTTCTTAATCACCGCGACCGCAAGGAGCCTGACATGGAAGTGAAATTGTACGTTGGAAATTTGTCCTATGAAACGACCGAACAGAACCTGCGCGAACTGTTCATGCAGGCGGGCGGCGTCGTTTCCGTCGCGTTGATCAAGGAACACGGGACGAATCGTTCGAAGGGCTTTGCCTTTGTGGAAATGAGTTCGCAGGCAGAAGCGCAAAAGGCGATCTCCATGTTCAACGGTCATACGCTGGCTGATCGCCAGTTGACCGTGAATCTGGCGCGTCCCCGCGAAGAGCGCGGCGGTTTCCGTCCGGGACAGCGCGGCGGTTTTCGCCAGCAAAATCGCGGCGGCAGGAATCGACGCTACTAAGCAGAATCCCGTCATGTTCAATACAGGCGACCGGGTCGTTCATCCGCAGCATGGGGTGGGGGAGGTCGTCAATTTGGAGGAGCGGGAATTCGGGTCCGGTGTGACGCGACGGTATTACGAGGTCTCCATCCCAAGCGCGGGCTGTACCTTGTGGGCGCCGTGCGATCCGCCCTCCTTTGGGCTGCGCAAACTGGCGGGACGGGAGGAGATTGACGAGTGCCGCGTCGTTCTGGCATCCCGCCCCTCGTCCCTCATGGAGGATGCGCGTGCGCGGCAATCCAACCTGGTGGAACGCCTCCGGCATGGGACGATACGCGTGCAGTGCGAAATCGTTCGCGACCTGTACGCCTATGGAGAACACAAGTCCCTGTATGGGACGATTGCGGGTTTTTATCGCGTGACGAAGGACGTGCTTTGCGAGGAATGGGCGGCGGTGGAGGGGGTGACGCTCCAGGAAGCCGCCCAGGAGATCGCCTCCCTGTTGGAGAAAAGCAGGAGTATCGTGAATAAGTCGAGGGCGTAGTTGATGAATCGCAAAGAGTTGACATTGACCTGTCAACTCTTTGCGTATGAATTCAAGTCCAGCCGTGAGGGGGATAAACCGTTAGAAACGTTTTTCGTAATCCTTATGACCGCCGATCCAAAGCCAGGTAATCGTGTCTCCTTCCAACGCATCCAATGCCCGATAATTGAGAGTGATTCTGACTGACCAGATATCCTCTTCTGAATTGATGCACTTAGGGGCAGGGGGCGTTCTCCGATGCCGTTAGACGCCGCCCCACATCTCTTCCGCGGCGGGCGCGTGCGCGTTCCTCAAAATGAACACGATCGCAATGCCCGATATGATCGAAGCGATGAGTCCCGCGACAAAGTTGTAAAGGATGAAGGAGGGGAGGTTATACAGCCAGGACGTCTGGTTGACGAGCCAGATCAAGATCCAGTCCGCCGCGTTTGCCGCGACCCACCATAACGCGAACCGGCTGTGACTCCTCAGGACGAGCCATTGCAAAGCCCCAACGACCAGCCCGCTTGCAATGCTGAGGGCAAAGTAGGCGGTGGACGACGAGACCGTTATGAAATCGAACGCGGCAGCGCCAATCGCCCAGCCGATCATGGTGGCGGGTATCCAGGCGGCGAGGCTCAGGCGGTTCGCGTTTCGAATTGACAGGAACAGGAGTATCCATTGCAGGACGCCCGCGATCGTCCCGGCGGTAATCCCCGACGCGATGTTCGCTACGCTGAGGAGGTTTTCCTGGTAGTTGGGATTAACCAGGTTGAACGTCAAGCCCCATCCCACGTTCGCCACCGCGTTCGTCAACAACCACAGGAACCACAGCAGGGGAGCGGGAAACAGCCCAATGGACGACGCGACCGCAGGCTGCGCGGTTTCTGCGGCGAGGCTCGGACCGACGACGGGCAGGTTGTTGGCAATCGCATAAGCGATCCCCGCGCCAGCCCCCGCGCCGATCAAAGCGACGAAGTAAATGACGCATTGCGCTGATTCGCCCCCACCTGCCATCAGCGACCCGATGATCGCCCCAAATATCTCCCCGCCAAACCACAACGCGACAGTCATCAATTTGTACGATCCGCTCTTGTGTCCTTTTTGTTCGACGATGGCGCCGATGCGGGTCGTCAGGGTGTAGAGTGCAAGAATTTCAAGCATGGTTCCCTCCGAGTTATTTTTTGATTTTACTGGAGCGAGTTGAACAATCGCCGCTTCTCACTGTAGCATTTTCGCGCGCATGATTACAAGTGATGTTTGTCATGCCGCCCGTTTCTCCCCGCCCGGCGAATGGAGTGTTGGATGGATTCTTATCCCGCCGTCAAATCCAGAACTTTATCGTCCGCGCCGCCTTTTTCGGCAGGGGAAACTTCGGATTTCATCTCCAGAAACTTCACCTCGTGCGTGAGCGGGGTGTTGACCAGCCTGGGCAATAACGCTTGGTTGAGCCTGTTCTCGATCCGCTTTTCGGCGTCCGCGAGCATGTCCAGTTTGGAGGCTTTATCCAGCGCAAGTTTTTCGAGTTCCAGGGCGGCGGACTCGATGTCCTTTTGGGTGACCCAGTTTATCAGTCCGGAAGAAGCGGATTTTTGAATCTCCAGCGGCTCGACAGACAGGACCTCGGCGCGGGGCAGCCGCAGGACGATCCGCCCCGGCCTGAAAAGCCTGCCGCGCTGGATTTCGATGTTGAATCCCTTTTGCAGGTCGAAACCGATCTTCGCCCGATACGCGCCGCGCAGGCTGATCCGCTTTTCGCTTCCCAACAACTTGTGGCTGGTCTCGTATTCGACGTCGAAATCCTGCTCGAGCATCGCCAATTCGAGGATCTCGTTCGTCCGTTTGTAGACGATCTTCTGATTGATCGTCACCTGCGGGGTGAGACCGAACGTGTTCTTCACCGTTTCAGCCAGTTCCTTCGCGATGGATAGGGTCTTGTTGGGGAAATGGACGAAGGCAAGCCACGCCGTCCCTGCGAAGAGGAGGAGGAGAAAAGCGAGAACGCTGATGATAATAATGGCGGTATCGCTCATGGGGAGGTTCGTCCGCCTATTCCATCTCCCTGATCGTGATGGCTTTGAACGGCGCTCCCAGCGTCAACGTCAGGCGGTTGAGGGCGCCCGTTTTCATGCTGCGCTCGAGCCATCTTTGACGCGCCTCGGGCGATTCCCATTCCGCGATCTCGATCAGACTGTCCGGGTTGTCAATGATTTCGTACCTTATGGCGCCCAGGAAACCGGGAGCGTTTTTCATGCTGGCGAGGACGTCGTCCAGCGCCTTCAGAAGATCGCTGCGCTCACCGGGCTTTGCCGCCAGTTCGACGATGGTTTTGATCGGCATTATTGGTTCCTCCTTGCTCAAAGGTTTGCCGGCCGGCTTTCGAGGTGGCCTTCCGCCTCCGCCCGATCCAGCACGGCAAGGATCGTTTTGACCAGATCGCGCGCCGCGCTCTCGCTCAATTCCACGGCGACGCGCGCCGAAGGTCCCTGGGATGCGTTGACGAAGTCAATGTTGAGGGCGTGTTCGAACGGCGCGTCGAAAGGGTGGTCGTAGGAAACGTTCGCGCCGTCGAGTTTGAACCAGCCGTTCGTCCCTTTGCCGCTTCCTTCGATCTTTACTTTTTCGACGATCATGGTGCACATGGTTACTCCATTATCAGTAGATCACGAAAGCGCGTATTAGGCGGTCTCTGCCGCCGTATTTGCGCCAGAGGGCGCAAATTACGCGCTGTTTTCGTGAAGTACTGATTATAAGTAGATCACGAAAAACCCGCGTACTGCGTAGCGTGCGCTCTCTTGAAGTACTGATTATCAAGCATGTCATTTTGATCACATCCACAGCAAAAAACGCTGTTCGTTGTGAAAGGTACAAAAGCCGGGCGACATGAATGTCGCGTTACTGTTCCTGTCATAGCCCGAGGTTCTTCGGGAGCGCGATCATGAAAGATGCTTCTCCAAAAACGCGAAGACCTTCTTCCATCCGTCCAGGGCCTGGTCTTTGCGGTAGGAGGAATAGATGTAATAAAAGAACCCGTGACCGGCTCTGTCGTAGCGATGGAACTCGTACTCCTTGCCGTGTTTCTTCAACTCGGCTTCGTGCTGATCCACCTGTTCCGGGCTGGGACTGGTATCGTCGTTGCCGAACAACCCCAAAATGGGACAGGACAGGTCTTTGGTGTAATCAATCGGCGCGACGGGAGTTTTCTCATTCAGCGCCTCGGTTGGCATCACCACGCGCCCGCCCCAGCAATCCACGACCGCGTCGAACCCTTTCACGCGGCACGCCGCAAGATAGGCGTGTCTGCCGCCGGAGCACGTTCCGAAGATTCCCACTTTGCCGTTGACGTAGGGAAGCGCGCGCAAGTATTTCATCGCGCCTGCGAGGTCATCCACAGCCTGGTCGTCCGGCACACCGCCTTCTGCGCGCACCTTTGCAGCCACGTCTTCCGGCGTCCCATGCCCGGCGCGGAAATAAAGGTTGGGCATGAGCGTCACGTACCCGCGGCTTGCGAACTTGAAGGCAGTCTCGCGATACCATTCATCCCAGCCCGGCATGTGATGCGCCAGCGCCAGCGCGGGATGGGGACCAGGACCAAGCGGGCGCGCGAAGTAAGCGTTAATCATGTCGCCGTTCGCACCGGGCATGACGACCGTTTCCGCGATCACACCTTCGTACATGTCTGTCGTGTACATGGGTTCTCTCCTTATTCGAGCAGGTTCATACGGATAAGAATTGCCTGAACGCTTTTATTGTATTCCAAACTTTCGTTTGTGACATCCAGTTTCAGGATTCGGTTCGGAGGAATGACAGCCAGCCATTCGTCCAGAAAGGAGTCGAACAACGCGGCGTCGTCCGCGCGGGCGATGTTGATGCGCTTCCTTCCCGACATTCTGCCTGTTACTGTTTCCTCATCCGCTTTCAGGCGGACGATGAGTTCGGGGGGCGGAAGCAGTTCGCGGACGAGGAGGTAAAGGCGTCGGCAAAGGTCGAATTCCTCGTGGCTGAGCAGGTTCCGGTGCAGAAAGAGGCGGGTGAATCCGTGGAAATCGAGATCGAGTCCGCCGTCCATCAATCCAGGGTTGGATGCGGCGCGCAATTCCCTTTCCTGTTCCGCGCGCAGGAGGAGATAATCCATCTGGTTGGCAAAGGCGTAGCGGGCATCCTGTTTCGCCAGCGCCTGGAAGGGACGCCCGGCGTGCCTTTCGAGCGCGGTCGTGAATTGACCCGTTCGCGCCAGGGCGTGAACGAGGGTGGTCTTGCCGACGCCGCTTGGACCGATGACGACGATGAGTTTGTTCATGGCGTTTTTCCTTTGAATGAATTGTGAAACAGGAATGCGCGCCCAATGTATGATGCGCGATTGCAATGTTCGTCGAAGTTTTGCTTATGGTAGAATCTGCGCGCAGAGTTATGAGCAAACCGATTGTAATCACATCGGATGACCCGATCTTGAAGTCGCTTAAATTCAAGCCCTACCGAAGCAAAGTGGAAAGACGGGTCATCCCCTTTATACCCGAACCGGGTGCTCCTCAGACCCTGGACGTGAAAACGCCCTGGGGCGCGGTGTTGACTGCCAAGAGGGGGGATTTTCTCGTCAGCGAGGTGGATAAGCCGGACGATTACTGGCCCATTGACCCGGTCATCTTCGAGGAAAGTTACGTCATCACGCGACCCGGTTATTGCGCGAAGAACGCGGTCACCCTGCTCGTGCCTCTCACGGATATCACGAATGGAGACCCCGATCAGCTGGTGACCGTTGTTTCGCTGGAAGGTCCCGAAACGGTGCGCGCCGGCGATTTCTTTCTTGCGAAGGGGGTGAAGGGCGAGGTTTGGCCCTATCCAAAGGAGAAGATAGAAGAAGTGATGACGCCTGCCGATTGAGCGGCAGGCGTTTCTGATTGGGCGTTCGATGCGCGTTCGAGAACGCACATTACGTAGGGGTGCGCGCATTACGCGGAGGATTGCCCGTTACGCGATGGGACTCACATTCCGCGCAGGAACACGCATTACGCGGGGGAAAGCGTTTATTTATTCCTCTTTCTGGATGCCGTTTTTCGAAGAGGGCGGGGCGCGGGCATGAATTCGACGTTCGCCGGGATGTGGGCGCTGACCGCATCGAGGGCGTTGTCGGCGGTTGCGACGGATAATTTCATCGGGTTGATCTGTTCGATGATCCCGCCGGTTTCGCGCATCAGGTCAATCATGTGTTTGACGAGGTGTTCGTCGAGGTCGTTGGTCGCTTCGCTCCTGCCATCCCACAGGGCGATCAGACGCACCTTGTCAATCCCATGCACCAGCGAGGAATATAACGCCCAGCGGTTGTTGCGCTCGTGAACGTCGTCGCCCTCCTTCGGCAAGCCCACCTGGTCGGGCTGGTAGAACTCGTCCACGAGGGGATGGTTCCTCATTTTGTAATAACGCTCGACCCAACCCTCGCCGCCCGGGCTGACAAAGTCGCGGATGTAGGGCGCCTCGGCAAAGGGGAAGTATGCCTGCACGTGGATGCCGCGTTCCACGCAGCATTCCACGAAGAGGATCTCGCTGCCGGCATCCATGCCGGTGGTGATGGCGAGATCGTTGGGTCCTGCCTCGTGTTTTTCGAGAACGGCGTGGATGGCGTTCCGCACGTCCAATTCCTTTTCCGGCGGGAAGTGGTCTCCCGTTTTGCCCGGGTGGTTGATCATGTAACCGGTAAAGAGGAAAACGTATCCCTCGCGGTGTTCGTGTTCCTCCGTTTTGGTCCTGACGTGCCTCGTTGATTCCTCCTCCTTGTTCATGCGGCGCAGTTCCTCTTCGATCACCCGGATGCCCGCCTCCACGTACTCTGAACGCATGCCGAGCGACTTGATCATCTCCAATTGCGCGAGGGAGGATTGGAGGTAGAACGTGTTGCGGCGGGAGGCGGTCAGGGCTTTGCGGTAGGCGCGAACGACCTCCTGTGTGCTGGTCGCCGTCAGGACGCGCAGTTCAGCCATGGATGCGAGCGTCCAGTAATCGGCTTTTTCGCTTTCGATGAAGGATTCGAGGGCGAATTCCAGCGAACCGCGCATTTCATCCAGTTTGTTCCGCACCCAGGCGACCTCGGGGTCCGGGCTTTTCTTGTCCTCGAATTTATTCGCCAATTCAACGAGCATGAAGGAGAGGGTGAGCGCGTTCACGCCGGGGTAGAACTGGTTGAGGTCTACCCGGTATCCTTTGAGGTACGAATCAATGGATTTCAACAGCCAGTGATAGGAATCGAAGGCGGTCTTCAGTCGTTTTTCGTCGTCCTTCACCCACTTCCACGATTCGACCCACATCTCCTTGTAGACGCGACCGAGGTAGGAGATCGCTTCGCTGTCGTTGGGCGCGTCCGCGATCAGGCTTTCGATCTTGACAATGGCCTCGTCCACGCGGCCCAGGCGGTTGAGGTTGAACGCCTCCTCGCGGCGGAAGTTCAGGTTGCGCGGGTTGACCTCCAGCCCCTTGCGGTATTGAACGAGAGCCAGTTCGTAGCGTCCCATGTTCTTGAGCGCCTTCCCGGCTTCGGCAACCGCCTCCTCCTTGATGAGCGGATTTCTGATCTCCTCGGTCAAAAGCAGGATGTCGCCGATGCGTTTCTGCCTCTGCGCGACGGTGACGCGTTCCTTCCATTCGTTGTACTCGCGCCAGAAACCCGTGGCAAGCGGCGTCCGCAGGGATTTGCGGTCCGGCTCCGACAAGCCCGTCAGGATGTTGAAGACCGGGCTGTGGATCGCGTCGGAATCCGACGCCCAGGTGTCGCGCGTGACGCGGGCGATGGCGGCTTTGTCCCTTTCGAGGAATTCAGGATCTGGCACGCCTTCCGGGGTGATGTGATACGGGATCGTCCGCACGTTGAAGACATCGAACGGCATGTAGGCGCGCCCCGCTTGGATGTGGACGATGCCGCGCTTTCGGAACGCGTGACGGATGCCGAGTTCGTAGAAGACGTTGGCGTTGTCAATGCTCATGTCCACGAGGCAGAGGTCGGCAAGCAGTAATTCCTGGAACATGTCGGTCAGGATGTCGCCGCTGGCGGTTTCCTCGTCGGCGCGGAAAGGCTCGAAGCCCGCCATCTCAAGCGTCGGCTTGATGAGAAGCGAGTAGATCGCGTTGAAGTCGTAGATGGAATCGTCGCTTCCCTTCTTCTTCCCGAACGGCATGATGACAAAGGCGTGCGGGCGAATCTCCGGGCGGAGGGGGCGGGAGGCGGCGTCCGTCCCGGCGGCGGGGAGAGGGATCGTTTTCACCTCGGGAGGCTTTTTGGTTTCCTCCCGGGGAGCGGCTTGAGTCTGGCTTTCCGCCTTCGTTTCCGTGATAGCAGGTTGCATGAGAGTCTCTTTCTTCTTTTTCGATCCGAATAAATTCATCAAGCCCATGGTAAGCCTCGATCATCCCTTGACATCGCCGGTCTTCGGGTAGCGTGCAAGGATGGCGTTGAGTTCCTCCTTGGAGGTGTCCCGGCCGATGTCCACGTGCGCGAATTCCCGGGCGATTTCGGTAAGCGAGGAGACGAGGGAGGACGCCCTCTCCTTGACGCTTTCAGCCATTTCGACGACCGCCTTGCTCATCGCCTCCAGTTCCTGTTTGACGAGTTCGGAGGAGGCTTCCTCGGCGAGCGAGCCAAGCGCGGCTTTGAACGTCTCTTCGATCTTCTCCTCGGTTTCCTCCAGCGTCTCCCGCGTGAATTCAACCAGGTCGTCCTCCATGGCTTTTTTCGCGCGTTTGGCGGACTCTGTCGATTCCCGGATGACGCGATTGATCAAGCCCGCTTCCTCCTCGAGATCGGCTTCCTTGAGCGCCTCCTGCTGGGACTTGATGTATTCCATGTTTTGCGCCCAGAGGATCTCCTCCGCGCTTTTCACCATCCGATAGAATTCGGCATCCGTGCGTTCCTCGGGTTCGAGGTTGAGCCAATGGTCGTAGATGACCGAAAGTTCGACCACCACCTTGCTGTAATTCTTGATGATGAGGTCAATGTTGCGGAGTTCCTGCCAGCCCAGGAACGCGGCGGTCAGCGAGGCGGTCAAGGCGACCCAGATGGTCAACGCGCCGCCCAGCGCCGCCAGGAACGCGCCGATCACGCCGGAGGCGAGGATGAGGATCTGAAGGCGGACGCGTTCGGTCTGGTATTCCTGGATCTCCTTTCTATGCCAGGCGAGTTGGTTTTCGACGCGGTATTTGAAATACTCATCCCCGGTCAGGTCCTCGAAGCCGGGGTCGCTGTTTGGATCGTCGGGATAATAATTGGAGGGGACGGGTCCGTTGTAGGGTTTGATGACGAGTTCGCCGTTCAGGCTTTGGTAGAGGTGCCGGTTGATCTCTGCAAGCCGGTTTTCCAGATAGGCGCGGCGGTTTTTCCGCTTCTGTAGAATCGTTCGGAAGAAATAGATCTCCTTCAAGATCTCCTCCGCGCCGGCGCGCATCATCAACCAGTCGCCGCTGGAATAAAAGGCTTTCGTAAACGCCGCCATCGCCGACCCGATGAGAGGCGTCAGGACGAGGAGCACGCGGAAGGTCAAGCCGGGAAGCGCCGGTTGATTCTCCGTGGGTGGGTACGGGAACAACATCGCAAGGATGGCGAACAGGGTGGCAAGCACGCCCAGCGCCGCGATCCAGCGCCGTTTGTTGAGATGCGCTTTCGAGCGGGCGACCGCGTTCGCGTCGAGTTCGGAGAATCGAGCCCAGGCGATCTGCAGGATGGGCGTGGCGCGCGGCGTTTCGGTTTCCATGACAGGTTCCTCCGTGATCGGTTCGGGATTGCGTTTGGATCGGTTCATTTTTCCTCCTCCAGGTTTGGACATGTGGAGCGGTATTCTTCGTTGATGAAATAAATCTGCCAGTCTTCCCGGCTGAGATTGGTCAACAGATGACTGCACGCGATGGAGATTAGTTGTTCCTTCGGCACAAGCGGAATGCCCGCAATATCCCAGATCCTGACGACCTTGCGCGAGACGGTAAATAACCGCGTTCCATCCGGCGAGAACGAAACGCTCGTGACCGGGTTGTTCCCGTGACGGATGCGCGCCATTTCCTGCACTGCGGCGATGTCCCACAGATACGCAAACCCCGAGGAGCCGCCTCCCGCCAGCCATTTGCCATCGTGACCAAATGCCAGCGAACGGGGGAAGCCATTGAGGCGCAGGGGATCGCCCGCCTGCGTGAAAGTCGTCCCCTTAACCTTCCATAAAATAACGGTTCCTTCCGAACTGCCGGTTGCCAGCCATGCCCCATCCGGGCTGAACGCCAGGCTGCCGATATCGCCCGCCTGGGGCAGGTCGGTGATTGCCTGGCGCGTATCCGCGTTCCAGACCCTTGTCCTGCCGTTCAGACCTGCGACCACCAGAGACTCCGTCGGGCTGGCGGTCATGGCATAGACCTTTTCGGAATTATCCAGGCTGAATTGCCTTTCGCCGGAAGGGACATTCCAAAACCATAACAGACCGTCCACCCCTGAGGTGACGACGGTGGAACTGTCCGGCGTGAACGCGACCGCAGTCACTTCGCCCCCATGTTCCAGTGGAAGTTGTTCCCCACTCTCAATGTTGATCAACGTGCCGCGGTTTTTCTGCGTATCTTCGCTGTCATATTCAACCACGGCAACCCATTGTGAATCGGGGCTGATGGCGGTGTCGTAGGTCAGGCTTTGGGTGGTGGCGATGATCTCGCCCCCGGTCCCGTCTTTGAAGTCGTAGACCTGAACCGCTGGAATTTTCCATACGTTGTAATCGTCCGCGTTGACGATCAGGGATTCGCCGGAGGGTGTGAAATTCGCCTCGCGGACGAATTCCGTAAATTCGATGTAACCGACGCGCGAGCGGAGGGAGGAAATATCCCAGATGCCCACATTCCCGTCCTCGTCGGCGGCGACGATGCGGGTGCCATCCGGATTGAAGGAGATGGCGGAGCCGTTGGAGTCCAGCGGGATTTCGAGCAGTTGAATCCCCGAAACCGAATCCCAGATACGGACGACCTGATCGTATCCAGTGGAGGCGATCCACTCCCCGTCCGGGCTGACGATCACTTTTTGCGCGAAATGAGTGTGCGACATGCGGAACCGTTCCGTGCCTGTGCCTTTATCTGTCGTGTTCACCACGCGGATGATGTTATCGTCGGAGGCGGTGGCATACCAGGACGGGTCGGGACCGAACGCCACGCCCTCCACCCAGTCCTGGTGGTTGACCGTGTGTTGCAGTGTGCCGTCCCGTTTGGTAATGCGCGCGATGCTGTCGCCTCCGCCGGAGGCAAGCCAGAGATTATCCGGGCTCCAGGCAAGCACAATGTAGGAACTTCTCTTGTGCAGGGGTCCGTTGTAGAAAAAGTTGTTTCTCGCCTGCCAGAAACGGACCTGCCCGTTCTGCAAACCGAACGCCAAAAAATCGCCGTTGGGGGAAAACTTGACGGCTTTGACCCCGTCCGCCTGTTCCACGTCAACCGGATTCAGGTCCGGTTTATCGAGATAATACAGTGTGAGAAAGTTGTCCTCTCTGCCAATTGCAAGAACCGATTCGCTCGCGTCCAGGTCGAGAACCGCGCCGCCAAATGGAAGTTCCTCGACCGGCGATCCGTTTTGAGCGTCCCAGAATTTCACCGTTCGATCCGCGCTGGCGGTGATGAGATACCTGCCGTCCTTTGTGAAGATGGCGTCGTTCACATCGTTCTCGTGCGTTACGCAATAGACGACCGTTCCATCCTCCGCCTGATAGACGCATGCCTGGCTGATCGCCTCCGATTCCGCCGGGTCGGTATTATTGCCCGTGACGAAATACCGATGATCCGGCGACCATTCGATGTTCCAGATGGCGCCGTCCTGTTTCGCATGCGCCACAGGCGTCGCGAGCAGGCTTATATTCATGCGGATCAAATTCTCAGCCTGGAAGGTCGGGTTGAGATTGTAGGATTCGATTGCCAAAAGGGTACTGATATCGAGTTCGCCGGCGCGGTTTTGCAGAGACTGGGCTTGCGCGGCGTTCCGTTCCGCCTTCGCGAGGCGCTCGTTGTTTTCCGCTATCCTCTGGTTCTCTTCAGCCAAGCGCTGGTTCTCCTCCGCCTTGAGTTGATTCTCTTCCGCGATCGCTTGCGCGGTTTCGGCGGCATACAGGTTCGTGACCGCTTCCGCCCTTGCGGCTTCCGCGTCGTTGCGCGCAATGAACGCCATGGCGCCCAGCGCAATGCTGACGATCAGGGCGAGCGAAACGCCAGCCAGGAGCGTTCTCTGACGTCTCTCCGCGCCCTTTCGGCTTGCCATGATATATTCCGCTTGCAGGGGAAGGACCTGACGATTCTCCTTGCCGGAGGCTTCCGCCATCCACGCTTCGGCTTCCTGCAGCCCCGCGCCCTGCAGGAGGTAACTGTTGTTTTTGTCTCTGCGCTCCCATTCGATTGCCTGGGTGAGCAGCTTCGTATGTTTGCTGACCCATTCCAGGTCGGTCTGGATGGACTCGACCAGTTTGGGGACGGTCTCTCCGAAGTTATCCTCCTTCCGCATGTAAACCCAGTTGGTCTTGGCGAGTTTTTCGTGCATTGCCTGACCCTTTTGAGGTTCGCGGTACAAAACAGGGATCAACTTTTTATTGAGGCCGAGCGCCAGTTCGAGTTCTTCGGCGCACACTTTGGATTTGAGCGAATCCGGGCTGATGACAAAGATGAACGCATCCTGAGACTGGATGGAACTCTCGATCGTCTCCATCCAATCCGCCGCGAGTTCGATCCCCTCCCAATCCACCCACGCCTGGATGCCCGATTGATCCAGCGCGTCGTTCAGTTTTTTGACGAACGCTTTGTCCCGGCGGGAGTAGGAGATGAAGACGCTTCCGTTCGACCCTTGTTTTGATTTGGCCATGAAAAATCTTTTCCGCCCCTTAGCGGCTGACGAACCACGCGGCGACGTAGCCTTCCATGCCGGCACGGTCCTTGACCTGCAACCACTGGTTGTTCGCGCCGATCTTCGTCTCTCCGCCGGGTTCGGCGATGGTCAACTCCTCGCCCAACGGAAGCCAGCGGATGAGGGTCGAATCGCTGACGAGCGGCTGCTTGCGGAACGCGACCGCCTGCGCCGCCGCTTTGACCTTCCCAGCGTTGGCGGAGGGCATGGTTGTAACCGCTGCGGTGGGCGCCGCGGCGATACCTTGTTGGGCGGTGGAGCCGCCCGCGAATTTGACGTACCACGCGGCGACGAAGCCTTCCTTGTTTTGCGAATCGCGCACCTTGAGCCATTTGCCCACCACACCGACCTTTTCGATGGCGAAGTTGGCAGGCTCGAGCGAGACCAACTGCTCTGTAACCGGGATACGGCGGATCAATGTCTCTGGGGAGATTTCAGGCTTGGAGCGGAACGCCAGTTCTTCGGTGGGGACGAATAACATTGCCCCAGCCGGAAGCGGCGCCGGAGGCGCGGCAGGAGCAGGCTTGGGCGTGGCGGAGGTCGTGAGGGTCGAAGCAGGCTTAGGGGCGGCAGGAGCCGGGGGACCTCCTTTTGTTTCCGAGACATACCATGCAGCGACATATCCCTGATCGCCCGCTGGGTCTTGCACGTTGATCCATTGACCGTTCACCCCAAGTTTGGCTTTGGCGGTGGCTTTCGGCTCGAGGCAGATCAGTTCGGCGCCTGCAATCAAGCGCTTCCAGAGATAGCCGCCGATGTTCGGTTCGGCGCGCAGGGCGAGGTCGTCCTCGGCCGCGTACAGGATGTATTTATCGGCGGGGACGGGGACCTTCGTCATTTTGGGAGGTTCGGGCGGCGCGACGCTGTACGAATCGAACCACAAGACCGCGCTGATCTCGCTTTCGAGGGTCGCGCCGTTGTATTTGTAACGGGTGGTCAGAAGCACTTCCTTATCGGGGCTGTCGCCGCCGTATTTATAGGGATCGTAGAGGACATAATCATTGCCCTTCTTTTCCTTCACCAGCACGAAGTGGGTTTGAATGCCCGCCTGCTTGTTCCAGTCCACCTGCAGGATGACGGGTTTGCCAGCCGCCACCGCCGCGTCAATTTGCGCGACGGGAGCGGGGGAGTTTTCGCAGGGTTGCATGTCGCGATAAGCGCAGTTGGACCACACGAACGGCAGGACGCTGGGGATAAAAAACGCTCCCTGAAAACCGCCAGCCTTTTTCATCTTTTCATTGACGGTTTCGGGAGTTTCGTTGTAGCCGATGCCGTTGAGCATCATGGTGACGGAGGTGAGCAGGCATCCCCACCCGCCGATGGTTTCGGATGAATTTCCAAGTTTGGTGTTTTTCCATTTCTCGTCGTTCTGATAAAGGTTCTGGGTCTTGAACATAAAGGACCTCCTGGGCGGCTGGATTCTGAACCGCGTCGTTTCGACGCTGTATTCGCCTCATTTTACTCCAAATTGGATTCCGCCCGGATGGATATTTTTGTCAGGAGAACCCGCCCGCCTCACGCGTACCCGACGCCTGATCCTGTTTCAATGGTCCTTTCCAAACTGGGAGAGAAACGAAATCCATTACGCCCCTTCGGGGTCGGCAAATAAAAACGGCTCTACCGTTTTTAACGGGAAAGCCTAAAACCTCAGCCACGGATTTCACGGATTCGCACGGATTGGTTTAGAAAATTCGTGACGCCGCGCCAAGCAGCGGCAGTCCGTGTAAATTCGTGGCAAAGAATCTTCCTGTGGGTCGGAATCCCGCCCAAAACGGGAGACCCAAATTTTCAAATTGGAATGTAAACCTATTGACTTTCAATCCGTTTTTCTGTATTCTATCCTTTGTAAGCGGTTATCAGGAAAAGGATTTATCCGCCGCTTCTCTGCTGGGGGATAACTACAAGAACCTCAGCCTGGGAGACAATTTCAATGAATCACGGGTCTTGATCTGGAGTCCGACGGCGCCGCCGTGCGACACTTGCCATTGGATAACGGGAGCAAGCCCCTGACTCCGAAGCAGACAATTCAGGAGGAATATTCGATGTTCGCCATAGAAACACGGAAAGAGACCGCGTTCAGCATTTTATTGATCGCGGCAATTTTCTTTAACGCCTTCGCACCTCTGGCAGGCACCACGCGCACGGCGCTCGCACAGGGCGCTTCGACTACGGCTACGCCTCCGCTCAACGCGACGGAGACGGCAACCGAGACCGTCACAGAGACACCCACAGATTCCCTCACCCCCAGCCCCTCTCCCATTGCGGGAGAGGGGGGAACCTCCACACCTGTCGCGACCGACGCTTCGACTACGGCTACGCTTCCGCTCAACGCGACACCGACGCCCTCCACTACAGCCGCTTTTTCACAAACTGGCGACGAAACATCCATCCTTGCGCTCTTCGCAAATCCGGATTTTATTACACCCGGCGGGAATATCATGCTCAACTGGGAAATCACGGATGTGTCGTTCGTGGGAGATGGTTTTGTTTTGAAGATCACCATACCAGAGACTTTTACACTGCAAGGCAACTATGAAGGGCAGTTCGATGATGCCACACGAACCCTGACAATCCCGGTGACCAACCCAAGCGGACAGGTCCGCCTGAAAAACGAAGGCAAACCGGGCGATGCGTACTTCGGAGCGACCCTGTTCAAAGGCGATGAAGTAATCGCCAAGGCCAGCCTGCTCGTTCCTCTTCGCGAGCAATTTGTCCTTGAGAAAAGCGGGGGCAAGATCGAGGCAATGGGAGGCAGAATCAAGGTCGAAATCCCAAAGGACGCGCTGCCGGAAAAGGCGGTCATCGAGGTGGGAACTCCTAATGGTGATGCGGTTCCAAAATACTCTTTGTTGGGGAAGCCATTCGAGATCAAGGCACACAAGGAGAAAACCGGAGAGGAACTGAGACAATTTACGGAGGAACTTTCGATCACGGTTTCTTATGCCGATTTAGGAATTCCCGAGCAACGGGAGGGAGACCTGCATTTATATTGGTACGACACCGAAAGGGAGGAATGGGCGGCGCTTCCCACTGCCGTGAACAGGGAAACCAAAACCCTGACGGCTTTCACCGATCATTTCACGGTCTTCGATATTGATTTCAATCATTGGCAGGCTTCGCAACTACCCACAGTGGATTCCTTCCAGGTCTCCGAGTTCACCGGCGCAGGGACCTATTCATACCCGATCGAAGCGCCGCCTGGTCCTGGCGGTTTCCAGCCCAGCCTCGCCCTCACATATAACAGCCAGATCGTGGATCAATCCACCCTGAGCACGCAAGCCTCGTGGGTGGGGATGGGATGGTCTTTGGATACCGGCTACATCGAACTCGATACGCATGGAACGACGCCAGGCAGTTGGGCTGTCGAAACGCATCTTCTCAATGTGGGTGGGGTCAGCGCACGCATCGTCAAAGACCCCACCGGCGCCTATCACGCAACGGACGAAAATTTCTGGAAGATCACCTTCAGCGGCAGTACCTGGACAGTTTGGGACAAGCAGGGAAACATATATTATTTCGACGAAGTATGGGGTTATCCCAGTACCGATTATTGTTACACGGAATGGCAGAATTATCGCTGGCTGCTCAAGAGGGTTACAAACAATTTCGGGCAGGAAATCCTCTATACCTATAAGAAACAAGAAAAGGACATCACGTTTTTCACGTGGCTAACTGCCCAAAACAAATGTCAAATAGGTCCCAACAAGGCTGTAACTGCCGTATACCCAGAGACGATCACTTATGCCGGCGGTAAATATCGAATCCGATTCGACATAGGTGCTTCTCAAAACCGCTACGATTTCACAGCCAGGTGGGACACAGATTTCGTCTTCCATACCTACGAGAAACACCGCCTGCAAAACATTTACGTCGAGCAGGACGCGGACGGCAACGGCGCATACGAAACCATCCTCCGCCGGTATCAGTTGAGTTACGCGGCGGACACGGACAGCGACATCATCTTCCCCGGTTACGCGTGGACTGCAGGAGGAAAGACGACAACGCTCCGATCGGTGCGCGAATATGGGGTGGGAGGAACCGCAGCCTTGCCCGCCACGACCTTTACGTATGGCGACAATCTCCACCTCACCCGCGTCGAAAACGGTTATGGCGGCGTGGTCAGTTTCAATTATGGTTTATGGTATTACCCTCACGATGCGCGTGATACCTATACCGTGGAGGTTGATTTTGGTAAGTATGACTATGCCTGTTATTTCGATGATCCATCTCCCTGGTATGCCCGGGCGGGAAGTTCTGTCAATTGTGGAGATGGTTCCAGGGACCCTCTCAACTTTCGAGGAACAGTTGCAGCGGGTAACATCAGTAACCCATCCTCTTCGATATATGGAGTAAATCAATCAAAGGACCTTGTACGACCAGGGGGGACATACAAATTGACAGCCAGCATCATCCTGCAATCCGGTATGAGCGGGCGGGTCGGGCTGTTCAGCGGTTACAGCGATACGCTACAACCCATCTCATCGAATGGCGCGTACTTTATCACCCTGCCCGCCAACGCCGCGACCATGCAACCTGTTTTGGAAGCAACCGGCGGGAGCGGATACGCCGCCGCTATATATTTCAAACTGCAGTTACTTCCCTCAGTCTATCGAGTAACGGCGAAACAGGTTTCCGATGGCAACGGGCATACCTATACCTACACCTACTCGTATTTGAACGACGCCGGAGTGGATTCCGCCGGCGTGAACGATGCAGCCCTCTCACCCAACGGCACCTGCAACCGCGAGGATACGTCCTGCAACGAGTACATCGAAAGGTTCTCCGAATTCCGCGGACATTCGAAGGTGACCATGACCGGACCAGACGGCACAAAAACGATCTCAAAGTTCCACCAGGATGATGCGCTCAAAGGACGGCCAATTTCGATCACGACTCACAACGGCGCGCGAAACGTTTCAGCGCAAATATTCTCCTATACATTCACAACGTTGCCGATCGCCGTGTATAACCCCTGCGGTTCGTGCCTCCCCTATCGTGGATTGGGCAGGTATTGGGTTTATGCAAACACGGTTGAAAAACGCATATATGCAAATGACGGAAGTTACAGCGCCACAAGAACCCTGTATACCTACGACTCGACCTACGGCAACGTCCTGACCGAGACTGAACAATCCCTCACCAGCGGCAACTGGATGACGTATCGAACCAGAGAATACAATTACTACCCGAATGATTCCACCAGCCGGTACCTGGTCTCCCTCCCTGCGCGAATCAGAAACCTGGATGCGGCGGGTAATGTGTTGTCGTCCACTGTGTTTCTGTATGATAATGTGCAAAGACATGCAGTCCCGCCTGCAAACGGAGTCTTAACCGCCATCCGCAATCGGATCAGCACGGACGGAACCCAGTGGAGCCAGGTGTCTTACGGCTATGACATCTGGGGCAATCGCACCAGCGAAACGACCTACAGCGGTTACGGCACCTATGATTCCGCGCCTACCACAGGCGCGCGGACAACGACCACCGCCTACGATCCGGTCTTCCACGTGTACCCGGTCAGCCAGACCACGCCTCCCACACAAAATGTGCCGCAGGGTCTGACCACGACCTGGGCGTACGATTACAACGGCGACGGGGTGAACGATTATATTCTCGGCGTCCCGACGCGGGAGACCGGCCCGAACGGCAATTCAATCACGGCGCAGTACGACGCGTTCGGGCGTATGACCAAATTGATTCGTCCCGGGGATACGTCCGCCAGTCCGACGATTTCGATTGCTTATACCAATGGATTCCCCTTTACGACGACCCTCACCCAGAAGAGCAATTCCACACAGTCCTTCACGATTCAGCGCATATACGACGGCATGGGCAGACAGACCCGCATGGTCAGCGGGGGAGTGATCAGTGATACGGTCTACTTTTCCGCCACAGAGACGCACCAATCCATGCCATATTTTAGCGGCCAGACTGTGTATTACACCAAAACCATCATTTACCCCTCTACAAATACTACAATTGTAACGGCTCCCGATGACACTTCCATGATAACGGTCCAGGACGGCTTGACTACCACTGTCACCGATGCGCGCAGTAATGCCACCATTACCGTCAGCGATATTCGGGGGCGCGTTGTTCTGGTTGACGCTCCTGAAGGTCCTGATGTTGAATATACTTATGATGATATGGACCGTCTCACGAAGGTGACACGTGGGGGCGCGACAACCACGATTTCATACGACCATGGCGGCCGCAAGACCTCCATGTCCGACGCCGACATGGGCACGTGGACGTACGCCTACGACGCGCTTGGCAGCCTGGTGCGCCAGACCGATGCGCGCGGACAGCGCATTTGCCTGTATTATGATAATCTCAACCGCCTGACCGGAAAACACTATCGCACGGACGACAACTGCCCGGCAACGCAACCGGCAAATGCAGATGTGACCTATTCATACGACGTCAACATCAACGGCATCGGCAGGCGGACCGGGATGACCGACCCCTCCGGCTCCACGGCGTGGAGTTATGATGAGCGCGGACGCCTGACCTCCGAAAGCAAGACGATCACCGGGGCAGGGACGTTCAACACCTCCTGGACATACAACTCCGCCGACCTGCCCATCTCCATGGCTTATCCCGACGGCGAAGTGATAACCTATGACTATAATAACCGCATGCTGCTCAATAGTGTGATCGGCACAAGCACTTACGTGCAATCTACCACCTACGACTCGACAGGCAGGATTGACGACCGTCTATTGGGCAACGGCCTGACCCAGAACTACTCTTACTACGGCTGGAACGAAACTGCAATCGTGGACGGCATGTCCACTGGTCAAGGCGGACGCTTGAAGACCATCACCGTCGGCTCCCTGCAGGACCTGAGTTACCTGTACGATGCAGTTGGAAACATCCGGCAGATCACCAATCCAATCGCCAGCGAGACGAACCTCTATGGATACGACGCGCTCAACCGTTTGACGAGCTGGGACTTGAATGGCGTGAGCGAAGCCTATACCTACGATCCCGCCACAGGCAATTTGCAAACCAAAGCGGGCACGACCCTGCAATACAACGACGCCGCCCACGTCCATGCGGTGACCAACGCGGGAAGCAACACCTATTCGTATGATCCCAACGGCAGCCAGACCACGCGTACCATCGGCGGGCAGATCTACACGCTCGGTTACGACGCCGAGAACCGATTGGTTTCGGTCTCGCCCGGCGGGATGGGGATGAACGCTCCCCTCACCCCAGCCCTCTCCCAAGGGGAGAGGGGGCAGTTTAGTTTTGCCAGTTACAACCTCCAGCCCCTCCAGCAGAGCGGATTTCCAACGACATCCGTTTTGGACACCTTCAACCGCGCCAACGGCTCGATCGGAAACAATTGGTCGGGTTACACCTCCGCCTTTGCGATTGCCTCCAACAAACTGGACGTCACCGCAGGCGGCTACGACACCTACATCTTCTGGAAGAACAACAACACCCCCTTCGGCGCAGACCAGGAAGCCTACGTCACGCTCGCGCAGGTGGACGGGAACAGCCCCGAGCAAAGCCTCCTGCTCAAGTCGCAGAGCAGCGACTCGTACGGCAACGGTGTGATCGAAGTCCTCTATAACGCAGACAGTGGCATCGTTCAGGTCTGGACCTTCGACCTCGCCAACGGCTGGGTGCAGCGCGGCGGGAACATTTCGGTCCTCTTCAACAACGGCGACCAGTTCGGCGCGCGCGCCAAAGCCAACGGCGACGTGGAAGTGTACAAGAACGGCAGCCTGCTCGCCACGCGCAGCGTTACAGGCTGGCAATACGCCTCCAGCGGCGGCTACATCGGACTATGGTTTGCGGACGCGACCAATGCCCTGCTCGACGACTTCGGCGGCGGGAACGTGACAACGGGTCCGACTCCGACCGTACCTGCTTCTGCCACCCCCACCCAAACCGCTACGCCTTCGCC
>JABWAU010000005.1 GCA_013360875.1 Anaerolineales bacterium | reverse complement strand
AGCGACGCATCCAAAGCCGACGGCAATGCGATGCAGGTCAAGGATGTGGCGGAGTTGGTGGCGGAACGAATGAAGTAAATCCGAATTCATCCGACGGGAATTCACGGTTGGGAGTAAAATACTCACGCTCATCGGAGGAGGAGTGAATGAAGGAAACGATTCGCACGCTGCACCCCGAAAAGAAGCAGGGGGTGAACATCAGCAAGGACAAGTACGACATTATTCGGAAGGCTATCTTTTCGACGTTGAAACAAAACAGGGAAATGCCGTTCATGAAATTAGCCCGCGCGGTGGAAAAGGAAATGAACGGCAACTTCGAAGGCTCGGTCACGTGGTACGTGACCGCCGTCAAGCTGGACATGGAAGCGCGCGGCGAGATCAAGCGCGTCCCCAATTCAAGGCCCCAACTGGTAAGGCTCGCCAAATAGTTGGGGGAATTTTCACACCCATTCACCCACAAGATCATATTGGATTACATCATGGCGGATACACCGAATTTTGACGTTCAACAGGCTCACAAATTTTTTTCGGCTGATTGTTTCAACAGAGCCTGGGATCTCATGGATCAGGACGGCGGGCGCTCCGTCGAGGAGAATATGGAGATGCTGCACACCGCCATCGCCTCCCTCTGGCATTGGACCCAGCGCGAGGACGTCGCTCCCAACAATCTCTCCATCGGATACTGGCAGGTCTCACGTGTCTATTGCCTCATCCAACAACCGCACAACGCGCGAAGATATGGTCTGTTGTCGCTGCAATATGCAAAGAGCCTGTCCCCTTTCCTGAAGGGTTACGCCTACGAGACCCTCGCCCGCGCGGAGATGCTCGCGAACAACCGCGTTATGATGAAGGAATATCTCGAAAAGGCAAACGAAATGCTGGCGGAGATTGACGAGGAGGAGGACAGGCTGTCGCTCGCGAAGGACTTGGCGACGATTCGCTAGGAGGAATGGCGTTATGCACCGGCTCGTTCCCGTCGCCTCGAAAGAAGACGTCCATCCCGAACTTCGCGATACGCCCATCGGATTCCTGCTTGAATATCACAACCTGAACCGCGAACACGAGGCTTACAACCGGGCGCAATTGCTCATCGGCATGTGCATGGACCACCGCAAGCGCCTGCATATTCCCGATAACTTCGCCTACATCATCCGCGCGGGTGGGGCGAATTTGCGATACAGTGAGTTCAAGGTCTCGTATGCCATCGCGGTGGGAGGCGTGAAGAGTATCGCGTTGATCGGTCACAATCAGTGTGGGATGGTCAACCTGGCGGCGCGAAAAGAGTCCTTCATCGAAGGCCTGGTCCAGAACGCTGGCTGGGAACGGGATTTGGCGGAACAACACTTCATGAACTTCGCCCCCCTGTTCGAGATCGGCAATGAAATTGATTTCGTGTTGAGCGAAGCAAATCGGCTGCGATTGCGTTATCCCAAAATTCAGGTCGCGCCGCTTTTGTATAAGGTGGAGGATAATCTGCTGTATCAGGTGAAGGAAAAGTAAGCGGGGACGGGCGGCTGCCCGTGCCCACAAAATTATTTCTTTATTTTCTTCTCCACTTCCATCACGAGGAAAACGAGTAAGCCCGCGCCGATCAAGATCAACAAATCCCTTGCGCCGAGCGGCGTGACCGAGAAGAACTCAGCCACAGGCGGAATGTAGATCACAGCCATCTGCAAAGCGATGACCACCGTCATCATCCAGAGCAGGAGCGGGTTGGAGGCGGCGCTCATCGAAAATGCGGATTCCCTGCTGGAACGCGACGCCCACGCCTGAAAGACCTGCGCAAAGGCGAGGAACGTAAAGACCATCGTCTGCCATTCCTCCCTCCCCGAGAAGTAATACCATGCGCCGAGCCCCAAAGCCAGCGCGCCGATCAACGCGCCCACCCAGATCACCTGCATGCCCGTGCCGCGCGAGAACACGCCTTCCTTCGGTGAATAAGGCGGACGGTTCATTGTGTTTTTCTCCGGCGCTTCCACGCCCATGCCGAGCCCGAGCAAACCATCAGTCAACAAGTTGAGCCAAAGCAACTGCAACGGCAGCAGCGGAATCGGCTTGCCCAAAAACGGAGCCAGCAGCATCACCAGCACCTTGCCGATGTTCCCCGCCACGCTGAAACGCACGAACTTGCGGATGTTATCGTAAATCGTGCGCCCCTCCCTCACCGCCGCAACGATCGTGGCGAAATTATCATCGAGCAGAATCATTTCGGCGGCTTCCTTCGAAACGTCCGTGCCGGCGATGCCCATCGCCACGCCGATGTCCGCGCGGCGCAATGCAGGCGCGTCGTTCACGCCGTCGCCCGTCATCGAAACGATGTGTCCGTTTTCCTGTAACGCCTGCACGATCTTCAACTTGTGTTCCGGCGAAACGCGCGCAAAGACACGCACCTCGTCCACCACACTCTTCAATTCATCGACACTCAACTGATCGAGTTCGACGCCGGTCAACACGCGCCCGTTGTCGGAAATGCCCAATTGCCGGGCGATCTCCTGCGCGGTTAATGGATGATCGCCCGTGATCATCACCGTGCGGATGCCGGCGGTCCTGGTGATCGCAACCGCCTCCCCCACCTCCGCACGCGGCGGATCAATCATGCCGAACAGACCAATAAACGTCAGGTCCCGCTCCAGGTCCGTTTGGATGACTTCGGGAATCTGATTCAACAAACGGAATGCGATGCCGAGGACGCGCATCCCCTTCTTTGCGAGACGCTCGTTCGCCGCTTCGATCCTGGACCTCCAGCCTGCATCGAGCGTCTCAGCCTTTCCATTCACCCAAACCCGATCCGACAAATCCAGCAAGCCGTCCACGCTGCCCTTGGTGAAGGCGATGTAACGATGGCTCCCCACGTCGAGTCCCACAAGCACGGATGATTCGTATTCCCGCAAATGATGGATGGTGGTCATGCGCTTGCGTTCCGAATCGAAGGGCAGTTCCGCCGCGCGCGGGAACGAAAGATCGAGCGAGGATTTCCAATATCCCAACTTTGCGGCGGCGGCGACCAGCGCGCCCTCGGTGGGATCGCCCATGGTGCGGAAGCGGTCGTCCCCTTCGTCAATGAGGCGGGCGTCGTTGCACAATGCGCCGCCAATCGCCGTTAGCGAGAGGGCAAACTCCCCTCCCCTTTCAGGAGAAGGGTCAGGGGGGAGGTCCAGGTTCCGGGTCGCGTGAACCGAGCCGTCCCGTTCCATCGAGGCGGTCAAGTCCAGTTCGCGATCAGCCACATCCAAAATGGTCACGGTCATGCGGTTTTCCGTCAATGTGCCGGTTTTATCGGAGCAGATCACCGTGACCGAGCCGAGCGTTTCGACGGCGGGAAGTTTGCGAATGAGGGCGTTCTTCGCCAACATGCGCTGCGCGCCGAGCGCGAGCGTGATGGTGACGACGGCGGGCAAGCCCTCGGGAACGATGGCAACCGCAACGCTGACGCCCGTGAGCAGCATGTGACGAAGTTCGTCGCCGCGCAGGAGTCCCAGCACTGCAATGAGCGCCGCAATCGCAACCCCGACAACGGCAAGGTCCTTCCCAAGCCGGTCGAGGCGTTTTTGCAGAGGCGTCGTTTCCGTCCCACTTTGTTGGATGAGGTCGGCGATCCTGCCGAGTTCGGTGTTCATACCCGTCGCAACGACCAGCGCGAGGCTGCGTCCCTGTGTGACGATGGTCCCCATGTAGCCCATGTTGCGGCGGTCGCCCAGCGATAGATCCTGCCCTGTACCTGCCGAATGGCCGTCGCCGGAGAGTGCGGCGGTCTGTTTTTCGACGGGTTCCGATTCGCCGGTCAGCGCGGCTTCCTGTATGCGGAGATTGACCGCTTCGAGCAACCGAACGTCGGCGGGTAGGACGTTTCCCGCTTCGAGCTGGAGGATGTCGCCAGGCACGAGTTCGCTGGCGGAGATTTCCTTGAGCGCGCCGTCGCGCAGGACGCGCACCACCGGCACGGATAATTTCTTGAGAGCGGCAATCGCCTGTTCGGCGCGGTATTCCTGGATGAATCCGAGAATGGCGTAGAGGATGACGATGGCGGAGATGGCGATGGTGTTTTTCAAGTCGCCGAGCAGACCGGCCACCGCCGCCGCCGCGATGAGGATCAGCACCATGGTCGCGGTGATCTGTTCCCAGAATATTTTGAGCGGCGTGCGCCCCCCCTTTTCGACGAGTTCGTTGCGTCCGTATTGTTGCAAGCGCGCCTCCGCTTCGGTTTGGGAGAGACCGGTGTCGGGGCTCGTTCGAAGCGCTTCGAGCGAATTCTCTATGGTTTGCAGGTGCCAGTTCATATTTTCCTCGTTACGTTGATGATAGCCCAGCGGCAACAAAAAAGACCACCGCCAGAAATCTTCCTGGTGATGGTCTTGCCATTTACTGCGCAACCGGCGGCGTCTTGCGCCACGTATTGACGACCGCGCATCCCATTGCTGGGCGGCTACTCCCCATCGGGGGATTGCGGGATTATACAGTAATTCCGGCGCCCTCGAATTTCAAATAAGAATCTTCTTATATAACCTGAGGTCGGGTTAAGCCTTTTGGGGACATGGAATCCTTCCATATTTTTCACGGTATTTTCCGTCTGCTCCGCGTTAGCCGTATACAAAAAGCGCCAGTGCAGCCTCATCCCGAAACGACGTTATATTACGGGGCGCGGAAGGCTGCCCGCCGTCTTCAACGCGGAACGGATCATCAGGTACTCTGTGACGTTCTCCGCGGTGATGAGACCCACCAGTTGACCGCCGTGCATGACGGGCAGGGTCTTCAAACCGGATTCCTGCAAACGCATGAGAGCGCTCTCGAGCATGTCGTGCGAGTCCACTTCGGGGACATCGCCTTTCATCACGCCGATCACAGGCGCGCTTTGTCCTTCACGCGAGAGCGCGGCGATAAAGGCGTCCCGCTCGAGGATGCCTGCCACGCGCCCGTTGGCGTCCACCACAGGGAAGTCGTGCTGTGAACCGGCGAGGATCAGCCCCACCACCTGGGCAAGGGTATCACGCGGCGAGAGGGTTTTGAAATCGGTCAGCATGGCGCGGGTGACGGGGATGCCGCTGATCGAGTCCTTCATCATCACCATGCTGGCTTCCTGTGAGGCTCCGATCCACACGAAGAGGGCGATGAAGAGCAGGAACGGGTTGCTGAAGAGACCAATGAAGCCCATGAGGAAGGCGAAGCCCTGCCCGATGTTCGCAGCGACCTGGGTCGCCTGGGTATATTCCATTTTCAGGGCAAGCAGGGCGCGCAGCACGCGTCCGCCGTCCATGGGGAAGGCGGGGATGATGTTGAAGAGGATGAGCGTAATGTTCACGACCATCAGCCGTTCGAGGAAGGAGCCCGAGGCGATGGTTAGGTCCGTAATCGGGACCAGGCCGTTGGCCAGGTAAAGAACCGCAAAGAGGATCGCCGCGATGACCACGTTGACGGCGGGTCCCATCAAAGCCACCCAAAGTTCCTCGATGGGTTTTTCGGGCATGCGTTCCAAACGCGCAACGCCGCCGATGGGATACAGGGTGATGTCGCGCGTTTTGATGCCATATTTGCGCGCGGTCAATGCGTGACCGTATTCGTGAAGCACCACGCACAGGAACAACGCCAGGATGAACAGCACACCGTTCAGGACTTCACCCCAGTTCCGATGCTCGGTCCAATGGCTGTAACCCACCCAGCCGACGAGCAGGAGGAAGGTCGCGTGAACGTATACGTCAATCCCTGCAAAACGTCCAAGTTTCCATTGCCATTTCATTTTCTCAACTCCCAATTCCAAAGAGACCTTGTAAGTTGTTTTGGGTCTTTGTACTTAGCACGATGCCTACATTCTAAAAAACAAATGTTAGATATTTGTTTTAAAAATTTGTGGGAACCATCAAGATTAAACAAAACGACCTGCACAGCCTTCCATATGCAGGTCGTTGATGAAAACACTTATCTCTACTTAATGAGACCCAGTTTCCTCCCCGCTTCGCCAATGACATCCATGGCGCGTTCGATCTCGTCCGGTTCGTGCGCAGCGGTGACGGTGGCGCGCAGGCGGGCGAGTCCTTCCGGCACGGCGGGCGAAACGACCGGCAGAACGAACACGTCGTTGTGCTGCGCCTCACGCGTCATCGCAAAGGCAACATCGTCCTCTCCGCACAATACTGGAACGATGGCAGTTTCGGTCAGCATGGTATCGAAGCCCATGCTCTTGAGTCCGCCGATGAATTGTCTGGTGTTTTGGTTGAGACGTTCGACGCGCCAGGGTTCGTCGAGGATGACCTTGAAGGCTTCGTTGGCGGCGGCGGCCTGTGCGGGCGGCAGCGCGGCGGAGAAGATGTAGGCGCGGCTGGCGTGACGCAGGTAGGTGACGATCTCCTTGTTCGAGGCGACGTACCCGCCCACCGAGGGGATGGTCTTGCTCAGCGTTCCCATCTTGATGTCAATCGCGCCGTACATGTCGAAATGCTCTTCGATGCCGGTGCCCATCTTCCCCAGCACGCCGAGCGAATGAGCCTCGTCAATCATCAGCCAGGCGTTGTATTTTTTGCACAACTCAACCATCTTCGGCAGGTCAATGATGTCGCCGTCCATGCTGAAGACCGAGTCGGCGATCACCAGTTTGGCGACATCGGGCGGCGCATTCTTCAGCAAGCCTTCGAGGTGCGCCATGTCGTTGTGACGGAAGCGGCGAAATTCCGCGCCGGACATCAGACATCCGTCCACGATGGAGGCGTGGTTCAATTTGTCCGAAAAGACGTAATCGCCGCGTCCCATCAACGTGGAGACGACGCTCAAATTGGTGGCGTACCCCGACGAATACGTGACGGCGGCTTCGGCGTGTTTGAAGTTTGCAATCATCTCTTCGAGTTCGTTGTGGATGGTCAGCGTCCCCGCCAGCGTGCGGACTCCGTTCGTGCCGGTGCCGTATTTATCCACCGCCTTTTTTGCGGCTTCGTTGATGCGCGGGTGGTTGATCAAGCCCAGGTAACTGTACGACGCGTACATTCCCATCACCCGCCCGTTCACGCGTACTTTCATCCCGGGCAGTATCTCCGCCACAGGCTGATTGTAAAAATATAAGTCGTTCTCTTTCAAGCGAGCAACACGATCTGTAAACGCGCGAATACGGCGGGTTACAGCGTCGTCCGTGTTATGCAAATCCATTGGGCGCCTCCATAAAAAGATGGCGGAAGTGTAGCAGAGGGACGCGGGATTGTCTAGGAAGCGGTGAACAGCGGGCAGTGATCAGTGTTCCAGTTGGATGGGTTTGCCGGCCCGCGCCGATTCGAGAAACGCGCAGATCGCCGTCACGTTCGCGCGGCTGTCGTCCAGCGTCACCCGCGGTTCTCTCCCAAGCAAAATCGCGTCCGCCATATCTTCCACTTCGCCGAGGTACAACTCCTGTCCCTTGATCGTGATCGCCTCGATCGCGTCGCCGCGCGTCAGATAGATCTTCTCGTTGACTCCCGGCTTGAACGGGCGCGGGATGTTCAGCGTCCCTTCGCTCCCGACGATTTCCATGAATGCGTGAAATGGGATGACGAAACTTGAGTCGAATTGCGCGAGGACATCGCCCCCGAACCGCATTTGCCCGACGAAGGTTTCATCGATCCCGGTCGGACCCGTGACCTGCCAGCCAAACACTTCGAGCGGACTCTCCCCGACGACGGTCCGCGCGTAACTGATGGGATAACAGCCCACGTCCCAGAGGCTCCCGCCTCCCCACTCAGGGTTCAAGCGCACGTCCCCTTCGCGGGAAAGGACAAAACTAAAAGAACCGCGGATCAGTTTCAAGGTCCCGAGCGAACCGTTTTTGACAATCTCCAGCGCCTTGAGGGTCTGCGGGTGATGGCGATACATGAACGCCTCCGCCACGACGCGTCCATGTTGATGCGCGGCGGCTTTTATCGCGTCCACTTCGTCCACGCTCAAGGCGAGCGGCTTCTCACATAAAACGTGCTTGCCCGCTTCCACGGCTTTGATCGTCCACTCGGCATGAAGGTGGTTCGGAAGCGGGTTGTAGATCACGTCAATGTCGGGGTCGGCGAGCAATGCCTCATACGAACCATACGCGCGCGCTATTTTTTTCTCTTTGGCGTAGAGGTCGGCAGTCTCTTGTGAACGGGATGCAACAGCCAATAATTGATTGCGCTTCGACACTTGAAGCGGAGGGATGAGTGCGCGGTTGATGCGCGCCGTGGAAAGCAATCCCCAGTTGAGTTTTTTGTGGATCATAGGCGACAGGGTATTTACAAAGCCACACGGTTTCTACGGGATCATTCAGCCAGTTTCCTCAATTCCTCCTCGCCGATGATCTTCACGCCCAGCGCTTTCGCCTTCTCGAACTTCGAACCAGGATTTTCACCCAGCACCAAATAACCCGTCTTCTTGCTGACGCTGTCCGTCACCTTGCCGCCGTGTGATTCGATGAACGCCTTCGCCTCTTCGCGCGACCAGGTGGGAAGTGTGCCAGTGATGACGAAAGTCAGACCGGTGAAGGCGCCCTCCTGCCTTCTACCTTCCGTTTTCTGCGCCTGGGGCCACACGCCCGCCGCCTTCAACTTCTTCAACACTTTTTGATTGAACGGACGCGAGAACCAGTCCACGATTCCCTCGGCGATGTTGGGTCCGATCCCTTCGATCTGCTGGAGGTCGTCCACGCCGGCTTTTGACAACGCATCCAAATTACCGTAGTGAGCCGCCAGATCCCCCGCGCTGACCTCGCCCACGCCTCGGATTCCCAGCGCGGTGATCAAGCGCGCCAGCGAACGCGACTTCGACGTCTCGATGGACGCGAGTAGATTGTCCGCGATCTTACCGGGCGGTTCCTTGTCCGTTTTTCGGTCCTTCTTCGTAACGGCTTCGAGGATGTCGGCGCGGGTCAGCGTGTAAATATCCGCCACGTCCCTGACCTTGCCGGTCTCGATCAATTTTTCGACGATCTTGATCCCCATCCCGACGATGTCCATCGCGCCGCGCGAGACGAAATGCTCCACATTACGGACCAACTGCGCGGGGCAGGCGGCATTGACGCAATACCACGCCACCTCCCCCTCGAAATGTTCAACGGGCTGACCACACGCCGGACAGGTTTGCGGAGGCTTGTATTTTTTCTCCTTCCCCGAGCGCGCATCCACGACGGGACCAATGACGTACGGGATCACCTCGCCCGCGCGTTTGACCAGCACGCGGTCACCGACGCGAATATCCTTCTCGGCAATGTAATCAAAATTGTGTAAGGTTGCGCGTTCCACGATCACGCCGCCGATCTCGACCGGCTCCAGCACCGCATACGGAGTCAACACGCCCGTTCGACCCACGGCAACACCGATGTCGTTGAGTCTCGTCGTCACCTCACGCGCGGGGAACTTGAACGCAATCGCACCGCGCGGGTCCTTGCCCACGAAACCCAGTTCCGCGGCAAGGGTCAGATCATCAATTTTGATGACCATGCCGTCGGCTTCGTAGGGCAGTTCATCGCGTTTCTTGTCCCAGGGTTCGATGTAGGCAATCGCATCCTCCAAATTATTGAAGCGCTTTGATACATCGGTCACTGGGAAGCCCAGCGTTTTGAGATATTCCAGGATTTCCCATTGCGATGTGGGAACCTTCCCACCTTCCGAATGGATGATCTGGTACACCAGCAACGTGATCGGACGCGAAGCGGTCAACTTTGGGTCCAACTGACGCAGCGCTCCCGCCGCCGTGTTCCTTGGATTCTGATACGTCTTCTCGCCCGCCTCCTCGAGTTGACGGTTCAACGCTTCGAACTCTTTTGTCGGGATGAACGCCTCGCCTCGCACTACAAGGTATTTCGGCACTTCGACTTTCGACTTTCGACCTTCGACTGGTATTCGTAACGGGATTGCTCGCACAGTTCTTAAATTCGACGTAATATCCTCCCCCACTTCCCCATCGCCGCGCGTCGCGCCTTGCACGAAGACGCCATCGCGATAGTGAAGCACAACCGACAAGCCGTCTATCTTCGGCTCGACCACGAACTTTGCCTTCTCCACGCGGTCGTCAATTTTACGGATGCGCTCGTACCACGCCCGCGCATCCTCCGCGCCGAAGGCGTTCGCCAGCGAGAGGATGGGCGCGGGGTGGCGGACCTTCTCGAAACGGTCGGCAGGCTTGGCTCCCGCGCGCTGCGTCGGCGAATCGGGCGTGACCCAATCCGGATGGTCGGCTTCGATCCGCTTGAGTTCGTTCAGCAGTTTGTCGAATTCCAGGTCGCTGATGACGGGCGCGTCCAGCACGTGATAGCGGTAATTATGAAAATTGATTTGCGCCTTGAGTTCTTCATAACGGGATTTGGTGGTCATACGCAAATTATAGCCCAGTTCACAACCCCGCTTTTGTTGGGGTTGCATCCAGACCTGACAGGTTTCCGCGCGACCTGAACCAACTACAATCCTTGTGTGGACAACGATTCGAGTCGGCCATAGTTCTATGAATACCTGTCAGGTCTGCAACCCACCCCGCGCTTCACCCCCAGTCCCGTTTTTGTTTGGCTTCATACCCGAAATTGCGGGCAATCTTACTGCTCATTTTTTGAACTTGATTTTGTCAGCTAGATATTTGTCTATGAAATCGTAATCAAGCATGTATTTTGGTGGACGTGGTTTTCCGTTACTGTTTCGTCCCTGGTGGTGGATTCCAAGAAAAGAAATATTCTTGGGATTTACAATAAGAAATAACAGCTCTTGTAGTTCTGCTTTGGTTTTTCTGTATCGAGAGACACTTGTTCTTTGTTCACGATTAACTTCATACTTGGATTTTCCACCCTTCAATTTCTGATGCCATTTTTGAAAAGTTCTGTTTTCGTCGTTGTATTCCACATCACAAAGTGCAATAATTAGACCATGTGCGCCATATTCGTTGATACTCCAATTCATGGCTTCTGCATCATTCAATATAGAACGATGGTCGTCTGATTTTATCGCTTTCGCTTTTAAGTCCCAATTGATTGAACCTTTGAAATCAAAACAAGCAGTTCTTGTCTTTCCGAATCTGTCGCCTGGAACAGCGAAAGAACTTTCGAGTCTCTGGTAACACAAGAATTCAAAATAGAATCCCCACCATTCCATTTGCCGCCAATTAAAATTTGCCTTTTTGAGTTCTAAAACACTCTTCTTTCCATCCCATGTGATAGGCAAATCAGCAAGAAGACTTTTCGCAGTTTTGATATCTTTTTTGAATGTCATGCGGCGAGTCTAAAACATGCGTTGTTGTTCTGGTTGGAATTCTTTTTCAATCCGTTTTCTTGCAATCTCGCAATACTCATCACTGATTTCAATTCCAATATATCGACGGCGGTTATTATTGGCTATAACGCAAGTTGTACCGCTACCGCACATGGGGTCAAGAACAATATCATTAGGTTCTGAAAAGCATAAAATTATGTCTTCCGCTAATTTGTCGGGAAAGGTGGCGGGATGTTGTAGTTTAACTCGATTGCCTTCTGTATTGCTGGTTGAATAACTCCAGACAGTCCCGCGACATTTCAAGGGATTAACCGCTTTCGGCTCAATTGTCTTGAAACCACCGTTTGTAAGCCTATCTGTGCCCGAGTAAATCTTTCCTGCATGTTTGCTCGGGACCATCAAGTGTTCTTTGTGAAATGTTTTTGGACGATTCCCCTTAAAGAACATAAAAATATATTCGTGGTCAACTCGAAATCTTTGATTCCACCATGCTCCTGGGTTGCCGTCTCTTTTATAAATTACACTTTCAAAGAGTTTCCAACCGATTGCATCAACCCAATTGACTGCCAATCGAAAAGATGTAAGAGATTTGGCAAAGTTTTTAGTTCCGTCGCCTATAACGACAACAGCGACTCCACCATCTTTAGTTATTCGATAAAGATGCTTGCCTAGAGTCATAAAATCGAAAGACCAGTTGTTTTTGTAATCTCTTATTCCATCATAAGGCGGCGAGAATAACGTAAGTTCTATTGAATTATCAGGAAATGACGATAATTCTTGCAGGCAATCAGCGTGGATTATCTGGTTTGTTACTAATCTTGGGTTGGCACCATTACCTTTGGTCATGTTTATATCTCCGTGCATGTGAGGTAGATTATACCTTCAACTAACAACCAGAGAGTTTAAATTGGCTCGTGCATGATTCACGGCATAGAAACCGTCCCTCGAAACCGCCCCAGCCTCCCCTGAGTCCGAAGCGTCTTTCATCTTTCTTTTTTCCTTTTCTTTGCGTCCTTCGCGCCGTCGCGGTAAAAATCTATTTCCAAATATTCCCATATGCATATTCCCCTTCCAGCAACTTCCCCTCCGCGAAGCGACTGAATCGAAAAGGCGTGATGTCCACGGTTTTGGGCGCGCCGTCGAGAATCAACTCCACCAAACTCGCGCCCGCGGCGGGGGAGGTCTTGAAGCCCGTACCGCTCAGCCCGCAGGCGAGATAGAAACCGTCGGGACCCGCCGCGCTATAGATGGCGCGCTGGTCGGGGGTCAACCCGTCGCGCCCCACGTGAATGGACTGCAAGCCGCTCTCTTCGATCTTGGGAATCCTTCGGACCATGTTGTCAATGAGTTTATCGAGGAACGTCGGCGAGGGCGTCTGGTCGTCCGCTTCGGGCGATTCGCCGCGCAGGGAGTCCTCTTCGCTCGCGGCAAGGATGAGCGCGCTGCCCTCGGGGCGGAAGTAACCGTTGATGATGTCGTCTATGACGGTGGGGAATTTGCCAAGCGACGGCGGACGATGTAGGAAGGCGACGTCGTGCGTCCACGTTTCGAGCGGGACCTCGACGCCTGCGAGGCTTGCGACATGCTTTGCCCACCTCCCAGCCGCGTTGACCACGATGGGCGCGGCAAAATCGCCTTTGTCCGTACCGACGCCCGTGACTTTGCCTCCCGCCGTATGGATGGCGGTCACTTCGCAGTTTTGAATCAGTGTGGCGTTGTTGCGCTTCGCGGCTTCGATGAATGAGTTGGTCGTGAGTGTCGCGTCGGCGTAGCCCGAATCGGGTTCGTAGGCGGCGTAATCGAAGTCGTCGGTGGCGACGTCTGGAAAGAGTTTCCTCACCTCCTCGGCAGAGATGACCGAGGTGTTGATTCCGATGCGCTGTTGGTTGGCGACGTTGCCGCGCAATTTGTCTTCGTATTCGCGCTTGACGATCTTGAGGAAGCCTGTATTGATGAATCCGCACTCACCGCCGACCCTGTGTTTCCAATCGCTGTAGAAGTTTTTGTAACTGACGTAAGTCAGTTCGGCTTCCACGGCGAGGTCGTAGTGCATGCGGACGAGTCCGCTGGAATAACCCGTCGCGCCCGAAGCGACGGTCTTGCGTTCGAGGATGGCGGTCTTGAGTCCGCGCTCGGCGAGGTGGAAGGCAACGCTCGCCCCGATCACTCCCGCGCCGATCACGATGGCATCGAATGTCTGGTTCATGGTTCACCTCGGTTTTGAAAGATAAACGCAGTATACCACCCGCTCCCTTCCATCCCTCTTCGAAATATCCGCAGCCAAAACAACCCTGCTCCAACGTGGAACAGGGTTGCGAAAATGGACAGGCGGTGCGGTCGTCTTATGACTGATCCCCGCCTTTGGCCGTTGTCAACTGCCTGACCAGCCAGGCGATGCCCAGCACGATCAGGATCAGTACGCCGATCGGGAAGAGCCACATGAGCAACATGCCGAAGAAACCGAACCCGAAACCGAATCCCATCATGGGCATGTGCATTCCGTAGCCGGGACCCATCATTCCATAGCCGCCGTACGCGCCGGGGAAGAACAACTGCCAGACGAAGGGCATGGCAAATTGCAGAACGAGTATGGCAACGACGATCCCGATGATCCATTTGGTTGTTTTGGACATTGTTTCATCTCCTTTTGTGATCTTATAATTTTGGAATCAGGGAGATTGCTCCCGTATTCATGGTTGTCTCAATCGCGAAGATTATGCAGCGCAACACGCTGCGCAGATGTCTCCTTGGGGTTGCGACTTGAAAGTCGCGTTACGGTTTTGGAACAGGGAGATTGCTCCCGTGAATTCGCCAGTTGGTTGGCGATTCCAAAAAGCAAACTGAACTTCGCATTTTCATCATCATACCCCTCCCGTGTAAAGATTCTGTAAAGGACTCGACAAGGTACGATGAAACTTTGCGTTATACTTCCAGCAGTATGTCCCGCGAACAGATCGGACTCTTCGGCGGCACGTTCGACCCGCCGCATCTCGGTCACCTCATCCTCGCTGCGGAGGCGTTCTCGCAATTGGATCTCGACCGCCTGTTATGGATCCTCACCCCCGACCCGCCTCACAAACAGGATCAATTCATCACACCCGTCGAACATCGGCTGGCGATGGTGCAACTCGCCATTCAGGACAATCCGACCTTCGAACTTTCACGCGTCGAACTGGATCGTCCGGGCCCGCATTACACTTTGGATACGATGGAACTGATTTCGAAGCAATATCCCGACGCGGACATCACCCCCATCATCGGCGGCGATTCACTGCGCGACCTCCCGAACTGGAACCGTCCGAGGGAATTGCTCCAAGCCTGCCACTGGGTGGGCGTGATGCACCGTCCCGGTGAGCAGGAGGATCTCGAGGCGTTGGAACGGCAATTGCCGGGGATCAGTTCCAAGGTCCATTACGTGGACGCGCCGCTGCTCGAGATCGCCTCGCGCGAGATCCGCAGTCGCATTGCGGACGGGAAGCATTTCAGGTATTATCTCCATCCTGCGGTGTATGAATACATCCTCGAACATCATCTCTATTTTCAATCCGAAACCGCAAATCCAAAATCGTAAATCCTAAACTTGTACTGACTGGCGAAGCCGTATCGAAGTATCGTAAATCCTCATGCCCTTACTTTTCGATTCGCTTTTCTCATCCGTCGCGATGAGTCATTTCATGGTGGATGTGTTCAACGCCAGCCGCCCCGTGTTGTTGACCTACCTCGGCTTGACCGAAACACAAATTGCACTGTACTCGGCGATCTACGTTTGGGTCTCCGCGCTGACGCAGCCCTTCTTCGGCTGGATCTCGGACCGCGTGGGTCCGCGCTGGATGGCGGCGGGCGGCGTGTTGTGGATGACCGTGTTCTATTCGGGCGCGGTACTCATCCCCGGCGAATGGGGACTGCTCTGCCTGATCGTCGCCGCGCTCGGTTCCTCCTCCTTTCATCCTGTGGGCGCCGTCCAAGCCACCCTTCAGGGACGCCACCGCCTGCAGGGACGCGAGACGACCGCCGCGTCGTTGTTCTTCATGGCGGGTCAACTCGGACATTTCATCGGTCCCGTCATCACGGGCATGATCCTGTTCCGGCTGGGATTGCCCGCCATGATCGTTTTGCCGGTCGTTTCGATCCCGATCGGGTTCGCGCTTTTGTATCAATTGCGGCATAACCATCCGCACCCGAGGGCAAAGGACAGCGACGGGAAGATCCGCCTGCAAGCCGCCTGGAGTTTCATCATTCTGCTTGCCATTGTTGCCACGCTTCAATCGTGGTCGCAGGCGAACATGATCAACTTCTTCCCGAAATATCTCAAGGATCTGGGGCTGAGCGCCGTTACATACGGGAATATCGCGGGCTTGTTCATGGGCGGGTCGGCGCTGGGTAATGTGATCGGCGGTCATTTCGGGGATCGCTTCGCCAAACGCAAGGTCGCGGCGGCGGCATTGCTGCTGGCATCCATTCCCATCTTCGTGATGAGCCGCATCGGATGGTCGCCGTGGCTGTATTTGTTGATTCCGCTGGCAGGCGCGTGTACGGGATCGGTACATAGCATTATGGTCGTACTGGCGCAGCGGATCGTCTCCGGCGGCATGGCGCTGGCTTCGGGTTTGATTCTCGGCTTTATCTTCTCGTCCGGCGTCTTGGGCATGTTGTTGACCGGTCCGCTGGCGGAGAATTACGGCTTTCCCACCGTGCTGGCGATGACGTCGGGCTTGGTGCTCGCCGCTTCGCCTTTGGCGTGGATGTTGAGAGAGAAGAGGGCGGAGACGGTTCAGGTATAATTCGCCCTGAAGACTGCGTTTTTATCAGGAGTAACCCATGCCGCTATATGAAGTATCTCTTTCACGAACCTATGTCATAAAAATCGAAGCCAAATCAGCGCAGGACGCGGCTGTTTTATCTGAGTTTTTCCTGGGATACAAGGACGATTCGACAGAAAACGACAAGGAAACCTTTGGGCTTGAACTCAAAGAGATAGATTCGACAGCCAACGATGTACTGGAAATAAACGGGGTTGAGAAATAATGTCAGAAGTTCAGGCAAAACTTGTACTCGGAGATTGCAGGGAAGTCCTCAAAACATTGAAGGACGACTCTATTGATTTAATTTTCACATCGCCACCTTATGCGGACAGTCGCGCGAACACCTATGGCGGGATCAAACCAGATGAATACGTTGAGTGGTTCTTACCCACAACAAAAGAATTACTTCGCGTCTTGAAGCCCACAGGAACTTTTGTTTTGAACATCAAGGAGAAAGTCGTCAACGGAGAACGGCACACTTACGTCATCGAATTAATTCTGGAAATGCGAAGGCAAGGCTGGCTGTGGACGGAGGAATTTATCTGGCACAAAAAGAATTCCTATCCAGGAAAGTGGCCCAACCGTTTCCGCGATTCTTGGGAAAGACTCTTACAATTCAACAAGGCGCATAAATTCCACATGTATCAGGAAGAAGTCATGGTTCCGATGGGAGATTGGGCGGAACGACGGCTCAAGAATCTTAGCGAAACAGACAAGGTTCGCGATCCGTCGAAAGTGGGAAGCGGCTTTGGCAAACGAATCGCAAACTGGATCGGTCGAGAGAAGGCTTATCCGACCAATGTTTTATATTTAGCAACAGAAACAAAAAATCGTAATCACAGCGCGGTCTTTCCTGAAGATCTGCCAGAATGGTTCATCAGGTTATTTACGAAGCCGGGCGATTGGGTACTCGATCCCTTTATGGGTTCAGGCACAACCAATCGAGTCGCTCAAAAAATGGGACGGAACTCAATTGGCATAGAAATTCTGCCCGAATACTTCGAAGTAGCGCAAAAGGACGTTAAGCCCGCAAAGCAATTACCTGCAACGCAATTGGCGCTCATGGAGAAAAAAGGGAAATATGCAGCCACTAAATCTAAATGACGTTGTCAAGTTTGTGGAAGAAAATATTGGCGACTTCCACAAACGAAGGGCAGATAACCTGCGAAAGTTGAAACTCGAACAGGTCTTGAAAAGAAAGAATCCCTATCTTTTCAAAGCAAAACATGTGACGAAAGGACAAGACTTGGTCGAGTCGCTTTTAAGAGCGCACCTTTCATCGCAGGAAGAGGCAATCTTTGGAGAATTTCTCGAAGGACTTGCAATATTTGTCTGCTCCAAAGCCTTTGGGGGGAGGAAATCTTCGACGACAGGAATTGATCTCGAATTTGAACGCGACGGCGCATTATATGTAGTCTCAATAAAGTCAGGTCCCAATTGGGGTAATAGTGACCAGATCAAGAAAATGAAGCAAAACTTTAAGCAGGCGCTGAAGGTTTTGCGCGCGGGCGTGAGAAATGTAAATATTATCGCAGTGAACGGTTGCTGCTCTGGAACGGACGCCAAACCAGACAAAGGAGAGTATCTCAAGATCTGTGGGCAGGATTTTTGGGAATTCATATCTGGAAATGACCGTTTGTATATTGATATAGTCGAACCATTGGGTCATAGAGCAAAAGAAAGAAACGAAGAGTTTGCCAAAGAATATGCAAACATCGTAAATCTATTTACCCGTGAAATTCTCAATGATTTCTGTTTTGATGACGGATCAATTAATTGGGAAAAACTTGTAAGATTCAATTCAGAAAAGAAGAAAGGAGAATCAAAAGGAAAATATGATTACCCGCGATCCTCCTAACTGGGTAAAGCGAGAAGTTAAAGATTTTCATAAGGCGCGTATCGAGATATTGCGTCAGCTAAATTTGGATAAATTGATCGCCACCCGTTCCGCCTTCTTTAGGTCCGGCGAAATCACAATTGCGGGAGAGTTGATATATCATGTTCTCGATGAATACATGATGGAACAAGAAGAAAAGCTATTTGACGCCTTAAGCAAAAAATTGGGTCCGGACGTTCCTCAAGACAAAATCGGATATTATGTAGCGTCTCTGAGCAATGAATATGAAGAAAAATTCAATTCAGCCCTAAATCGAGTTACCAATGATTTTCTCAACGAATATTCGATAGACGGAAAAATTGACTGGAGAAAACTGGCGGGACTCTAACCAAGAGCCCGCCTCCCCAACGAGCACTTTTTACTTTCCGCCCCCCACTTCCCCACAAACAAGGCAACGAGCGCCCACCCGACACGGGGATTTAGTTCCACAATATCTTGGCGACGGGAAGGAATCATGTATCCAGCGTGTATCAGGCGGATCGCGCGGGCATGTGAAACCGGCATGGGATGTTCTTCCGTTCAATTCTCGACGGGAGCAATGATCAGGAACCAGCGCCGGTGGAAGCGTTCGATTCGGTATTTTTCGGTTAATTCCCTGTCCTGGTTGTCAATCAGTATTCGACTGTCGGGCATCTCGTTGTAGTAGGCATCTATTTGAGCCAGATAATTGTCAGAGACCACCAGAGTGACGTCCGTTCGGAGATCTCGGGTTTGTTGAAAATACAACATCGGGGTAAATCTTTCCCAACGGCTGATGACAACGGCATCCTGTGGAAATGCCTCCAATGCAGGAATAATCAGGTTGGTGACAGGGATGGTATTGGAGCGTTCGAATCGCGCGGGAAATTGAAGGAAAAGTTGCGCCCCCACCAAAAGGATGCATACAGCCACACCCGCATATTCGGCAGTCCTGTTTCCGGTTGACCATCGGCGGAAAAGAAAAGCCAGTCCACATCCGATAAATATCGAAAAGATGAAATAGGAGGGCGTTGGCATCGTGAGATAGTCGCTGACCGCGTAGTAACTGAAGAACAGATAATTGACGGCAAAAAGGAATGTCAGGAATAATGCGGGCGTCCGCCTGTTCGAAAATAGCGCAACCGCTCCCAAAAGTCCGAAGGGAATCGGCAGGTACAGGAAATTTTTCGAGAATACGCGGGCGTGTTCCAGCGTGCGGTTCACATAATGGGCGGGGTCCTTCGGGAACGGCGGACTGAGATTCGCTCCGGTTACATACGTCACGATCTCCTGAAGTGAATTGAGGGGATAATTTATCGCCAATGCGGCCCGTGAACGGATCACCGCGTAGCCTGCAAATAAAATCCAGATGATCCCAACGATGGAACAAAATAATAACAGTCTCCCTACGACTCTGTTTCCGGGAGATCGCACCCACAACACCAGTAGAAACACGGGGAGCAACAGCAGGTTGGCTTGATAGATTCCGAGTGAAAGCCCAAACAAGACCGCCGATGGGAGCAGGTATTTCGAGAAGTCGGATTGTTCCGCTTTCAGAAACAGATAAATCGAAACACCCAGGAAAAAGATGTTGACATTATAGACCTCCGTCACGACAGCCATTTCCCAAATGTTCGGCAAGACCGAAAAAAGGACCGGAATGGCGATCGAGATCATTGCCCTGGCGGTCAGATCGAACAGGATCATGCTCATCACCCCGGCCGCGAGGCTCGTACAGACCGCGCTCAGCAGATTTGTCCCAATAGCCGGTTCGGAAAAGAGCATCGTCATCGCCTTCCCCAAAATGGCGTAGAACGGATATCCGGGCGGATGACTCAAACCAAGTTGATATGCAACCAGGGACAATTCGGCCGAGTCCCCCCACCCCACTTCCGGCACCAGCGTTCCGGCATACAAAAGGAACACGCCAACCGATACGAAGACGCCCATCGAGAGGGGATATTTCACAAAGGTTTCATCCAGTAGAATTCTAAGAAAACGCACGGAGATTCTGCCTGTCTGCAAAGAATGGATCGAGCCTCAGGAGAAAAGCATGGGAATTATACCGCCGTTACCGGTTGATTTCGCAGTCGCAACAGGCAAAGAATCAGGAGGGATGTTTGTGAACGTCTTCTCACCTTCTTGCATATTCCCCTCCGAAGAGCCACCCGCGCCGGGTCGCATCGAAAGGTCCGTTTTCATCAGTTAGCGCGGAAGTATAATGAGCGAAGCCAACTATGCAACCCAAATTTCCATTCCTGCAGAACAGAAGTCAACTCCATACCCTCTCCTCGCGGGAGAGGGACAACCCGACACGCCGATCAATCAACCCAATCAGGCGCCGCACTGACTGGCGAAGCCATGTCGAAGTGGTGAGGTCCCGCACATCGAAAAGTCTGTTTTGATCAGTTACCGCGGGGTATAATAACGAAAGCCGACACAAATTTACCAATACAAACCATGAAAGGCAGTGTGCAAGATGGAAGTTCCGATGACAGCCATAGAAATGACAGGGACAGTTGACGAAAACCACCAACTCAAACTGGACGGTATTCTTCCCTTTGCTGGACCGAAACGCGTTCGTGTCATTGTTCTTTCGCCGCTGACCGAGATTGCAGTTGACTGGAGCGAAACGGACTGGCTAAAAGCAACCCTAAGCAACCCTGCTTTTGAATATCTGCGCGACCCCGAAGAAGACATTTACACAATCAGCGACGGAAAACCGTTTTATGAAGCATAAGGTTGTGCTTGTCCCTTTTCCGTTTGACGACCTTTCCAGCACAAAGGTGCGACCTGCTGTATGTCTGACCGAACCTATCGGTGAGCACAAGCATGTAGTTTTAGCCTTCATCACCAGCCGCGTGCCTGACAAGCCACTCTCGACCGATCTCGTATTCGCCGAAACAGATAAAGACTTCTCTTCGACGGGCTTGCGAGTCTCCTCCACCTTGCAACTCCATCGAATGATGACGGTTGCATCCAGTATCATCGTCCGTGAATTGGGACAATTGCCAGTATCAAAGCAAAAGGAAGTGGATGGTAAATTGAAAGTGTTGTTTGGGATTAAGTAGGGACACGCCCATGCCACGGCACACAGAATCACCAAACCCCTCTCCCGTCTCCCCAAATGGGGAGAGGCCTTTGCTTCTCGAAACTGCACATTGCCTTGGAAAATCAACAAACCCACCAGACTTTAAGCTCCCTTCCCATTTGGGAAGGGCGGGGGGATAGGTCCCGCCCATCGAAAAGTCCGTTTTCATCAATTACCGCCGCGTGTTCTCGCGCATAGAATTTTGCTATAGGGGAAGCGGTATAATTCCCCTATGCCGCTGACATCAAGAACTGTTTTATTCGACGCCAATATCCGCTCTGGATTGCAACAAGCATGGATAGATTCAAATCCGGGTGCGACAGGCGGACACGAAGAAGGCGGTTTTGTTGTCAGAGATGCAGATGGAGATTTGAGCGTTATACGTTGGCAAAGAGGATTACAGGACACGATTCAAGTTCCGCCTCATAGAGATTGCACGATAAATGATTTGGAGATTGTCGCGTCGTTTCATACACATCCCAACACAGGCAGTGACTATCTTCAAGAACCAAGTGAAACTGACAAACGCGCTGTCCGCGATGACCCTGACTTGAAAGGCAATGACTATGTTGGCGAGTTCGTAATCTCTCAAGCGGTGATTTATCTTATATCACCCGCCGGACAAGTACGTGAAATGGATGACACGGAAACCGTGTTTAACTCGTAAGGAGTTTTAGAATGGCTACTCTTTCTTCCGAAGTTCTTCAAGATGATATGGCTGTGACGCTCGCGAGGGTAATGGCGACAGCCAATAAGCGCGCCCGTGAATTGGGCGTGGACATCGTCCAGAGCCTTGTCACAATCACCCAGCATGCTGATAACGGTATGCTCTGGCGGATTAACTACGGAGCCAAAGATTACATCAACACACGCGGCGGCGATTTGATTATCGAAGTCGGAGGCGATGATATAAAAATCAAGCAAGTTTTGCGTGGGCAATGAATGTTATCAAAGCTGTCCCGGATTTGAAGGAAGTCAAGTCGTTTGCGAATCACCTTCATTCGGTTGGCAAATACTGGCAGGGAGAAATCTTCGGCTGGCAAGCGGAGTACACCCCCGAAAGTGACAAGAAACCCCTAGACTCAAACATGACCTTCACCCCCGCCGATTTCTGGATCGGCGAAAGTGGAATTTGGTTCTTCTCCTTGATGTGGGAACACGGCAAGGACAAAGACCCCGTTGAGTTTTTGGATGATCGAGGCATTGTAAAGTAACTTCTGTAAGGGACACACCCATGCCACGGCACACAGAAACACCAAACATCTCTCCCATCTTCCCTAGCCGAGTCTCACTTCACCTATTACCCGCCCGACGTTGAACCGTCGGGCTATTCGTACAAAATCGGCGAAGCCGATTAGCCGACTTGAGTCGGCTTCGTACGAATAGCGTGGACGTTTACGTCCATGCGGTGACAAGTGCATAATCCTCCGCAAGGGACACATCCATGCCACAGCACACAGAAAAGCCGAACCTCTCTCCCGTCTCGTTCGCCCACGATAAACCGTCGGGCTATTTTTACAAAGCAAGGGCGGTATAATCTCATTCAATCATGCAACCCAGCTCTTCATCACCTCAGAAAAGAATTCGTCCCCATACCCTCTCCCCGCGGGAGAGGGACAACCCGACACGCCGATCAATTAACTCAAACAGGGTGAGGTCATGACCCGCATCGAAAACCCCGTTTTCATCAGTTACCGCAGAGGGTATAATTACTTAGCCAACCATGCACATCATCACACGAAAACGCCTCAATGAGTTCGCAGAAAAGCACCCAGATACCAAATCTGCTTTACAGAATTGGTACCGACAGGCAAAGAAGAACGAATTCAAATCCTTTGCGGAGTTACGAAAAACTTATGGCAGTGCAGACCAAGTTGGCAAATTAACGGTATTCAATATTGGCGGCAACAAAGTGCGTTTGATTGCCGCGATCCATTACAATCGACACATTATTTATATTCGGGCTGTGTTGACCCACCAAGAGTATGACCAAGGAAAATGGAAGGAGTAGTTATGTTAGATATAAAAATTGAACAAGCCTCTCCGCATTGGACAGAAGTTTCCAAAATCCTCTATATTCCGCACACCGAAAAGGAATATCAGGAGGCTGTCCGCCTGCTGGACAATCTGATTGACACCATCGGTGAAGACGAAAATCATCCGCTGGCATCGTTGATGGAAGTTTTGGGAGTCCTTATTGAAAAGTATGAAGATGAGCATGTACCCGAAATAACTGACATCTAAATCGAAAAGTCCCTGAGTCAATTCGGGGACTTTTGAGTTAACGCAATACCCAATAACCATGCGACCCAACTTTTCATCCCACAGAACGGAAATCGTCTCCATTGGGACAAAACCCCTCTCCCGTCTCCCCCACGGGGGAGAAGCCAAAACCATCTTGAAATGAAAACTTGCCTTCGCAAACCAACCTATCCATTGGCAGAGAAAAGAAGTCAACTCCATACCCTCTCCCTTGGGAGAGGGACAACCCGACACGCCGATCAATCAACTCAACCAGGCGCCGCACTGAGCCTGTCGAAGTGGTGAGGTCCCGCCTCGCATCGAAAACCCCGTATTCATCAGTTACCGCTCCAATAAGTTAAGTGTAGAGGTATACTGGAAAACAACTCTCTAAAACAACATCTCCAACAGCAAAGAGGCAAGCGTGGTAAGCAAAGAAAGAGCAAATCCTATTCTCAGAGGCATAATTGACACAATGCTTGGCGTGGAGTTAGTACGTCAATCATCCATTCCCCACAAGAATCGGCTTGCTGTTATTTTGATTGACTCAGCCTTTGAGACTGCTTGCCGTGGTTATCTCCAACACGTCGCCAAAGTCACTTTGACTGATGCACACAAACACAGAGACACTCTTGTAAAGACAATAAAGTCTAAGTTGAATACTATTGACGAACAAGTATGGAGCGATATTGATTATTACTATACCGAAATCCGTTGTGACTTCTATCACCAATCAGCAGGTAAGACAATAACAGATGTAACACTACTTGATTACAAAGAAACAGTTGAATTTGTCATCGACCAAGCATTCGGAATAAAAATAGACGAACTTGTCAAATCTCAAAACGGGATATTAAATGAGGGGCAAAAAAGTGCAGCGGATGCCACTTTCCAAACATCAGTTGTCCCTGTCTCAAGTCTTCAAAATCGAACAGATAAAGTTTTAGTTGCAGTAGCCGAATTGAACCCAAGTGATGTTGAACAAGTTAACGACTATTTCAAAAAAGAAGGAGATGCACTCAGACTAAAGCAAGATGAGTTCATCAATATCGTAGCAAGAAACAGCGGCTCAAAAAAGCTCTTCTATTTTGATAAATCTTCAAAGACTTGGACATTATCTGGTCTGGGTCGTTTTAGGATTAGCCAAATCCAAAAGGAGGTCGCTAATGACCAGTAATTTTCGACTGCGGGAAGTTCGAATTGAGATACAACCAGGAGTAACTCTCATCGCTGATGTCTCAGATATTTCGGAACTTAAGGAGCTATTGCAGTTTCTATCATCTGAAAATGTCATGACGCTTCAAGCGCCTAGTAATGAAAATGCAAAAGAAATTTTCTCACAACCAGATAGCAACGAAGACCCAAATTCCATACTTGAACTTAGAGCAGAATTACCTCAAGGCTCTTTACTTACCAAAAAAGTCCTTGCATTTAAAAACAGTGTTCCTCAATTGCTACGTACTGGTCTTTATGGAAATGTAACAGAAGCCATCTTGGTATTGCTTTATGCGATAGAAACTGGTTTGAAGTCACCTTCAATATCATACGATTCCTTCAAACCGCTTTATGAAGGTCAAGGATTAAAATCAGGAAGTTCATTACCAATGCTTCTAAATAATTTGAAGAATACAGGTTATATTGACAAAAAACTTTATGACGGCGATAGAACCCTTAGCTTATCGCCGAAAGGTAATCAAAAAGCAATAGAAGTATTGAAATCAATAGTCAATTCATCTTAAGGAACAAAGAACTCGGAGATTTTCCAAATCTCCGAGTTCTATTTTTAAATCTTCGCGCTCTTTGCGGCTTAGCGGTAAAAAATTAATACCTCCCCCTCCTCACCTCAACCTCAGGATTCGGCAACTCATCCTCCCTCGCGGGGAACACCTGCACCGCGCACGCCTTGAACTCGGGAATCTTCGCCTGCGGGTCGAGGGCGTCGTTCGTCAGCAAATTGGCGGCGGCTTCCGCGAAGTGCCACGGGATGAACACCACGCCCACCGACGTCTTCTCAGTGACAGTGGCGCGCAACACAATCTCGCCGCGGCGGGAGGTCACGCGCACGGGCATGTTATTCGTGATGCCGTGCATCTCTGCGTCCGCGGGGTGGATCTCCACGCGCGCTTCGGGGTACGCCTCATTCAGCGACGAGTGACGCGTCATCGTGCCGCCGTGCCAGTGTTCGAGCAGGCGTCCCGTCGTCAGGATGAACGGATACTCGTCATCGGCTTGCTCCATCACCGGCACATAATCCAGCGGGATGAACTTGCCGCGCCCGCTGGGGAACGTCTCTTTGAACAACGTCGGCGTGCCGGGATGATTCATATCGGGCACGGGATATTGCAGACCGACCTTCGCGATGCGTTCATACGTGATGCCCGCGTAATCACTGTTGACGGACGCCATCTCGCGCAGGATTTCTTCGGGCGACTCATAATCCCATTTGGATGAAGAGCCACGCTTCAATCTACGCTCGAGCCTGGTCGCCAAATCGCAGAGAATTTTCCAGTCTGGACGCGCCTGCCCACGGGGCGAAAGAGCCGTCCGCACGCGTTGGACTCTCCGGTCGGTGTTGGTGAACGTCCCATCCTTTTCTGCAAACGAAGCCGCGGGCAAAAAGACATCCGCAAACGCGCCCGACTCGTTGATGAACAAATCCTGCGAGACAAGAAATTCGAGATGCGTCATATGCTTGCGCGTCTCGTTGAGGTTCGGCTCAGACATCATCGGGTTCTCGCCCATGATGTACAACGCCCGGATGCCGCCCTCGTGCGCGTGACCGAGAATCTCGGTGGTGGTGAGACCGAGTTTGCGCGAGAGACCGCCGGGTTCGATGTTCCACGCCGCTTCCCATTTGCGGGCGTTGTCTTCGTTGTCCACACGCATGTAGCCGGGATAATGGAACGGCATCGCGCCCATGTCGCTCGCGCCCTGCACATTGTTCTGCCCGCGCAACGGATTCAGCCCCGTGCCGTCGCGTCCCACATGACCCGTGAGAAATGCCAGATGGATTAGGGCAAGAGCGCTGGCAGTGCCGTGTGAGAGTTGCGAGATGCCCATGCCCCAGTAAATCGCGCCGTTCTTCGCAGTGGCATACATCCGCGCAGCCTTGCGAATATCCTCGGCGGGGACGCCGCTGATTTCCTCGGCGTATTCCGGCGTGAACTTTTCGAGCGATTCGACAAACTCCTGAAATCCTTCAGTCCGCCGATTGACAAAATCCCAATTGACCAGGTTCTCTTTCACAATTACATGCGCCATCGCGCTGAATACAGGCACGTTCGTGCCCGGCTTGAGCGGAAGCCATAACTCGGCAAAGTCCACCAGGTCAATGCGGCGCGGGTCCACGACAATCATCTTCGCGCCATGCTTCTGTACCGCTTCCTTCATCTGCAGCGCAATGATGGGATGATTCTCGCCTGTGTTCGACCCCGTGACGATGAATACATCGTTCATGATAACCTGCGAAGCCGTGTTGCTCATCGCCGAGGAGCCGATTGCCTTTTGCAGCGCCACCACCGACCCCGCATGGCACAGACGCGTGCAGTGATCCACGTTATTCGTGCGGAACAGCGCACGCCACATTTTTTGCAGGAGGTAATTATCTTCGTTCGTCGCTTTGGCGCAGCAATAGACCGCCATCGCATCCGAACCGTCGCGCTGGTAGATGCGGACGAGATTTTCGGCAACCATGTCGAGTGCAGTGTCCCAATTGGTTGCGACCCAATCCCAATCATTCGAGATTTGGGAATTGGGAATCGGTTTGCCGTCCATGCTGATGGCAAAGACTTGTTCGCGCCCCTCTGGCTTGGGCTTTCCTTCCAGCAAATATCTCCGCACGAGCGGCGTGGTCACGCGCTTGGGATGGTAAACGTAATCATAGCCAAAGCGCCCCTTCACACATAAATTTCCGTGATTGACAGGCGAGTCAAAGGGCGAGGTGACTTTGAAGATGAAGTCATCTTTGAGATGTAACTCTAAATTGCATCCCACTCCGCAGTAGGAACAGACGGTCGTAACCACACGGTCTTCGACGACGCGCGTGGGATTGAGTTGAAGTTCAGTAACCATAACGCTCTCCTCTGGCAAATACCATCAAAATCAGTGTCGCATCGGACCTATCCCCCCAGCCCCCTTTCCTTGAAGAAGGAAAGGGGGAGCATCTCCCCTTCCCTCCTAGGGAAGGGGTCGGGGGTTAGGTCCTTTTACACTCTTCCACAATCCTCTGCAACACGCCTTTCAGATCTTTCTGTATCTCTTCATTCGTAAACCGAATGATCCGAAACCCAAGTGAAGCCAAATACTCTTCGCGTTCCGCATCATAATCCTTTTGCAGGTCATGAATACCCCCATCCACTTCCACGATCAACTCATGTTGATGACAATAGAAATCAGGAAAATATCCGTGAACGATCTGCTGTCTGCGAAAATGCAAACCATTCAGTCTGTTCGCCTTTAAATGCTTCCAAAGGATTTTCTCCGCAGGCGTCATCTCACGGCGCAATTCCTTTGCGCGCCCAAGCATTTCAGATGAAACTTTCTGTCCACGAACAATATTCTTTACAGGCATATTCTACCTTCTCCCCTTCCCTGTTAGGGAAGGGGTCGGGGGATAGGTCAAACAAACCCGCCCCGCGCATTGCCTGCACAGGGCGGATACATGCGCCTGTCGCAATTATACCCATTTGCGCGTACCTGGCGCTCTCTTGCGCCAGAGGGTGCAACCTACGCGCGTTCGACCTTCACCGCGCTGACCTTGTATTCCGGTATCTTTGCCACCGGGTCCACAGCGTCGTTGGTCAAGGCATTGGCAGGGACTTCAGCAAAGTGGAAGGTCATGAACACCATGCCGCGCGGGAGTTTGCTCGTCAGGCGGGCTTTGCCGGTCGCTTCGCCGCGGCGCGATTTGACGCGAATCCAATCGCCCGTGGAAATGCCCAGCCGCGCACCGTCTGCCTCGTTGATTTGAATCTCACCCTCGGGCACAATCCAATCCAAGCCTTCCGAGCGGCGGCTGAGCGTCCCACCGTGCCAGTGCTGGAGGATGCGCCCTGTGTTCAACACGAACGGATATTCCGCGTCGGGAATTTCGGCGGGTTCGCGGAAGGTCAACGGCGTGAATCTGCCGAGTCCGCGCGTGAACTTTTCCTTGTGCAAAATCGGCGTGCCGGGATGATCCGGTGCGGGACAGGGCCATTGCAATCCGTGTGGCACAAGCCTCTCGTGACTGATTCCAGCCATGGTCGGAGTCAGAGCCGCAATCTCATTCCACACAGCAGAGGCGCCGGCGTAGTTCCAGTTTGTGACGGGGTGAACGACATCCGTCGAGTCATCCGCAGAGACGCCGCTCAAACGCTGTCCCAAATCGCAAATGATGTCGAGGTCACGCCGCGCCTCTCCGCGAATGGGAAGCGCCGGGCGCACCAGTTGCACGCGCCGCTCGGTATTGGTGAACGTGCCTTCCTTTTCGGCAAAACTCACGCCGGGCAAAACCACGTGCGCCATCTGTGCGGTCTCGTTGAGGAAAATATCCTGCACGGCGAGGAACTCGATTTGCTCCAGCGCCTCGCGCACGTGATTGGTGTTGGGATCGGAGAGAAGTGGATTCTCGCCCATGATATAGAGCGCCTTGATGCGCCCATCCAGCACGCCGTTCACCATTTCGGTGACCGTAAGACCGGGCTTCGGCGGAATCTTCACCTTCGTTTGCCAGGCGTTCTCAAACTTCACTCTCACGTTTTCGTCACTGACCGCTTGATAGCCGGTGATAACGTTCGGCAATCCGCCCATATCGCACGCGCCCTGGACGTTGTTCTGTCCGCGCAGCGGGTTGACGCCGGTGCCAGGACGCCCGAAGTTGCCGGTCAGCAATGCGAGATTCGCCAGCGCCTGGACGTTATCCACGCCGTGGGACGATTGCGTGATGCCCATCGCCCAGAAGATGGCAGCGCTTCGCGCCCGACCGTACACCTGCGCCGCCTCAACAATCATATCCGCAGGGACGCCTGTGACGTCCTCGCCCCATTGCGGCGTGCAATCCCTCACCGCTTCTTTGAATGCCTCGAAGTTTTCGGTACGCGCCGCGATGAACTCTTTATCTTCCAGCCCTTCCGCAAGGATGACGTGCGCCATTGTGTTGAGCAGCGCCACATCGGTGCCAGAACGCGGACGGAGATGAAGCGCGGCAAAGTTCGCCAGTTCGATCTCGCGCGGGTCAATCAGAATCAACTTCGCGCCGCGCTTGCGAACCGCCTTCTTCATCTCGAGGCTGATGACCGGATGCGCCTCGGTGGTATTGCTTCCCGTCACCAGCAAAACATCCGCCAGGTGGATGTCTGCGATGGAATTGGTCATCGCGCCCGAACCCAGTGTTGCCGCCAGACCGGCGACAGAACTGGAGTGTCAGAGCCGCGCGCAGTGATCGACGTTGTTCGTGCCGATCAGTCCGCGCGCCACCTTCTGCAAGAGATAGTTTTCCTCGTTGGTGCATTTCGCTGAGACGAGGAAGCCAATCGAGTCGGGTCCGTACTTGTCGCGGATTTCGAGCAGCCGCGAGGCGACATATTCCATCGCTTCGTCCCAGCCCGCGGAGACGAGCGCCCCGTCCTTGCGCATCAATGGCTGGGTCAACCTGTCCTTCGCATGGACGAAATCATAGCCGAAGCGTCCCTTCACGCACAAATTGCCATGATTGGCAGGCGCATCGAACGGCGAGGTGACGCGATAGATAACGTCATCCTTGATGTGCAAATTCAACATGCAGCCCACCCCACAATACGGACAAGTCGTTGTTACTATTCTGTCGGGTTTGATCATGGTCACTCCAATCCAGTCAAAGGTCACAGGTCGCAGGTCAAAGGTCGCAGGTCAAAGGTCAAAAGACTTTCGACGTTCAACTTTTGACCTTTCTCTTTTTTCTTCCCGTATTCAACACACTGATTTCTTCAGGGCTGACACCCTGCTCCAGCAAATACTGCCGCTTCGGCTTCAGCGCGCCCGTCGGGCAGACGCCCACACACTGACCGCACAGCACGCAGGTTGTTTCGGGAATGGGCTTATCGAAGAACGTGCCAATCTGCGTCTCGTAGCCGCGCCCCTCGAAGTTGATGGCATAGGTGTACTGCGCGTCGTCCGCGCAGACCTGCACACAGCGCCAGCACAACAGGCACTTCGAGTAATCGCGAATGTACATCGGGTTGTCATCCTTGACCTCGGACACACGGCGTTCGGCATCGGGGAAGCGGGAGGCAAACGCGCCGTACTCATCCATCATCGTCAGGATGTCGGGCGCGTCGGAGAGGTCCATTGTGGATGCCAGCATCTCTAAAATGGTCTTTCGCGCGCGGATAACCTTTTCGCTTCGCGTTTTGACCTTCATGCCTGCCCCTGCCTGGACAACGCACGCCGGCTGAAGCGTTCTCCACCCCTCCACCTCAACGACGCACATGCGGCACAACCCGTTTGCCGTCGTCGCCTCGTGCCAGCAGATGGTGGGAATCTCGATTCCGTTTTCGCGCGCGGCTTCGAGCAGGGTCTGCCCGTCTTCTACGGTAATTTCCTTGCCGTCCATCAGAAAAGTGACTGTCATGATTTCACCTGTCGTTTTTAGGAATCCGAAAGTTATACTTTCGGTAAGTGCACGGCTTTTCCTGAAGTAGAACTTCAGGATTCCACAAACATCTCCGGCCACAACTTCATCGCCGACAACACCGCGCTCGCCGCCGTCTGCCCCAGCCCGCACAGCGACGCGTCCGTCATCGTCCAGCCCACATCCTGCAGGCGGGCAAAATCCTCCGCCAGAACCTTGCCGTCGGCAATGCGGTCGAGGATTTCTTTTTGCCGCTGCGTTCCCATCTGGCAGGGATAACACTTGCCGCACGACTCATGCGCGAAGAAATGCCCGAGGCTCTTCAACACCCGCCGCATGTCGCGCGTCTCGTCGAAGACCATGACCACGCCGGAGCCAAGTGGCAGCCCCGCCGCGCGCAAATCTTCGAAGGTCAGTTTCACATCGAGGTGTTCGGAGGTGGCAAACGCGCCCGCCGCGCCGCCGAAAAGCACCGCCTTCAACTGCCTCCCTGCCTTGACGCCGCCTGCCATCTCCATCAGTTCGCGCAACGTGACGCCAAACGGAACCTCGTACACGCCCGTCCGCTCCACATCGCCGGAGACGCAGAACAACTTCGAGCCGGGCGATTTCTCGGTGCCGAGTTTGCGGTATTCAGCAGAACCCTCCGCCAAAATGAGCGGCACAGTGCAGAGTGTTTCCACGTTGTTGATGACGGTCGGCTTGCCGAAGACGCCGTGAGTCGTGGGGAAAGGCGGCTTAATACGCGGAAAGCCGCGCTTTCCCTCAATCGACTCGAACAGCGCGGTCTCCTCGCCACAAATGTAGGCGCCAGCGCCGACGCGGATTTCAATATCGAAGCCGTTTCCCAGATAGCCCGCCTCCCTTGCTTCCTTCAACGCATTTTCCAGGACAGGAACAATGTACGGATATTCGCCGCGAATGTAAATGTATCCCTGTGAGGCGCCGATGGCATACGCGGCAATGCACATCCCCTCGATGACGCGATGCGGGTCATCAAGCATCAGCACGCGGTCTTTGAACGTCCCCGGCTCGGACTCGTCGGCGTTGCAGATGACATACTTGGGCGTCCCCTCGGCTTTTGCCGCCCCCTCCCATTTGACGCCGGTGGGGAACGCCGCGCCGCCGCGTCCCACCAGACCTGAAGCCTTGACCTCCGCAATGACCTCATCGGGCGTCATCGCCTTTGCCTTCTTCAGCCCGGCGTATTCGCCATATTTCTCCAGCGGGGTCGTGCCGTTGCCGCAATTGGCGGTCAGGATGCGTACCGAACCATAAACCAGCGACGGCGGACGACGATTCAACGACACATGGGTCGCGCCATCCTCGCTGATGCCTGATGACTGGTCATTGCCTGCCTCCCACACAGCAGGGGCGTGTTCACAAAGCCCCAGGCATGGACTCGGCTCGATGGTCAGAGACAGGTCTTCGGGAGTCTGATGCGGTTGGAGTCCATGACGCGCGCACAGCCGGCCGAGAATCCCATCTGCATCTTTGAGCGCGCACGCCACATCTGTGCAGACGCGAATGACGTGTTTCGATGTAGGCGCATCGTAGAAGAGGGAATAGAACTCGATGACGCCATGCACATCGGCGAGCGGGACTTTGAGCGCCCTGGCGATTTCTGCCGCCACCGGCTCGGAGACCCAGCCATATAAATTTTGAGCCGCGTGCAAGGCTGGCAACAGCCCTGAGCGGCCCAGGGGAAGAAACGGTTCGATTGCAGTTTGAAGGGGGGTGGTTTCGATAATTGTCATGCCTGCTCCGTTCGAGTTGAGTATAGACTGAAACGGAGGCAAAGGCAAGATAAATTTGATCGGAGAGGAAGGAAGTCAGGTTGGGCGCGTGATGTTCTGCGAGGAAAGTTTATGGATTCAGATTCGCGCTCGGCAAAAAACGCGGCATCCTGCGATATTGGGTCGCCTGCTCGAACGCGTAAGCGAATTTGATCAACTGCGGTTCCTGCCACGCGCTCGCGATGAAAGAGATCCCAACCGGCAAACCAAAGACGTATCCCGCAGGCACGGTGACGTGCGGATACCCCGCCACCGCCGCGGGCGACGTGCTTTCCATATCCCAGTTGAGCGCGTCACCGTTTGCAAGGTCAATCGTCCACGCGGGCCCGCCGGATGGGACGACGAGCGCGTCGAGTTTGTGTTTTCGCATCACCGCATCAATCCCCTCCCGCCGCGTGAGGCGATGATTCTTCGCCAGCGCGTCGCGATATTTCTTTTCGCTCAACGGTCCTTTCTTTTGCGCGGCGAGCATGTGTTCCTGCCCGAAATACGGCATCACCTGATCTTCGTTCTCTTCGTTGAACTCGATCACGTCCTCCAGCGAATGTACGCGCGCTTCCTTCGGCAATGCCTTGAGGTATTTGTTCAAATCCGCTTTGAACTCGTAATACAAAACCTCCCTTTCGGTTCTGCCGATCTTGTCGAAGTTTGGAACGTCCGCCGGGTCAAGGATGACCGCGCCCAACTGTTTCATCACCTCGATGCAGAGTTCGAAGATTTTCAGGATGCGCGGATTCTTTCCCGCCATGTTTCTTGCGACGCCGATGCGCGCGCCCCTGAGCCCGTCGAGGTCGAGGAATTTTGCATAATTGGAGAAGCCCCGCTTCCTACTTGATCTTGTGGCTGGATCCCGTTCATCGAACCCCGTCATCGCCCCAAGCAGGATTGCCGCGTCCGCGACCGTGCGCGCCATCGGACCCGCCGTATCCTGGCTGTGCGCGATGGGGATGATGCCGCTGCGGCTCACCAAACCGAGCGTGGGCTTGATCCCCACGATGCCGTTCGTCTGCGCGGGGCAGATGATCGAGCCGTCGGTCTCCGTGCCGACCGCGACAACGCACAGGTTCGCCGCCACCGCCGCGCCCGATCCCGACGAGGAGCCGCACGCGGAGCGATCCAACGCGTACGGATTGCGCGTCAACCCGCCGCGTGAAGACCATCCGCTCACCGAAGGTTTACCGCGAAAATTTGCCCACTCGCTCAAATTGGTCTTTCCCAGAATCAACGCGCCCGCCCTGCGCAATTGTTTGACGAGGAACGCGTCCTGCGCGGCGTAGTTCCCTTCGAGCGCGAGCGAGCCGGAGGTCGTCTGCATCCGGTCGTGTGTGTCAATGTTGTCCTTAATCAGAATGGGAATTCCATGCAGCGCGCCGCGCACCTTTCCCGCCTTCCGTTCCGCGTCCAGTCTGTCCGCGATGGCGGGCGCGTCCGGGTTCAACTCGATGATCGAGTTCACGTACGGACCGCCCTTATCCACCTCCTCGATGCGCTGCAAATACAATTCGGCAAGGCGACGCGCGGTCAACTCGCCGGTCGCCATCGCCTTCTGAAGTTCGGAGATCGTCCACTCCGGCAGAATCATCCTGCCCGCCTCATTGAAACGATTGACGACGCGGGTGGCGCCATTACCTTCCCCCGCCGGTGATGTAATGTTCCAACTGCGAGATCACGAACTTCTGCTGATCCACCATCTCATTGAGCGCGTCGCGAGCGGAGATCAAGCCGATCAACTCCTCGTTCTCGAAGACGGGCAGATGGCGAATGTTCTTGTCAATCATAATGGCGACACACTCCTCCAAAGACTGGCTGGCTTGCGCGTACAGAACCTTGGAGGTCATGATTTCCCTGACCTTCGTCTCGCGCGAGTTCCGCCCGTGCAGGTCCACCCTGCGGATGCAATCGCGCTCCGAAAGGATCCCTTCCACCTTTCCGCCTGTCATCACGAGCAACGCCCCGACATTATTGTCTGCCATCATCTTGAGCGCGTCGAACACGGTCGCCTCGGGCGGAATTGAAAACACTTCCCCGCCCTTCTTGCGGATGATGTCACGGACGGTCGCCATAACCAGCCTCCTCTCAACTCGTGGTTTTGTCGAAGTATAGACTCAAATCCCATACCTGACAAGCAAATTGACGCTCCGCCTCCCTCCCAGCCGGAACCTGATCCAACACCCAAAGCCAACTCTCCCCCACCGAGGATTCCCCTCAATAGACCTTCTGCGAAACGTTCCATGCCCGGCAAATCCGGCGGATTTCCTCCGGGCTGAGACCATCCGCCTTTTCGCCGGTGGACAGGTTCAAGGTCTCATAACGAGCCGCCGTCTCCGCGTATTCGATCAAATCCAGGGCATGAAGGATGGAATTGTCCGCCCGAGAAATCACCCCATGTCGCGCCCACACCAGGAGCGGACGCTCCCGCATGGCGCGCACGGTCGCGGTCATTTGTTCGTCCGAACCGTTGACGATGAAAGGCAGGACCCCGATCCCTTGCGGGATGCTCAGGATTGTCTCGGGCTGCCAGCGGAAGAGCCTCCGGTTGAAATACGTTTCATCCTGATAAGTGGGGATGTGACTCAGGTAGGTAAGGTGAACAGGCTGGGCGTGGATCACCGCATGGAGTCTCACGTTACGCGCTTTCATTTGGTCGTGATGAACGGCAAGGTGCGAGTTGAATTCGCTCGTCACGCGTTCAAAAGGGCAGTCGGCGGAGGTTAACATTTTCCCGGTCTTTCCGTCATGTTCCACAACAACGCACGCGAGGCTGCCGCCCGGCGAATCGGCGATTTCCCCCAGCCTCCGGCCGGAGCCGGTGACGATCACGGTTGCGCCAGCCAGTTCAGGGACGCTTACCGGCAATTCGATGTCCCTCATTTGCGGGAACAAATCCGTCACGCCCAGCACGGCGCGCACGCAGACCGAAATATTACCCGCCGCCCCCTCCGCGGCGCCCAGGTCGCAAAGACGTTTACCCACCCGCCCGATCTGGTCGAGCAGGAGGCGCAGGTTGGTCGAAGCCGTCGAAGTCATGGGAAAATTCCTATGCAAAGAGTGGGATATGGTTCTATAATAATTGTATCCAACATTCCAAGACGGGTGACGACGATCCGCTTTCAGGGTGGGCAGATTTTCTTCCCGCAACCGATCCAGTCCGGGGTCCCGCCTGAACCGCCAATGGAAATTCCGTTGGGCTGGCATGATGTTACAACATACCAGCGCGACCTTTCGTGATATAACCGTCATGCGCCGTTCAAGCTTTACCAGTTAAAACTCCGGGTTGTTCCTCCATTACATCGAAGCGTTCACAAGGGTATTCGAAGGAAGGATTTCGTCCTGCAAAAGGTTGCAACAACATGGAAGTAGAGAACATCGCGACGATCGGGAACTATAAAATCATCGAATTGCTTCGCAAAACGCCCGAGGGGGTGTTTTATAACGCCGTCGAGAAGGACTCCGAAAACCGCGTTCTGATTAAAATCTATCATCCCACACTGACGTGGTCCGAAGACATCCTGGACGAGTTCTTCAACCTGGTCAGCCACCTACGATTCATCGAACACGAACACCTCCTGCCGATACTCGATTTCGGGAAATACGAGAACCTGCCCTACGTCGTGTTCGGCGGCGGCTCGACCAGATTGCTCGACGAACGTCATGCGCCGCCGACCGACCGGAAGGAACTCCTGTTGTTCTTTCGAAAGATCGCGGACGCCCTCGATTATTTGCACAAGCAGGAAATTTTGCACGGCTCGCTGAACACGGAAAACATCTTCATTGACGGGGAGGGGGAACCGAAATTGTTCGATCACGGTTTGAGCGGGGTGTTCAAAAAACTGCTGGCGGAAAATCTTGGGGAGGGTTTCGAAAATCTATCCATATCGAATTTGAAGTGTGCCTCGCCGGAACAGGCGCTGGGGCGCAACCCCACCCGCGCATCCGACATTTATTCCTTTGGTGTGGTCTTTTACTATTACATCTTCGGCAAGTTTCCCTTCGAGGGAAGGTACGCGCCCGAGACGGCGGTCTCTCTTTTGGAATCGTCAACGGCAAAGGTTGACAACATCCCCACGCCTGTTACCGGGGATGTTTTGAGGTTCATCCAGAAGTGCATCCAGTTGGAAGCGGGCGCGCGCTTCTCGAGGTTCTCGCAGGTCACGGACGCTCTGGACCGCATGAGGGCAGGGAAATGGACGCGCTTTCGATTCAAGAAACGCATCGCGGCAGAGAGGCGCGTCGCGCGCCGCGCCTGGCAATACGCGGCTGGATTCCTCATACTGGCAGGATTTGCCGCCGCGTATCTTTTGTATCCGCGCGGGAACGGCGGGCAGGTCGTTGATTCATCGCCTCCCCCGGCGGACAACCAGCCGTTTGCCAGCCCCGCGCCGGCGCAATCCATCCAGACGCGAACTCAGGACGCAGACCAGGCTCCGGCGGGCGCGGCAACCTCAACGTCCGCGCCGACCGGCGTTTCCACAGAATCCGCCCCGGCGCAGGTCGTCTACAAACCGGCATTCGAGGGGGAAACGCCAGCCCTGCCCACCGAGGTCATCTCGCCGTCCAACGTCATGGACATCGTGGAAATCTCCAGGCTGGGATACGGCAAACCGGAAGACGCGGACTCCTCGCCGGATGAGCGGTATTTCGCCATCGCCTCGTCCGCAGGCGTCTTTGTGTTCAGCAGGAATCAGTTCGAAACGTGGATTGACCCGCAGGATTGGGCGACCAGCGTCCAGTTCTCGACGAACGGCGATATCCTTGCGATCGGTGTGAACTCCGGCGACATTCAGTTGTGGGATTGGAGAAACGAGGTCGTCACCACAACGCTGAAGGGACACAAAGCCAGGATCTCCCGTCTCATCTTTTCCAGCAACGACCGCCTGCTTTATTCCGCGTCCCACGACCAGCATATCATCGTTTGGGACCTGAACCGGCAGAGCGCCATCAAGGACATCGCCGCGCATGCCGTCCCGGTGAACGACCTGGCGGTTTCGAACGATGGGAGGACGCTGGTATCGTGCGCGGACGATCAACTCATCCGCATTTGGGACGTCGCCTCGGGCGCCAAAATATACGAACTTCGTTTCGAGGGCAAACCCAAAGCCGTCGCCATCTCGTCCGACGACCGGTACTTCGCGGCAGGCGGCGATACCGGTTACGTCCGCCAGTGGAGCATGGTCACAGCCCAGTCGTTGACCAACGCCATCCCGCAACTGCGAACCGATCCCATTCCCGTAAAAGAGAGAATCTGGAGTCTCGAATACGCCGACAACGATACCCGCCTGATCGTGGGCGTGGACAACGGCAACTCGAAAGTGTACAACCCCGCGCAGCAGAAATTCCCGGGCGTGTCGTTGAATTTCGAGATCCACCCGCCACTGAGGAACCTGGTGGACGTGTTCGGTCCAAAGTTCGAGTTCGGGTCGCGCTCGGTTTCCTTTGGCGGCGAAGTCGTCTCCATCCGCTGGGACGGACGAGCGACGGTCCAACAGACGGAAGTGGTGAAACCCATGTACGATATCCTGGATCGGCTGGACTTTTCGCCCGATGGAACGATCCTGGCTTCCGGCGGCAGGCGCGGGACGACGAACGTTTGGAACCTGACCACCAACCGGGAACTCTACAAGTCCGCGTACGCGCTCCCGTTCGGCGACCCGATCGCGCCGGACGGCTCGTCCATTGTCATTCGTCAGACGGAAACCGCCCGTGTTACGATAACCGGCGAACACATCGTTGACGAGACTTACCGGCAGGTCGCGTTGGGGGCATCCGTCGCCGGGGATCTTTCGAGCGCAATTCCGGGCGCGATGGTCAGTTACGCGCGCGAGGGGAGCGTGTTTATCTCCGGGAATTTGAATCAATCAAAGACCTGGGATTACGCCAGCGGCTTTGAAACCTACTCCGGCGGGTACCCCTTGACGGGTTGTTATGTCACTACTTCGGACAACGACGGGGAAATCCTTCAGATCACTTCGTCCGCAGGGACATTGCCGAGGCTGGACGATCGCGCCCGATACATTTGCGCCAGAAGCCTGGGGGCGAACCTGCCCGCCTTTTCCGGCGACCTGACGATTTTGGTCTTCCTCAACTCCAATCGCCTTGTGGAAGGCTTCGATACATCATCCAGGCAGACGCTATGGACGTACAGACCCGAACGCGCGGTCACTGTTCTTGCCGCATCGCCCGACGGTTCGATCATTGCCGTTGGGGATGAAAGCGGAAGGCTGATCTTTTTGGACGGAAGGGACGGAGGTTTCATACGCGAAATCGTTGGGAACTTCGGAGCGCTAAGGGCAATAAAATTTTCGGACGACGGCACAAAACTCGCCACTGCGGGCGACGACGGGACGACGCGCCTGTTCGGCGTTCCGGGTTCCCGGTAGCGTTGGCGGCATCACCATGAAAAACCTCATCGGCGCAACGATTGACCAGTATCAGATCCTCGTGAAGGTGCGGGAGACCGGGACGAGGAGTCTATTCCGCGCGTACGACCCGCGCACCCGGCGACACGTGGGGGTGGAGGTCGTCAAGGTCCAGGCGGTGGATCGCCCGGCGCTCCTGAGCCTGTTGAACGAACAGGCGGGCAGGAACGCCAAATTGAACCACCCGAACATCGCCTCCATGATCGCCTCCGGCATTCACGAGAATCTGATCTACCTCGTTTACGACTTTTACCCAGCCCGCCCGTTGCGCCGTTTTTTCAACAGAAAGTATCCCTGGCACGAACTGGCGCGGGAACTGGTGTCGGTTTCGCAGGCGGCGGCGCACGCCCATCAAATGGGGATCTGTCACGGTTTTCTCAATCCGAACAGCGTCGTCCTCAATGATAAAAAAATCCCGATCCTCTTCGACTTCGGCTTCGAGCGCATCATCACGGATCACATCCTTGCCCGCGCGCCGGGCGCGTGGATCAACAAATGGGGGTATGAATATTGCGCCCCCGAACAACTCAACGGCGCGCCGCCGGACGCGCGCAGCGACGTGTATTCGATGGGCGTGATCCTGCACGAGTGGATCAAAGGGGAAATCCCCCTGCTGGAGCCAACGCCCCTCGACACGCTGCGGAAAAGAAATTTCGCCGGGGAGAAGGACATCAAATTCGACAAGGACGTTCCGCCCGCCATTCAAACGATGATCGCGAAATGCCTGGCGCTGAACCCGGACGACCGATACCAATCCATGCAGGAGGCGGGGGTGATCCTGGCGCGCGGCGCGCTGGACCTGACCATCACCCGCTCCATGGTCAAAAAACCGTTAGCCGTTCCAGCCGGGCGACCAACCCTGATCCGTCCCTGGGTGGGCGTGGGCTTGGTTTTGGCGCTGGCTATCGGGGCGGGATTGGCTTGGGTCGCAGGAGCAGGTCAAAGGTCCGGTTTTGGAGGCGGAACGGAGACTTCATCCCCGGCCGCGGCGATGCCATCCAAAACGCTCAAGCCGACCTCGCCGCCTGTCGCGACAAACCCGATCATTTCCTCCCCGACAACCGCCCCAACGCGAATGCCGGCAAGCATTACCTTCCCTCTGTTCCAGGAAACCCCGGTTGGGTCCGTAAGCCAGGCGATCCAAATCGCCAACGTAAAACGGATGATACCGATCAGCGTGTGGGGCATCGGAGATTTGAACGACTTGACCGTATCCCCCGATGGCAGGCATGTTGCCGCAGGTTCCTCGCGTGGCTTGTTCATCTTCGACCCGCATACTCTCGAACTTCAAAAGTACATTGATACGTATTCCTGGGTGAGCGCCATCGAGTTTTCGCCGGACAGCGGCTTGATCGCCGCGGGGGATCGGGACGGTTTGATCCGCGTGTGGGACACGGATACGTGGCAGGAGATCACAGAGACGGCGTACAGCGGTCATACCATGGGCGTCCTCGACCTTGCGTTTTCCCCGGACGGGAAACGATTGGCGTCGGTCGCGTTGGATAACAATCTGATCCAATGGAACGTTGGCGCGAGGGAGAGCATCAAATCCGATCCGGTTCAGGTTTTGAGCGTGAGTTGTGTGACGTATTCATCGGACGGCAGGCGGGTCGTCACGGGCGGGGGTGATTTCAAGGTCAACGTATGGGACGGTGAAAGCCTTGCGCTGGTTCGTTCCATCACGTTTTCCTCCAAAGTGGTGGATATGGCGGGCATCAGGGAATCGCCGCTCGTCCTCGTCGGCGGATCGGACAGGAGGGTGGCGCTCGTGGGCATTGAGGACGAGCCCGGCAGCGAGACGCTGGGCAACCTTCAATTCCCCCTGGTCGGCGTCGCCGCGTCCCTCGATGGAAAGACCTTTGCCGCCGGGGACGTCAACGGCGGGATCTTCGTCTGGAATCGGGAGGGAGCCCAGGTCTGGCGGACGCAGGGGAATACGCTGGGCGCGATTGCGGGCAGCCTGGGCAGCGTTCATAACTTGGCTTTCAACCCGGATGGAAAGACGTTGTATTCGGCTTTGCGTAACGGAACATTGCGGGCATTGGACGCCTCGACGGGACGTGAACTCCGGCAGAATCAATCGCTGGACGCCCATGCCCGGCGCTTCACCATCTCCCACAACGGCAATTATCTGATTTCCCAGCACGATAACAACATGGTCAGGGTCTGGGAGATATCAAACGGCAGCCTCGCGCGTCAATTGACCGGCGAGATCAAGACCGGCAATCCGTTTTCGCAGGACGATCGGTATCTCGCCCTCAGCGCAGACCCGTCCACGGTCAAGGTGTTTTCGACGAACGACTGGGAGGAGATCCATGCCTTCAACGGACATCAGAAGGTGGAGGCGATTCAATTCGTCCAGGGCGATACGCAGGTCGCCGCGGGATACGACCAGGTCATCCGTTTGTGGTCCATGTCCAGCGGGCAGCAGTTGAAGACGAAAAAGCAGTTCAGTGGGAGCGGCTGTTCGAATTATCTCGACTTGAAGGACAAACCGGTTCTGTCCATCACCAATTACCATTTCATTTTGACGGGCGTTCAAAACAGATCCATGTTGTGCAATTTCAACCGGGCGGATTTCATGAGAGCGTTTTACGTGGACGATGTCAACGGGCGGCTAGTCTATGGCGGGAACAGCCAGTTGGTCGCCGTGCTCTCGGAGAGCGACACGCGGGAAATGTCCGGGGTCAATCTGCGGAATGTCGTCAGTGCCGCCATCAACCTCGACGGCAATCTGCTTGCCGCCGCCTACGACGACAATACGATCCACCTGTGGGACGTTTCCACCCGCCAGGAGGTCATGTCCCTGTTCGGTCACACCGGTTCGATCACAGACCTTCGGTTCACTCCCGACGGAAAGTTTCTGATCTCCTCTTCGCTCGATGGGACGATCCGTCTGTGGGGCGTTCCCAAATAAATGTCAAAAGGTTGAGTTTCGATGAACGACGTATTCGGGAAAAAACTGGGACAGTACATCCTGCTGGAGCAACTCGGCGAAGGCGGGATGGCAAAGGTATTCAATGCGCTCGACACACGCGTGGAAAGCAACGTCGCAATCAAGGTCATCCTGCCCACGAGGCGGAGTTCGCAGGTGTTCCTCGAACAGTTCCAGATGGAAGCCCGCGCGCTGGCGAATCTGACCCATACGAACATTGTGAAAGTCCTGAACTACGGCGTCGAAAACGAACAACCTTATTTGGTCATGGAATTCGTCGCTGGGGGAACGCTCAAAGAGGCGATGAATCAGAAGATCCCCTGGCAGACCGCGGCGGCGGTCCTGGCTCCGATCGCGCGGGCGCTGGAATACGTCCACCACCAGCAGATCGTCCACCGCGACGTCAAGCCCTCCAACATCCTCCTCCAGGAGGACTTCCGCCCGATGCTCTCCGACTTCGGCATTTTGAAACTGCTCGAAACGAAGGAGGAAAAAGTAAGTTCCGCCATCGGCGTGGGAGTCGGCACTCCCGAATATATGTCCCCGGAGCAGGGAATGGGCAAGGAGGTGGATTTCAGGGCGGACATTTACTCCCTGGGACTGGTCTTCTACGAAATGGTGACGGGCAGAAAACCGTTCACAGCCGATACGCCGATGGCGATGGTGTTGAAACACGTCACCGACGAACTTCCCCTGCCGACGACGTTCGACAGGCGGCTTCCGAAATTCGTGGAACTGGCGATCTTGCGCGCTGTGCAAAAGAAGCCGGAAGACCGCTACGCGAGCATGGGAGAGTTCGCGGACGTGCTGGAAATGATCGCACTGGGAGAGAAAGCCCCCGAGGAAAAGATCGTCAAACTCGCTAGGAAGAGGAATAAGAAACTGAAATACCTCCCCGCCATCCTGTTGACCGTGTTGCTGGCGGTCATCGTGGGCGCGTCCGTGTGGGGATACAACCAGTTCTATCGTGTTCCTCAACCAACCGCCTTGTCCGACGTCCCGCCTGTCGGAGTCGCTTCGGCGATCGCGACGAATACCGCCGCGCCCACGCTCATTGCAGAGACGGAAACCGGTCAGACTCCCGAACCGACTGCCGTCCTCGTCACGACGACTCCCCCACCCTCCGATCTGTCGTCCGCCGTCATCACCCTTTTGGGAACGCCTCTTCCCATCAAGCGACCAAGCCAGCCCGCGGAAATCGCCCGCTGGGGCATCGGCGGCGTGAACGTCGTTGCCTGGTCGCCGGATGGGGACACAATTGCATTGGGAACGTCCAGCGGAATCTTCCTGTATCGCGCGCGGGAAAAGGATCCATATCTTTTCATTGACACGAAATTCAACGTCGTGGCAATGACATTCAATCCCGATGGGAGCGAGATCGCCGCCGGTTCCCCCGATGGGGACGTGACTGCCTGGAATTCCGCATCCGGTAAACTCGAACGAAATTTTTCCTATAAAAAGCCCGATTCAGCCCGCATCGCCACCTCCCCATCCCGTTTCGTGACCGCCCTCTCCTATTCTCCAAACGGAAAAAACATCGCGGTGGGATTCCAGAACGGGACGATCAATTACTTTTCCGTTGACCAGCGTTCTGTTCTGCTGGCGGTTGACGAGGTTCCCGCCGTCGAAGACCTGGTCGTGAGCGGGGACGGCAGGTTCATCTACGCCAGCAACGGAGGGAGGACCATCTCTGTGTGGGACATTCAAGCGCAGAAAAAAACGCTGGAACTCAACAACCCGACCCCGATCAACAAATTGGGCTTATCGCGGGATCGTCAATACTTGCTCGGCGGGGGCATCGCAAATTCCGTCTACGTATGGGACCTGTTCGAGCAAAGGCACATCACCAGTTTCGTCAACCTGGGAGGCGCCGCCGCCGCCTTCGATTTCTCCTACGACGATAAATACGTTGCCCTCGGTATCAATACCGGGGAGGTCAAGGTCTTTGCAATGCCGGGCAGCGAGGACTATTCCAAAACCCACGTGCCGCTGCAGATCATCAAGGGATACGACGATCCGATCCAGACCGTTGCGTTCTCGCCGAACCAACTGGTCGTCGCCGCCGGAAACTGGGAGGAGGGATTGAAACTGTGGGACGCCCTGACCGGGGAATCCATCTTTTCGCTCGATCAGAGCATGCGCGCCATCCATGAAATCCATTTTTCCGCGGACGGCTCCTGGCTGGCAACCTCCCACGACGATGCGACCGTCCGTATCTGGCGGCTCGCTTCCGCGCAGTTGGCGTATCAGGTGGACGGAACCCTGCCGAAAGGCAACCCGTTCTCGCCGGACAATAAATACCTTGCGACCGTCTATTCCCCGGGCAGGAACAAGCCGGATGCGGTGCGGGTCGTGGAACTCGCCACAGGGAACATCGTCGCCGACCTGCCCGGATACCCTCCAAAAGCCTTCGTCCAATTTACAGACGACTCGAAACTGCTGATCGCAGGAACCGCTTATCAGGCAAACATCTGGGACGTTACCACCTGGGAACAGATCAAATCGAGCGGCGGTCCCACCGCCGGTTGCGGGCAATTCTTCACGCCCCAGAACAAACTACTGACGGTCATCTCCAATGCGGGCATCCTGTTTTCATACGAGCAGAACATACAGGATATGTGCGGAACCAGAATTGAAGGCGCAACAATGATGTACTACTTCCCCGAACGGAACCGGTTGCTCTTCGTTCTGGGAGACGGCTCCGTCTGGCTTGGGAATAAGGACTCGTTCGATATTTCGAACAAAAGGTTTCCCGCCCCCTACCCTCTGCCCGGCGAGATCTTTTTAGCCGGGAATCAAGAGGGCGGCTGGTATGCCTACGTCGTCGGCGACAAAGCGCAGGTCAGGAACGTGACCACCAGCTCACGCGCAACGATTGACAACCAGGATGATTACCATTATCAGGTCGCCTTCCTCCCCGAGCAAAAGTTGTTCGCCCTCGGATCGAAGTACGGCTCCATTCACATCTGGATGCTGCCGTAAGAGAGAGAACGCATGGACGAAATCAGGATCGGCTCGCACATCAACCGCTACGAAATACTCGAATCCGTTCACCGGTCCGAGTTGATCGGCATTTACAAGGCGTACGACACCAAACTCGAACGCAACGTATTCCTGAAAACCATCCTGCACTCCGCCAACTACTCGCAGGAAGCCGTGGATTACTTCCTCGCCGAATCGAGGTCGCTCGCCAAAATGTCGCATCCCAACATCGCCAAGGTGCTGGACTTCGGCTACGAAAACGGACAGTTGTATCTCGTCAGCGAATACGTCGTCGGCAAACCGCTTTCGGAATTGATGACCCAGCCCATCCCGTGGCAGGAGGCGGTTCAAATCCTTTTGCCCCTCACCGAAGCCCTCGAACACGCGCACAGCAAAGGTGTCATCCACAGGGACCTCAAGCCCGACAACGTCATCATCAACGCGGACAACCAGCCGGTCCTCAGCGACTTCAGTCTGATACGCATCATCGAGGAGGAGGAAACCCGCGACATGACCGGGACGAACGTCGGCTTGGGCTCCCCAGCCTACCTCTCCCCCGAACAGGGAAAAGGGCTGACGGTTGACTTCCGCTCCGACATCTACTCGCTGGGCGTGATCTTCTTCGAAATGGTCACCGGGCGAAAACTCTTCTACGCTTCGAGCAGCATGGAGATCGTCATCCAGCACATCATGGCAGACCCGCCAAAGCCCAGGAGCATCGTCCCCAGCCTGCCGAGGTCCATCGAAGAGATCATCCTGAATGCATTATCCAAGGATCGCGACAAACGCTACCAGACCATGAGCGAATTTACCAACGCCTTGAAAGGCGCGGTGCAGGCAATGACCGAAGCAAAAAAGCCCGGCTCCCGCCCGAGGGTATCGCCCATGCTCATTGGCGTTTCGGCTTTGGGAATCATCCTCGTCATCGCGGGCGCCTTCTGGATATTCGGAAACCGGGAGGCGACTCCGCCCGGACCAGGCTCCGCTTCGACGACCGCCCCCGCGCCTGCCTCGACCACCCAAGCCACACCCACGCCGACAGCGACTCCCCCCGTCGCGATCACAAAGACCGTCGTCAACACGCCGGACGAATCCGCCTCACGCATTACGCTTCCCTCCATTCCCGTCCTGCCCGGAAACGCCCTGCCGGAAGGAACAGGCGCGCTCGAGGCAGGCAGCGCCGCTTCCATCGTGGAACTAGCCCGCTGGGGAACCCCGAGAATCAACACATTCGAATTCATCCAAAACGACGCGCTCCTTCTCGCGGCGACGAGCGCGGGCGTTTACTATCTCGACTCTAACGACCTCTCGTACCGATATTTCTTCGACACCGAGGGCGCGCTCACAACGCTGACCGTCTCCAAAGACGGCACATGGATCGCCACCGGCGACGACAAGGGAACCGTCGCCGTCTGGAACGTTCTCGATGGGAAACGGCTGTATCGTCTCGAAGGAACCGCGCAGCGAATCGAACTCCTCGAACTCTCGCCTGACAAATCAAAACTGGCGTTCACCGACTCCAACAACAGAATTCACCTGTGGAACCTGAGACAGGATTTGCATTATCCCTTCGAAAGAAAACACCTATTGAGGATCAACCGCATCGCATTTACAGCCGACGGCAACACCCTCCTCAGCGGCGGCGACGATTTCAAAATATACATCTGGGATGTTTCCAGCGGAGATTCGAAAACCAGCATAACCGCCGATCAGAAGATCATTGATTTCGACCTCTCGTCTGACGATCAGTACCTGGCGGTTTCCCTGAACCGGTCCAACGCGACGATCCAGATTTGGGACTGGCGAGCGAAGGCGATCACGAACACGATCACAGACGCAAGAGACGTAATCCCCTTCAGCCACATCGCCTACCTGCCGAACGGGCAAAACATCGTGACGGGTTCCGCCGACGGGATCGTCCGGGTGTGGAACGCCCTCGGCACAGACAAGGTTTGGGAAACGCCCTCCGCCGACCAGGACGGAAACCCCATCAAACGGGACCCGGTCGACGCGCTCTCCATCGCGAAGAGCGGCACACAGTTTGCAGTCATGTTCGAGAACGGAATTGTGGAAATCTGGGACCTGGCACTCCAAAGCCGGAAGACCTCGCGGGATTTCAGATATGAGGAGATCAAACGAGTCGTCCTCTCGCCCGACGACCGCCTTGTCGTATTTCAGGGCGGTGATTCCTTTGTCGAAATTCTTTCGGTCGCCAACAGCGCTGAATACGCGCGCATTCCCGGCATACTCCCGCGTGGAAACCCGATATCGCCGGACAGCCGGATGATCGCGGTCAAATCGGGCGACTTGAATCTATACACCCTGTCCCCCACTGAGTCGACCTCGCTCTTTACGCTGTACGATTTCCCGATCAACGGCTCGGTAAACTACACGCCGGATGGCAATATCCTTACCGCATACGCGGGCGGTATTCTCAAGTATTGGTCAACATCGTCCGGGTTGGAGTTGAATCCAAGCCTTACGCGAAGAGAGTCGCGTTGCCTCATCATCTTCCGCAGGGACGACAGTTTTCTCTCGGCAAGTTCGGAGATCGGCGTGATCTACGCCAGCGACAACCTGGGGCCCTTCTGCCAGATCACGCGCGGACCTAGGACCACTTCGGAAAAGTTCTTACCCGATGGAAGTATAATTGCCCTGTCTTCGGGAAACCAGGTTATTCAACTATGGGACCAGCGCACCGGCGGGCAAAGAACCGAGATCGAAAGCCTCGCGCCGGGCGGTATCCTGGACGCGGCGATTTCGGCGGATGGAAAACTCCTGGCAGCCGCATCTGTCGGTGGAACAATCGAAATTTACGATCTGGAATCGCACAACCTTGTGAAAAGCCTCGAACTAAAGACCGGCCCCATTTACCACGTCGCGTTTTCAAACGACGGCAAATACGTCGTTACAGGCTCGGCAGACGGAACCGTCAGGTTCTTCGGACTTCAACCATAAGGGAGACTATCGCATGGATTTGACAGGAAAGAACATTGACCGTTACAAGGTGGTCAGCGAACTTGGCAGGGGCGGGATGGCGGTCGTATACCGGGCAATTGACACGATGCTGGATCGCAATGTCGCGATCAAGGTCATCCTTCCCGAAGGCGGGAACACCGAAAAATTCGTCAGACGCTTCAAAAAAGAGGCGAAAACTCTGGCAAATTTATCCCATCCGAACATCGTAAAAGTGCTGGACTACGGCGAGTTCGAGGGAAATCCCTATCTCGTTATGGAATACATTTCGAGCGGGGCGCTGAAGGCAACCATGGGCAAGCCCATCCCTTACGCGGAGGCGGCGGCGACTCTCGTCCCCATCGCGCGCGCCCTGCATTACGCCCACCAGCAAAGGATCGTGCATCGGGACGTCAAACCGGAGAATATCCTCATCAACGAATCCGGACAACCCATGCTCTCCGATTTCGGGATCTTGAAAGTGGTTGACGTGGAGGAAAGCCGCGGGCTGACCGGAACAGGGCGGATCGTCGGCACGCCTGCCTACATGTCCCCGGAACAAATCCGCGGCCGGGAAATTGACGGTCGCGCCGATGTCTATTCCCTGGGAATTGTGTTCTTCGAGATGATCACCGGCAGAAAACCCTACAACGCCGGCACGCCCATCGAACTGTCCATGCAGCATCTTCACGACCCGATCCCCAAAGCGAAGCAGTTCGTGCGCGACCTACCCGCAGAGGTGGAGCAGGTCATCGTCAAATCCATGGCAAAAAGCCCGGAAGACCGTTATCAATCCATGCTTGCCTTCGCACAGGACCTCGAAAAGTTGAGCGGGGCATCCGAACGGATCACAGCCGAGAGGCGCGCAGTCAAGGAGGAGGGGACTGCAGGGAAAAGACAAAAGAGATCCTATCTGCCGGCGTTCATTGCCGCCTCCCTCCTCGTCGTGATCGGGATCCTGACCGTCCTGTTTGGAGAGGATATCCTGAGCTTTGTCAGTCAGGACGAACCTCCCCTTGCCGCAGCGACCGGGACGAGCGCGGGCGTCGTCATCCAAACCCAGCCGCCGACGAACACAAAACCGCCCCCAACGCGGGCGAACACCCCGCGCCCATCCGCCACGCCAACCGTCTTCGTCGTCAAAACGTTCACCCCGACTGGGTTACCGGATACTGGCATCCAGCCATCCAATGCCGGCCAAGTTGCCGAGGTCAGGCGGGTGGACAGGATTTCGGTAATCAGGATGGACTGGGTCGAAAATGGGAACTGGCTCATCAACGCCGGTTCCAACGCGCTCTCGTTTATCAACCCCAACTCCGCAGCCGTCGAACATCGGATCAACTTGCCGGGCGACATCCCGCTTTCCCTGGGCGTCGCCTCGACGGACGGCAAGGTTTACGTTCTGGTCAACGCCGGCATTCGGGTGGTGGACATGCAGACCTTCAAGATACTGGATACGTTCACCGTAACAGGCGGGGCGAACAGCCTCGCCGCCTCGCCGGACGGCAAGTTGCTGGCGTTGGGAATATCCGACAACAAGGTCCAGATCCTGAACGCAAGCGACGGAAGCGTCCGCCGAAGCCTGAGGAGCAATTACGGAGGCTGGTCAGTCGCCTTTTCTCCTGATTCCAAACTGGTCGTCGGCGGAACGTCCCAGGGCATGTTGATGTGGGAGACCGATACCGGTTTGTGGCTGCCCGTTCTGGGCGGGGAGTCCACTACCATCAAAAGCCTGGTCTTCTCGAACGACGGGACGATGCTGGCGGGCGGAGGCAACGGTGTGATCTTTATTTGGGACGTCGCAGGCGGCGACCTCAAATTCCAGAGTACCGGCAATTTTGGCGACGTGAACAGCCTTGACTTTTCGCCGGACAACTCGATGCTGGTTTCCGGTTCCGAAGATGGCATGGTCAGGCTTTGGAACACCGCCTCCGGCGCCCTCATTCGGGAACTGACCGGTCACACCAGCCAGATATTCGGCGTCTGCTTTTCGCCCGACGGGAAATTCATTGCCTCGGGCGCAAACGAAGGAAGCATTCGTATATGGGGATTGCCGTAACCCCACAAGGATCGGCAAAACGAAAACGACAGCGCGAAGAGGAGAATGCACTTGATGAAACAAATCCGTCCCGCAAGGCTTGGCGCGCTCATCGCACTCCTGGCTGTGTCGTTATTCGGTTCGATCCACGCGCTGGCGCAATCAACGATTGACCTGACCGTGCATTACGTCGAGGGCTTCCCGGCGGAGGGCGAGATCGCCTACGACGTGAACGTGTATCTCTCGGTTTTCGACGGCTCCGGCAACCCAGTGCGCGACCTGACAACCGATTCCATCACCGCCGCGGAGGATTCGCAAAAGGTCGAACTTCGAAACCTGAGGCCGGCAGACGAGCCCATTGCCGTGATACTGGTCATGGATACCAGCGGGAGCATGTCCGGTCCCAAGATCGCCGACGCAAGGTCAGCCGCGTCCAATTTCATCGGCGAGATGAAAGAAAACGACCGCGCCGCGATCATGACCTTCGACGAGAACGTCAAACTTCAAATGGACTTTACCGCAAACCACACAGACATCCGCGACCGCCTCGCCCGCATTGACGCCTCGCCCGGATCGGGAACCTGCCTGCACGACGCGGCGTACCAGGCGGTCCAACTCGCCTCCACGCTTCCCTCCGGACGCCGGGCTGTGATCCTGTTTACTGACGGCGTGGACGAAACCGCGAGCGGCGGAAGGGCTTGCAGTGTGCATACACTCCAGGACGTGGTGGAACTCGCCTCACAGGGCGGGACGCGCACCCCGATCTACGCCCTCGGCCTGGGCAACCGCATTGACGAGAAATCCCTTCAACGCGTCGCCGAATTGACCGGGGGACGATACATCTACGCGCCCGATTCCTCGCAACTCGAAGAGGTGTTTCAAACCCTCTCGAATCAGTTACGCTCACAATATGTTCTCTCGTACAAATCCTTCGCCGCGCCGGGGGCGCATACCCTGGCGGTCAGCGTCAATCATTTGGGCGCGCAGGATAGCGACACGCGGAACTTCCTCCTGCCCGCCCTCCCGGCCCGCGTCACCATCCTTGCCCCCGCCGATGGCGGCACGGTCGGCGGTTCTGTGAAGGCTGTGGCTTCCATATCCGGCCAGGGAACCGCCATAGACCGCGTCGAATTCGAGATCAACGGCGAAGTTGTGGGCTCGGACGACGCCACTCCCTACGAACTGGAAATTGACCTGCTCCCATACGAGCCCGGCGCGCTGACGTTATCCGCGGTCGCTTACGACGAGACCAATGCGGAACTGGCTCGTGCTTCGATCAACGTGATCCGCGCGGCTCCCACAGCAGTTCCGACAACTGTGGTGATCCAACCAACTCCCACGCCAGCGCCGCAAACGGATAACACGATATTGATCGTGGGCGCGGTCCTTGGCGGCTTGGGGTTGATCACGATCCTTTTGCTTGCGCTCATGCTTGCCCGTCAAAGGAGACAGGAAAAAGGCGGCGCGGCTGCAGAGACCGTGGTGCAGACTCCCAGGACGCCGTATCGGGAGAAGGATGCCGATCGGACGATGGACAGTTGGGAGGGCGGTCCCGAGGCGTTCGGCATATTGACCGTCGAAGCCAGCGACGATCCCTCCATGATCGGTCATCGCTTCGAGATTTCAGCCTCCCTGACGACCCTCGGGCGAAGCGCCGACAACGACATCAATTTCCCAAAGGACAACCCGGTCTCGCGCCGCCATGCGGAGATCTTCGAACGGAATCGCAGGCTCTTCATCCGTGAAGTGGAGGCGATGGATTCGTCCGGCGAATACAGACCTCCGAAGTATGGGACGTTTGTGAACGAGGTTCCCCTGGGCGCGGAACCGGCCGGCTTGAAATCCGGGGATGAGATCCGCCTGGGCAAGCGCGTGCGATTGAGGTTCGAAGCGTACGAACGCGCGGGCGAGAGCGAGGCGTTGACCTTCGACGATATGACTCTCGGCGACGACCCGGATAAAACGGTGGATCAATCCTAGGCGCGCGCGAAGCGCAGAGTCCCAATGAGCATCCGCCAGGAACAGATTCAATTTGAGATCGGCTTCGCCACCGACGTGGGACGCAAGCGGAGCGGCGAGCCGAACCAGGACGCCCTGGAGGTGGTCCTGCCGGACTCGCGCGGCAGATGGCATCCGCCGCTGCTCATCGTCGCGGATGGGTTGGGGAAACACATGGGCGGGGCGCTCGCAAGCAAACTGGTCGTCCAAGCGTTCAAGCAGGAATTCGTCAGCGCCGCGCATCCCGCGGATTATCTTTCACTCATGGAAAGATGCGCGCAGAAGGCTCATCAAGCAGTGCGGATGCAGGGCGCAAAGGATGAAAAACTGGCGAATATGGGAAGCACTGTTGTCTCGGCGACGCCTTTTCAGGGAATGCTTTATGTGTTGAACGTGGGCGACAGCCGGGCTTACATTTTGCGGGGGGAGAAGATGATCCAGGTGAGTCAGGATCAGAGTTGGGTGGCGATGCAGGTGAAGGCGGGCATCCTCACGGAACAAGAAGCCCGCACGCATCCCAGCCGCAACCGCCTGAACATGGCGATCACCGCCAGAAGGCACGAGATCAAACCCCACCTTGCAAAGGAAAAACTGGAACGGGATGATATCGTCGTGTTGTGTTCCGACGGCTTGTGGGGAGTGATCCCCGAGACGCTCATTTGGGCGGCTGCCAGCGAACTTCCGCCTAAGGTTGCGGTGAAGAAACTGGTTTCGCTGGCGAACCGCAGCCAGGGGCCCGATAATATTTCCGTCATCGTCGCCCGCCAGGTTGCATCCGACCACAAGACCGCGTCCAAACCGCCGGGACGCGGAAGCGCGGAGTTTTGAGAAGATAAAATGTCCCGAAGGCTTGCCTGAAAAATTATCGGTCGCTTGCATCAATCTTCGGGACGGGCTCGTTGAAAAAGCGCAAAGTACACAGGACTTTTGTGATCTGCCGAGTACGAATTTACCAACGCACAAACCTCTCGTAAAATCCCTAAGAGAGTGTTTTGAAATTCAGACCCTAAAGGTTTTTCTGGCGAATCGGGTTCAAAATTTGCACAGAAAGCCTGCTTGGAATGCTCTTTGCCTGCAATAGAAACCTTTAGGGTCTCTGTCTTATATTTTCAAAACACTTTCTAAAGGTCTTTCCTGTAAATTGGGGTTTTGCGGAGGATAAGGAGACCTTTAGGGTTTCCATGTGCGGTAGAGAAATTACGAATAAAATGCCGGGTTGTTCAGGAGGTTTTCGTGTCGTTTACCATAGGTGAAGTCGTCGGTCCTTACGAAATCGTCGAGGAGTTGGGGCGCGGGGGGATGGCGACCGTTTACAAAGCCTATCACGCCTCCCTCGAGCGGTACGTCGCCATAAAGGTCATGGACGCCGCCATGAGCAGCGAGACCGATTTCATCGAACGGTTCAAGCGCGAAGCCAGGGCGATCGCAAGGCTGGACAATCCGCACATCGTCCCGGTGTACGACTTCGACGAGCACAAGGAACAGCCGTATCTAGTGTTGAAGTTCATTGACGGGCAGACGCTGGGAGCGCGCATGAAGGCGTCGCCTCTTGCGAGAAACGAAGTGTTGGAAATCGTTACGACGGTGGGAGGCGCGCTGCAATACGCACATAAACAGGGCATTCTGCATCGCGATATCAAACCATCGAACGTGCTGCTCGCGAGAGATGGAAACATCTATCTGACGGACTTCGGCCTGGCAAGGATGCTCGAAAGCAGTTCGAGCCTCACCGGCGATGCGATCATCGGCACGCCGCACTACATCTCGCCCGAGCAGGCGCTCAATTCCGAACTGATTGACGAGCGTACCGACATCTATTCGTTCGGGGTGATGATCTACGAAATGGTCACCGGGCGCGTGCCGTTCGAGTCCGACACAGCCTTCTCGGTCATCGAGGACCATTTATACACGCCCCCGCCCCCGCCATCGTCCATACGACCCGACCTGTCCTTCGAGGTGGAGAACGTGATCCTCAAGGCGCTTTCCAAGAAAAGCAGCGATCGCCACAACACCGTCGCGGAACTCGTCAAGGCGTTCAAACAGGCGTGGGGCGTCCACGCCCCCGAAAGGGGAACAGCCGCCTCTTCGACCCTGGACGCCGTGCCGGGCGTTCCCATATTCCTAGCCGAAAACGGGAAAACGTTCACGCTCTCCGCGGAGAGGGTTGTGATTGGCAGGAACAGTTCGTCGAAGAACGTCCTGAACGACATTGACCTGACAGGTTTCGACCTCAAGAAGATCGCTTCGCGCCGCCACGCGATGGTCCTTCGCAGGAACGACGCGTTCCTGTTGTATGACACGGACAGCAGGAATGGCACGTTCGTAAACGGAAGGAGGCTTTCCCCGCGCGAACCCCACGCATTGCAACCCGGAGACGTCGTGGAGTTCGGGGCGGGCGGGGTCAAGTTTACTTTCGTGCGGTAGAGGCGATTCGCCCATTGAGGAAACAGGTTTCCATAACCTCGCCGCAACCTCACCGGACAATCCCGCGCGCAAAAGGCTAAGAAAGCGTTTTGAAATAATGACACAGAGACCCTAACTCGGACGAGCCGAAACCAAAAAGGACTCAACCACGAAGGTCACCAAGAAACACACTTGAAATGTTTTTTTGCTTGCAATAGAAACCTTTAGAGAGTGTCTGAAAACAAAATCAGTGAGGCTGGTGTGTACCCGGCATTGTCATTTCGAGCGCCAGCGAGAAATCCTTTGCCCACCGAGCCAGGATTTCCCCTCGCGGAGTTTACCCTGAGCGGCGAAGCCGTGCCGAAGGGCTCGTCGAAATGACATCTGGCAGGGTTTTCAGACACTTTCTTAGCTTAGGGTCTCTGTCTTATATCTTCAAAACACTCTCTTAGGGATTTCAACACGTTCACTAACGCATTTCGTCCATGGATCTCATCGAACGGCTTTCGATCATCCACCGCGAAAGATTTGGGATTCCCCCGCTTCACGTCGTCCGCGCGCCGGGCAGGATCAACCTGCTCGGCGAACATGTGGATTACAACGACGGGTTCGTCCTCCCTGCCGCGATTGACCGCGCCGCTTATATCGCCTTCTCCCCGACGACTGCGCCTCATTCCACGCTCGAGGCTGTGGACTTCGACCAACAGGCTTCGATCTCCGCCGAAACCCTCCCGACCAAGACCCAAATTGACGCCTCTCCCCTGCCCGAATGGGGTTTGTATCCCGCAGGCGTGATGTGGGCGTTGCTCGAAGCGAAGATCCCAGTTATGCCCATGAACGCCGTTTTCGCTTCGAACGTGCCGCGCGGTGCAGGCTTGAGTTCCTCCGCTTCGGTGGAGATGGCGTTCATGCTCGCGTGGCAAACCCTCGGCGGCTGGGAACTGCCCCCCATGCAGCGCGCCCTGCTCGGGCAGAAAGCCGAGAACCGGTACGTCGGAGTCAACTGCGGCATCATGGATCAGTTCGCGTCCGCGTGCGGCGTCGAAAACAAACTGCTCCTGCTCGATTGCCGTTCGCTGGAATGGAAGACCCTTCCCCTGCCCGATACTGTTTCCATCGTTGTTGCGGATACGGGCGTGCGGCGCAAACTGACCTCGGGAGAATACAACAATCGTCGCGCCGCATGCGAAGAGGCGACGCGATTATTGCAGCGGGATCTGCCTCACGTCAAGTCCCTGCGCGACGTGAACGCGGAGGAGTTCGATCGGCTGGCGAAGAAACTTCCAGAGGAGATCGGGAAGAGGGCGCGTCACGTTGTGGAAGAGATCGGGAGGGTGAAGCAGGCTGAGGCGTCGTTGGAAGCGGGGGACGTTGGGAATTTCGGCAGGCTGATGAACGAGTGTCACGTCAGCCTGCGGGACTTGTACGAAGTCTCGTGTCCCGAATTGGATGCGATGGTGGAGATCGCGCAATCGCTCGAGGGGTGTTACGGCGCGCGGCTCACGGGCGCGGGATTTGGGGGTTGCACAGTTAATCTTGTTTCCAATGAAAAGATCGAAGCGTTCGTCCAAAAACTGGCAAAAGGGTATGAATCAAAAACGGGTCTTCGCCCGGAGATTTACATCACCCGCGCCGCCAATGGAGCGGAATTGGTGGAGTAAGGTTCCCTCATCCCCATTTCAAGATCGAGACGCCGGCAAGGAAACGCAAGACCGCGAACAGGATCAGCGCGTTTGCAAGACCGATCTGACCCGCGATGGCGGAACCCCCAAGCGCGCCGGTGAGGATGGCGAAGTTCAAGACGATGGTGTACCACGCCAGATGGGATGGACGGTCGTCGGGCGGGATGTGTTCGAGCATGTAATTGGCGTACGCGCCGTTGGTCCAAGCCCAGGTGAAACCACCCAGCAGGGAGATGGCGTAATACTGCCATATCTGCGTGGAGAACGCGAGCAGGAACGGATAGAGCGCCATGCCCGCCACGCCGAAGCCGGTCACTTTTTTGTGACCGAGGCGATGCGCGATCCGCCTGAACTGCATCGAGCCGAGGAGCATGGTCAGGTAGTAGAGCGCGGTGCCGATGCCGATGTGATCGTCGTTGAGTCCCAGCACGCGGACGTTGTACAGCGGATAGACCGGGGTCGTGATATTGTGTGTGAAATGGAACGCCAGCATTGCGAGCAGGACGCGTTTGAAGGGCGTGGATAATATGTCGAGTCGCAGGGCGGAGGTCAAGCCGCGGGGAGAGGAGGCTGGTTTGTCAGGATCAGGCGCGGGGTCGGTTCGAAGCGCAGGTTTGTTGTCCTGCAAGGGTTTTACAAAATAGAGGTGGAAACTGCTCATCGCCGCGCCGAATGCCCCGATCCCAAAAACGATCTGGTAACCGAGAGGGAACGATACGGTGTTGAGGATATATCCGCTGACGAGGGATGTCAGGATGAAGGAGACCGCGAGCATGGCGTTGCGGACGCCGGCAACGTGGGCGCGGTATTGCTCCGGTACGGCTTCGGCGAACAGGGCGTTGAACCCGACGCCGAGCGGCGTGAGTGGGATCGCCATGAGGAATGTGATGACGATGATGGCGACGATCTGCCCGGCGTCATCGAACAGTTGGGGGAGGAAGATGAACAGGACGAAACCGATTCGATAGATGACCGAGGTCCAGAAGATGGCTCGCCCCGTGTGCTGTTTGGTGAGCCAGCGACCGGCAGGGATGGCGAGGAACAGGCTGACGACGGCGGACATCGCACCGATCAACCCGATCTGCAGACTGCTGGCGCCGATGCGCGTGGCGTAAATGCTGAGGAAATTGATGGCTGAACCGCTCAGCACGCCGTACCAGGCGATGTCGAGGTAGAGGTGCAGGAAGTTGGAGTGATACTCCCGGGGAATTCCGGATTGCCTGAAGAGGCGGAAAAGTTTCGAGAACATGGCGGGCGGTATTATATTCGCGATTTATGATAATCAGTAGATCACGAAAATCTCGCGTAGTTTGCGCTCTCCAGCGCAAAACTGGCGTTAGAGAACGCCTGTTATGCTTTCGTGAAGGACTGATAATCAGTAGAGCACGAAAGTTCAGGCGCATGGTTTTCTCAAACTCCAAAAATACTTGAACGCGAATGTCGCGAATAAGGAAAAAAACGCGAAGAATTGGGGCTTTTCACGAAATTCGACTATTTTGCGTCTTTCGTGTTGAAACCGCGCTTTCTCTACCGTACCTTTTAGAAATCGGACGCGGACGAGCGCCGATTTACACGGAAAATCAATTCAAAATCCGCGTCCGCCGCGTGATTCCGCGTCCTGAAAGCGGGTTTGTACGGTAGTGAAATCGCGCCTCATAACCAGGAAACTGTCAAGCGATAACGAGAAAGCCATAATCAGGCGGCAGTTGGGCTGCTGCCTTGACGCAGTGCAACTGCGTCAGGAACGGGTTTTCCGAAACGGGAGATCCATAAAGTTGAAAGGATTCCATGAGCAGGATATGACAAAGGATGTGAAGAGTCATCTCTTCACATCCTTTGCTGTCATGACGGGAAGGTTATGGTTTTATTGCGAAAATGCTTCCACGAGTTGCTTGACGTGCACGACTCCGTCGAAACCTGCGAGATCGCCTTTGCGGAGTTCGGCTTTTTCGCCGTCCGGGTCGCCGAGACATGTAGCGATGATGTCGCCCGCGCTGACGTCCTCCTTCTCGGTGTAATGGTTCGTGGTGACGATGACCGTCATTCCTGCGGCTTTCGCGGCTTTGACGCCGTTTTTGGAATCCTCCACCACGAAGGCTTCCTCGGGTTTCAAGCCCAGTTTGGAGAGCGCGAGGTTGTAGATCTCCGGGTCCGGTTTCTTGTTCTTGACCACGTCGCCAGCCAGCACGAGATCGAACTTGATGTCGGAGAGGATCTTCTCCGTGATGGCTTTCGCCGCCTGTTCATTGGATGTGGTGCAGACCGCGATCTTCAGCTCAGCCTCCATCGCCTCTTTCATGAACCGATGGATACCCGGGCGAAGCGGCAGTTTGCCTGTCTCGATCAGTTCCACGAACAAGGCGGTCTTGCGCTTGTGCATCTGGGGGATGAGGGCGTCTATCTCCTCCTCGGTCAGCGGCTTGGAGAATCCCTTCGTCTTCCAGTGATGCTTCATGCGTTCCTTGCCGCCCGCGATCTGGAGCAGTTCGTGGTAATACTCCACGTCCCATTCGTCGGTAAAACCGAATTCCTTGAAGGTCATATTGAACGAGACGCGGTGACCGTCGCGCTCGGTATCAATGATCACGCCGTCCTGATCGAAGAAAACTGCTTTGATTGACATGCTGCCTCTTTTCAACCACGAAGGGCACCAAGGTCACGAAGGTCTTAGATCCCCGTAGTGCACATTGTGCCCTTTGTGGTTATTGATTTATTTCTTCATCCCAAAAAACTCAAGGATGGTGTTCACGAACAACTCGTTCTCTTCCTTGGTGCCAATGGTGACGCGGAACCAGCCGTCGCTGCCGTACTTCTTGCTCTCGCCGCGCAGGATGATGCCTCTGGTCTCGGCGTAGGCGAGGACTTCCTTGCCGGTCCTGCCGGTCTTGCCGCAATCGAACAGGATGTAGTTCGATTTGGATGGGAAGACGACGAAGCCGGGGATGACGCTCAAGGATTCGGTGATGTAGTCCACAGCCTCGTTGTTGAATTTGACGCGCTCGGCAAGTCCCTCCTGGTCTTCGAAGGCTGCCAGCGCCGCCCACATCGGGATCGTCCCCACGTTCCACGGGAGGAGCGAGCCGGAGATCTGGGCGATCACGTCCTTGTCCGCGATGGCATAGCCGAAGCGCATCCCAGCCAGACCGTATGCCTTCGACAGCGTGCGCGTGATGATGACGTTCTTGTATTTCTTCGTCAACTGCACCTGCGACATGCCCAGCCCGGAGTATTCAACGTACGCCTCGTCAATCACGAACGGGATGCCGGTCTCTGCGATGCGGACGAAGTCCTTTGCATCCATGAAGTTGCCGGTCGGGTTGTTCGGGTTGGCGATGACGATGATCTTGGTCTTATCCGTGATGGCGTTCAGGATTCCGTCCGGGTCGAAGTGCAGGTAATCGTCCTTGTAGATCATCGGCACGTTGACCATCTTTGCGCCGAGCAGCGTTCCGCGCAGTTGATAGATGGCGAAGCACGGCGTGTGCTGGATGATTTCGTCCTGCTGCGGCACGATGAACATGCGGAAGATGTTGTCGTACACCTCGCTCGAGCCGTTGCCGATCATCACGTTCTCGGGACCGTCCACGTTGTTGAGTTCGGCAATTTTGCTCCGCACGACCAGACCCTGATCGGGATAGCGGTTCGCCATCTTCGCGTATTTGTACATCGCTTCCAGCACCTTGTCGGAGGGCGGCAGCGGGTTCTCGTTGGACATCATGCGGTGCAGCGACGGGTCGCGCCATGCCTTCTCGATATGATCCGAAACGTACATCGGGATGCCCTTGACCCACGGGGCGTAATATTCTTCGATTTGTTTCATTCGTTACTCCTGTGGTTTATATGTCGGTGGTCGAGTAGTCCCGCGTGCTCTTGGCGGGACATATCGAGACCACCATGTTCATGAAGCCTTTTGTTTTCAGGTTGCCTGCCGGTCTCGATACGCTCCTCACTCCGTTCGTCGCTACTCGACCAACGATTACTCTACGCCTTGCCGACGCTCTTCAACTTCCCCATCCAGTGCATCACGACCTTGCGCGTCGCATCGCGGACCGCCACATCCAGTTTGCCGGGATCGTACTCGTCGCGGTGGGCGTTGATGTAATCCCACTTCGTGTCAATCAGCGTGTGCTTCAATTCTGTGGAAACATTGAACTTGGCGCCACCCGCTGCGAGCAGTTTCTCGATGTAATCGTCGGGCAAGCCCGTGCCGCCGTGCACCACCAGCGGGGTCTTCACGCCGTTTCCGTTCAACATCTTGTTGATGGTGGCGAGGCGTTCGAAATCCACTTTGGGATTTTTGGTTTTGTACACGCCGTGGGCTGTGCCGATGGCGGGGGCGAAGATGTCCACGCCCGTGCGTTCGACGAACTCCACGGACTGTTTCGGATTCGCCAACTGCGCCTCGTCCTCCGCGACCTTGACCTGATCCTCGACTCCTCCGACCGTTCCCAACTCCCCTTCGACGGAGATGTTCCCGACGCTGTGGCAGTAATCCACCACTTCCTTCGTCTGGCGGATGTTCTCCTCGAACGGCTGTTTCGATGCGTCAATCATGATGTTGGTGTACCCGGCGTCCGCGCACTTCTTGCAGTAGTCAATTTCGGTGCAGTGATCGAGATGCAGGCAGACCGGCACCGGCGCGGACTCTGCCAGCGTGCGGTAGATCGCCACCATCATGTTCGTACCGAGGAACTTGGACGGCTTGACCGAGGTCTGCACGATGACCGGCGATTTGGTCTCGATGGCGGCGTCAATTACGGCTTCGAACTGAAGCAGGTCGGTGATGTTGAACGCGCCGATGGCATAGCCGTTCTTTGCCGCCTCGACCATGATCTCTTTTGCATTTACGATGGACATGTTTTCTCCTTATGATATTATGGTTATTTTGGTTGATTGGATTTGATACGATTGAAAGATAAAACTGGATACCGGTCACTGAAAACTGCTTACTTGCTTTTCTTCGACACATCCTTCAGCCATTGTTCCCAACGCGGGTTAGTGACGTGCTGCCGTACGCGCCCGAACCACAGGTCGGCGTAGCCTTGGAAATCCTCCTCCAGTTTCGAGATGCCGGTCTGGGTGGTACCCCACATCGCCTCGTGAATCTCGGACATGGGCCACATCAGCCTCAGACGGGCATAATGCTTCGGGGTCGCCTCACCAAAATATTCGTTAAGAAAGAAGCGCACCTGATCCTCGTTGAGGCGGTGATGATGCGAGAAGTTTGCCAGGTCGAAGAAGATGTCGCCCATGCCCGCATATTCCCAATCCAGCAAACGGATCTCGCCGATGTCGCCCGGCACTTCCTCCTCGAGCCAGTTCAAATTGAGTAGATCGTCATGGCACGGAGTGGGCGTGTACGGATCCTGTTCCAAAGCCGTTCTTGCCTCGTGCATCTTCTGCATGATCCAATCCCAATCATACGGGAATTTGGAGCCGTTGCGTTTTGAGACTTCGGTCAGCATTTCAACGCGGCGGAAGACGTTGAACTCGCTCTTCAACTCGGGACCGCGCCGATGAAAGAGACGAATCTTTTTCACCACGCGCGCGAGGTAATCAGGCTGTTTGATCACATCGGGCGGGATGGGTTTGCCGTTCACAAAACGCGTGACGATGTATCCTTCGGGTTCGATGAAATACACGACTTCAGGCGCGATCCCCAACAGACCCGCTGCGTGGTTCGCCGCGTATTCCACATCACGTTTGATGCCCAACTGCTCGGTGTTATCCCCAGCAAGACGAATGACGTATGCTCTGCCGTCCGCTTCGATCTTGAAGTTCAGGTTGGTGATGCCGCCGCTCAACGGAACCTTCTTGATGTTCTTTGACGACGCAAGGAACGGGACTTTCGCAATTGCCTTGTCAATCGCCAGTGTGGACACCATTTCCATTTGCTCCTTCGGTGAATTTTTCAAGACGCTTCGCCTCAACTCAGGCTCGAGCCTGATCCTGTCCTCATGCCTTGATCCGTTCCCCTTTCGGATCCCACAACACGGATTGCGTCACCTCCGCGCCAACCTGCTCGCCGAAGCATTCGATCTCCAGTTTCGTTCCGACTTTTGAATATTCCATCGGCAGGTACGCGTACGCAATGGACTTGTTGACCGAATAACCGAATCCACCTGACGCCACCCAGCCGATGATCCTTCCTTCGAGGCGGATGGGTTCCTTGCCGAGTGCGATGGTACGGTCGTCTTCGAGCGTAATGGTGCAAAGCTTCTGTTTCAGACCTTCAGCTTTCTGTTTGACCAGAGCCTCCTTGCCGATGAAGTCGCTTTTATCCAATTTCACAGCGAAGCCCAATCCGGCTTCATAGGGAGTGTAATCCGGCGAGATCTCGCCGCTCCAGTAGCGGTAGCCCTTCTCAAGGCGCAGGGTGTCTATGGCTTTGTATCCGCCCGCCACCATGCCTTCGGGTTTGCCCGCCTCCCATAGCGTATCCCAGAGACGCAAGCCGTATTCCATCGGGCAGTAAAACTCCCAACCGAGTTCGCCAACATACGTCACGCGCGAAGCGAGGACGGGCACATCGCCAACCGTGATGCGTTTGGATGTCATGTAGGGGAAACCGTCGTTCGAGACGTCGTCGGTTGTCACTTTTTCGAGGATCCTGCGCGCCTTCGGTCCCCACATGCCGAGACAGGCGTAGTTCGAGCCGACGTCTTCGATTGTGACCGAACCGTCATCCGGCATTTGCAGCGATAGCCAGGACATGTCGTGCTGACCGAAGGCAGTCCCAGTCACAATGAAGAAACGGTCTTCTGCAAGCCGCGTCACAGTGAAGTCACATTCGATGCCGCCGCGTTTGTTCAGGCATTGGGTGTAGACGATATTCCCGACCGGCACGTCTATCTGGTTGGCGCAAACATAATTTAGGAACTTCAACGCGCCGGGTCCGCGTACTTCGAATTTGTTGAAGGAGGTTTCATCGAAGAGACCCGCGTGCTCGCGCGTCATCAGGTGTTCATAGCCGATGGCACGCGACCAGTTGTGCCGCGCCCAGCCTTTCGGTTCGTGACCGTGAGTCGCCAGTTCCTCATAGAGCTTGAACCAGTTCGGACGTTCCCATCCCATCTTTTCGCCGAACACACAACCCAGATCGCGCAAGCGATAATACGTGGGGGAGAGGCGCACGTTCCGTTTTGACATGCGTTCCTCGCCCGGAAAATGGATATCGTAATATTGAGTGTATGTCTCGATCGTGCGCGCCGCGGCGTAATCGAGGCTGTTGTAATTCGGACCGAAGCGGCGCACGTCGAGTCGCCACATGTCCCATTCAGGGCTTCCGTCAATGATCCATTCCGCCATCACTTTACCGATACCGCCCGCGCCAGCCAGCCCATGAGCACAGAACGCGCACGCCACCCAGAACCCCTTTACGGAAGTGGGTCCGAGCAGGAACTCGCCGTCGGGCGTGAAGCCCTCGGGTCCATTGAGAAGTCTCACCACTTCCGCATTTTCCATGACAGGCACGCGGCGGATCGAATTTTCCATCAGCGGTGAGAAGCGTTCCCAATCGGGCGAAAGCAGTTGAAATTTGAAATCCCGAGGAATACCCTCTAGCCCAAACGTGGCAGGCTGGCGTTCGTATCCGCCCATGACAAACCCGCCCACTTCTTCGCGCCAGTATACGAGCAGGTCGGGGTCGCGCAGCGTCGGCGTGCTGTGATCCACGCCTTCGATGGGCTTGGTCATCAAATACAGGTGCGCCATCGGGATGACGGGCAGACTCAATCCGACCATCTTCCCGACCTCGCGTCCCCACAGACCCGAGGCGTTCACCACGACTTCGGTCTTGATCGTCCCCTGATCTGTCACCACCTCACTGACGCGTCCATCCTTGAGGTTGATCTTCTCAACATTTGTGTTCGTGAAGATCTTCGCGCCGCGATTCCTTGCGCCCGCTGCCAGCGCGTTCGTCAGACCCGTCGGGTCAATGATCCCGTCGTTGGGGGTGAACGCCGCGCCGACCACGCCGTCCAATGACATGAGCGGGAATTTTTCCTTCGCTTCCTTTGGCGGAATGAGTTCCATATCCACGCCAAAGGAACGCGCCATTCCCACGAGACGTTTGATCTCCTCCATGCGCTCCGCGGAGGAAGCGAGACGAATCCCGCCCACCTCGCGCCAGGAGGTATCCACGCCCGTTTCGGCTTTGAGTTTGCGATACAGGTCGGTGCTGTAGTGCATCATGCGGGTCAGGTTCGCGTCCGAGCGCATCTGCCCGACCAACCCCGCCGAGTGCCACGTGGACCCTGCGGTCAATTCGTGGCGTTCGACGATGACGACGTCCTTCCAGCCCATGAGGGTCAGATGATATGCAATGCTCGCTCCGCCCACGCCCCCGCCGATGATGACAACCTGTGCCTGCGATGGAAGTTCTGCCATGTTTTGCTCCGTGTTGTTGGTCGAGTAGGCGGTGATCGTCCGCCGTATCGAGACCACTGTTTATGGTGATTGTTTTTGCTGCTTGTTGGTCTCGAACGAGCGAGAAAAGCACTCGCTCTACTCGACCAACAGCATTATTTTTGCCACACTGAGTCGGGTTTTGCCATTTCAGCCACAATATCGAACGTGGAGATGACGCCCAGCGGGAATGCGTCGGGATCCTGGTCGTCAATCACTACAAGCCTGTGATGATGGTTCTGGATCATCTTGTCCGCGGCTTCGCGCAGGCTGGCATGGATGTCAATCGTCAACGGGGGATGCATCACATCGCGGACGATGAGATTCTCATCCACGCCGTTTTGGACGAGCGGCAGAAGGTCTTTGCCGCTGACCACGCCGAGGATTTTTCCCTTCGCATCCACAACCAACACAGAACGCCAGCCTGCCGAGGTCATTGCACGCGCTGCGGATACAACAGGCGTTTTTCCCCGACACACGAGGATGGCGTCCGACATAACATCGCCGACCGTGTCACGCCTGGGTTTCATCTCTCCTGCAATGCTGGCGACAAAATCGGAGAGGGAAATGATGCCGACAGGCTTACCATTCTCCGTAACCAGCAGGCGGCTGACTTCCTTCTCGATGAGGACGCGCACCGCGTCAGCGAGGGGAACGCTCGATTCGACGGAATCAACCGGCTGGGACATAAGATCCGAGGCGGTCAATTTCCGCATCACGGCAAGGCTTTCCTCGTCCGAGGAGAGCCATTCGCCCGCGAGCAGGTCGAAATCCGAAATGATGCCGAGCGGACGCCCGTCGCGGTCGGTGACCACCAGCGCGTGGACGTGGTGCTGGTTGAGCAGCACCGCCACCTGACCGAGCGTGGCGTCCGGCTTGCAGGTGATCAAACCTGCGTGCATTAAGTCCTTTACCAGTTTTGCCATTCTGCCTCCTTACACCTCGTCCACATCCTTATACCATTTGACGCGGTCGCCGACGCGGTCGCGCAAGCGCCATGCGAGCGGCTTCGGTTCGTTGTTGATGCGCGCGAGCGCTTCGTCCACCTGCGCTTCCACTTTTGCTTTTTGTTCGGGTGTGAGTTGGGAATATCCGCGCGCCAGTTGTTTGACCTTTTCGAGATTCATGGTGGTGGTGCGCCACAATCCCCAATCGTTTGCGCACAGTTGCGCGGCGAGTTTGATGTTGATGGTCTCGCTGTCGGTGTCGCCCAGCGGGTGTTCGAGAAGGAGCATGATGGTGTCGATCACGTCCTTCTCGTTGATTTTGACGATCTGCATTTTTTCGAGGAGCAGTTCGGCGAGCGGAATGGTGGGGGAGTCGACCTCGAGGCGGTCCTTCCAGTAAATGGCGTGGCAGAAATCGAGTTTCTCGTAGAAGATGTCCACGTGGAGACCGTTGTCAGGTTTGTCGTAGATGGCGCGTTCGCCCTCGGATGCGATAAACACCTCGCGGTTTTCCACGTAGCCCAATTTTTTCATTACTTCCTGGATTTGTTTTGTCTGCCTGCCGTATGCGCCGAAGTCAATGTCGGTGTAGGCTCTTCCCAGCGCGGCTTGCAGATACCCAAACTGTGGGCAGTGCATTTGAAAAGCCAGCGACCCGATCACCCTCATCAGGATGCCCGAATCTTCACTGGCTTTTAGAATCGCCTTCAACTCGTTCTCGAACTTCTCGCGTTCAGATTGATCCTGCTCGCCCATCCCGATGGAACCATTCGCCATGCCATTCTCCGAGTGTTGATTGCCTGCTGATTTGTGGAATGGGTGTTATTATAATGAAAAAATCAAAAACTTGCAAATTTCATCAAATTCCTATATAATGCGTCGTTAAATTGCGCAATTTCCATCACCCTCAACCTGAGACATCTTAATGAGCAAACCTCTCATTCCAGCCCAGCGGCGGGAGCGAATTCAGGAATATCTGGCAATCCACCAGATCGCCCGGACTGTGGACTTGTGCAATCTGTTGGACGCCTCCGAGGCGACTGTACGGCGCGACCTAGAATGGCTCGAACAGAAGGGCATCCTCGAACGTACACACGGGGGCGCGATCCTGAACCAGCGCGTGATCTTCGAACAGGAATATCAACAGCGCGCGCAGCATCATCCCGAAGAGAAAAAGAGAATCGGAGAACTTGCCGCCTCGCTCATCGAGGAGGGCGACATCGTTTTCATCAACAGCGGCACGACTGCCACGCAGGTGTTGCAGCATATCCGCAGCGACCTGCGGGTTTCGGTTTTTACGAATAACGTCAGCGCGGTCATCGAATTGGGGGAGCCCGGCTTTCATTACTATTTGATAGGCGGCGAGTTCCAGCCGCGTTCAAACTCGATCGCGGGACGCTTTGCCATCGAGAACCTCAAACAGGTCTATGCCAATAAAGCCATCATCGGCGTGGACGGCATCAGCGTGAAACACGGCTGTACCGTCCCGACAAATCCCGAAGCGGAGGTGGTTCGTCAGATGATCGAACGCACGAAGGGACCCGTCATCATTGTCGCGGATCACAGCAAATGGGGCGTGGTCTCGAATTTCCAGATCGCCTCGATTGACGAGATTGACACGTTGGTGACCGACGACCGCTTTGACCGTTCCGCGCTCGACGACCTCGCCTCGCACTCCGTGAAATGCCTGATCGCTGAACTTCAACCGCTCCCTGTCTGACGTCATTCCCGCGTAGAATTCGCCCCCCGGCGTATTCGACGTTAGAGAACGTCTCCTGCGCGCTGTTTTCAGATAAATTATTTTGGAGAATCCATGTCTTTCCTCTTCTCGAAGAAACCGAAGAAAAATCCCACCCGTCTGTTCTTCGCCACCGACCTGCACGGATCGGAGCGCACCTTCCGCAAGTTCATCAACGCAGGCAAGTTCTACGATGTGAATGTCATTGTGATGGGCGGGGACATTCAGGGCAAATTGATGATTCCCATTATCAAGGAATCGAATGGACACCACCGCGCCACCGTGCAGGGACGTGTGGAGCATTTGGAGACGGAGGAGGAATTGAAATCCCTCATGGGAAAACTGGATATTCTCGGTTTCTATTACAAGGTGATGGAGGAGGATGAGTTTCGTACATTGCAAGCCAACCCCGCCGATGTCGAAGCCCTGTTCAACGAACTTGCCAAACAGAAATTAATGAACTGGGTGAACCTCGCCGAGGAACGATTGAACGGCACGGGAATCAAATGCTTTGTCACAGGCGGCAACGACGACGAATGGGAAGTGTTGAACGTGATGAAGCGCGAAGATACAAAATCCTTCTTCGCCTGCGAAAATGAAATGGTCTATGTGGACGACGACCACCCGATGATCTCCATCGGAATCAGCACGCCGACGCCGTGGAAAACGCCGCGTGAGACCTCCGAGGAGGAACTTGGGAAAATGATCGAGGAAATGGCGGCGAAAGTCCCCAATATGAACAAAGCCATCTTCAACTTCCACGATCCGCCAAAGGACTCGACCCTCGACACCTGTCCCATGCTGGATTGGGACAAGGACCCGCCGGCACAAATTGTCAGGGGCGGTCAGGTCGTTTTGCATGGAGCAGGCTCGAGCGCGGTCCGCGAGGCGATCGAGAAGTATAAACCGATGCTCGGTTTGCACGGTCACATCCACGAGTCGCAGTCTGTGGCGAAGATCGGGCGCACGACCTGCATCAACCCGGGCAGTGAATACGCCGAGGGAGTTTTGCGCGGATGCCTCGTCACGTTCGTGGACGGCGAAGTGCAGGGCTACCAGATGACCAGCGGATAACATGCGAGACCAGCGCAAAGGAGGTGCCTCATCGGAAGACGGTTGCTTTCAATATCCCTGATGGGGGCGGGCGGATGCCCGTTTCGTGATTGAACGTCGAGTTCGATTCATAAACCAAAGGAGAATGTATGGCTACAGCAACAGCAAAACCGGAAGTCTTTACCCGCAAAGCCTCCGGGCTCGTGCGTGTGATGTCTCCGTTTTCCGCCTTCGTCTATAACATTTTGACGATGGGTTTGATCTTCCCGTGGACGTATTTGTGGGCGCCGGGCGCGCTGCCGGGCGGCAAACTCGTCTGGGGAATTTTGCTCGCGATGGTGATCGAAATTCCCATTGCACTGGTGTACGTCTGGCTATCCACTGCACTGCCACGCTCGGGTGGAGATTATGTCTTTCAAAGCCGCGTGTTCGGCGGCGGCGTGGCGTTTACGGTCGTGATGTCCGGTTATGTGATCTGGATCCTGCAATGGGTGGCGCTTTCGGGATGGCTGCTTTCGTATCTCGGATTCGCGCCGCTGTTCCTCGGCTTGGGCGCGACCACCGGTAACACGGCGCTCTCGAACCTGGGAATCTGGTTCACCGGCTCGACAGGCATCATCATTACCAGCATCGCGAATGCCTTTGTTTCCATGATGATCCTCATCAGCGGATTCAAGAACTACGTGCGCTTCCAGAACGTGATGATCGCCGGCACGATCCTCGCCTTTTTCACCATGCTGGTTGTGTTGTTCGCGGGCAGCCCCTCCACCTCGATGGCCGCCATTGACCGGTTCGCGCTTGCAGTGGGCGGCGCGTCGAACTTTGTGCAGACTGCGCGGGATGCCTCGGTCGCCGCAGGTGTGGATTTGAATCCGCCTTTCAACCTGTTGTTCACCATCCTGGTTGCCCCCATCGCGTGGACGTCTCTCCAATGGGCGACTTACTCCGCCCAGCAGAACGGCGAGATCAAGAACGCGCGTTCCTTCAACAGCCAGCTGTTCATAATCGTCGGCTCGTTGATCTTCACGGGCATTCTACTTGCGCTCCTTGCCGCAGCGCTGGAGAAGGCTGTAGGTACGGAATTCCTCTACATTGCTGGCGCGGGATATTGGGCGGGCGTCGGCGAAGCGACCATCGCGGGTTTCTGGCTCTGGCCCAACATCATTGCCGTGGCGCTCACCGCCAGCCCGTTGATCGTCATCATCATCGGCTTGGGCTACATCCTCAACTCGCACCAAATTGTCCATAACTGCTACATCGGAATGACGCGCGTCATGGTCGCCATGTCGCTCGACCGCCTGCTCCCCGAATGGATCAGCAAAGTGGACGAAAAACGCCATACCCCGGTCAACGCGCATCTGGCATATTTCCTCGCCAGCATTCCGGTCATCCTGCTCTACAACCTGCATCCGAACTGGGTCAACCTCACTTTGGGCGTGACGTTTGCCTGCGGTTATGTGTTCGTCATCACCTGTCTGGCTGGGGCTTTGCTCCCGTACCGCGCAAAGGAGGTGTACGAAGCCTCCCCCGGCGCGAAATACAAGATCGGCAACACGCCTCTTGTCACCGTTTTGGGCGTCATCGGCTTCATCCTCGGCGGCGCGATGGTGCTGATGTTCATGCTCTATTCGCAGCTCGGGCTCACCAGCACGCTCGCGTATATGGTTGTGTTCGGTGTGTTGTTGTTCTCGGCGGTCTGGTATTTCATCGCCAAGAACGCGCAGAAGTCTAAGGGCATCAACGTGGATTACGCCTTCAAGGAAATCCCACCCGAATAGGATTCTTTATCGTCAGGCTTCGGAAGTCTTTGCAGACTTTCGAAGCCTGAACCGGGAGATGCAATGTCGGTCATTGAAAAAGCGGTAGAAAAGATCGAGGACTGGAAGGGCAAACAAATTTCAATCCATCCGCTTTCGGGCGGGTTGACCAATACCAATTACAAGGTGGAAGTGGATGGCGCGCCGTTCTTTGTCCGCGTGCCGGGCGAGAGCACCGAACTGCTTGCCATTGACCGCGCCAACGAACATCACAATGCCAGAGCCGCATCGCAGGCGGGTGTTGCGCCGAAGGTGCTGCATCATGTCCCCGAATACAATGTGATGGTCACCGAGTTCATTCACGGGGAAACGATGTCGAAGGATTCATTGAATGCACCGGGGATGCCGACCCGCATGGCGCAGGCGATCAAAAAACTGAACGAAGGTCCCCGCTTCCTTCGGGACTTCAACATGTTCCGCCTCACGGAGTATTATCTCAGCCTGTGCCGCGACCGCGACATCAAAATCCCCGACGGATATGACGAACGCATGGAAACAGTAGGACGCATCGAGCAGGCGATGAGTGCCAAGCCCCTGCCGACAGTCCCGTGCAATAACGACCTGCTGGCTGAGAATTACATTTATACGGATGGGAAATTATGGCTGGTGGATTACGAATACAGCGGCAACAACGACCCGACCTTCGAATTGGGTAACACCTGCCAGGAAATGCAATTCTCCAATTCTCAAATCGAAGAGGTGTGTGCTGCATATTTTGGCGAGGCAAGAGAGGATATGATCGCCCGTATGAAGTTGAACATGATCATGTCCGATGTGGGCTGGGGATTGTGGGCGGCGATCCAGGCAAAGATTTCCACGATTGACTTTGATTTCTGGGGTTGGGCAATCGAACGCTGGGGCAGGGCGGTGGAGAAGATGGATTCGATGGAGTTCGAGGGGTGGTTGAGGGATGTTCAGAAATGATTGCGTAGTTGACGTTCTCTAACGTCAACATGCGCATTAGAGAACGCGTACTACGCATAAAGGAGAACCATGAAAGACCAGGCAGAAATAGTTGTCATTGGCGGGGGGATTTACGGGGCGCAGGTTGCCTATCATCTCGCAAAGTATGGGCGGAGGGATGTTGTCATTATCGAGAAAGGAGAGATCGCCAGCGGAGAATCTTCCCACGCGGCAGGGCTTGTCACGCAGTTCGCCACGTCGCAGGCGATGCTCAAATTCCGCATGTACAGCGTGGAGTTGTACAGCGAACTGGGATTGTTCAATCATGTCGGCAGTTTAAGAGTTGCATCGAGCAAAGAACAACTCAAGGAACTGGAACGAAGCGTCAGCCGCGCCAAGGCATTGGGACTGGAATGCGAGGTCATTGGTCCCGATGAGGCGGTAAAGCACATGCCGCAGATCTCCAAAAAGGATTTGTACGGCGGCATTTATCTTCCGCGCGATGGGCAGCTCGATCCGTACATCACGACCAACTCGATGGTGAACTTTGCCAAAGAGTTGGGCGTTGAAGTTTATACCAACACCCGCGTGACCGGAATCAAACTGTCGGCGAAGGGGGAGGTTCAGGCTGTTGTAACAGACAAGGGTGAGATCCGATGCGAAATCATCGTCAACGCGGCGGGGATGTGGGCGCCGCGCGTCGCCGCGATGACCGGACTCGACATCCCGACCACTCCCGTTGACCATCAACACATTGCGCTTCGCGCAGTGCCCGGGCATGAGTTCACTCCCGATACGCCGTGCCTGCGCGATCCCGATAATTTGGTGTACATGCGGCAGGAACAGGGCGGACTGGTGATCGGCGGGTATGAGCCGAAGCCGCTGCCGCGCTGGATTGACGGAACGCCGTGGGAGCATGGAAGCAGGAGTTTCCCCGGTGATTTCGATCAGTTTGAGATGCTGCTCGAAGGCGCGATCCGCAGAATTCCGTTTTTAGATCAGGCGGGAATCATCACACTGGTGCGTCATCCCGGCGCGTACACGCCGGACTGCCAGCCCCTGCTGGGACCGATGCCCGGCGCGCGCGGTTTTTGGATGCTGGCGGGCATGTCGTTGAACGGATACGGCGGCGCGGGCGGGATGGGTAAACTGCTGGCGGAATGGATCATCGAGGGCGAAGCGCCGATGGATATTTACGGCTATCGCGCCACGCGCTTTGGAAATTATTATTCCGATTTCAAGTATGCCGCTGAGCGCACAGTGGAGAGCGTGAAATATTATTACCGCCTGCGCTTCCCGCACGACGAGCATGAGACAGCGCGTCCGCATCGCACCAGCCCGCTGCACTACCGCTTGATGGAGAACGGCGCGGTCTTCGGCGAGAAGTTCGGCTGGGAGCGCGTCAACTACTTCGAGCCAGGCAGGGAATGGCGGCGCATGGGCGAAGACCAACGCAAGTGGGGCTGGACAAAACCGCCGTTCTTCGAACGTTTGCGTCAGGAACACATTGCCACGCGTGAACGGGTCTGTTTGTATGATTTGACTTCGTTTGGGAAGATCGAAGTCAAAGGAAAAGGCGCGCTGCCTCTTTTACAGCGATTGACCTCCAGCAATATTGACAAGCCGGTTGGCAGCGCGGTCTATACCCAGTTTTTGAACTCGCGCGGCGGCATCGAATCGGACCTGACTGTCACGCGTTTGGGCGAGGAATATTTCTGGGTCATCACAGGATCGGGCTTCATCGCCAACGACCTGGCGCGCATCCGCATGCATGTGGACGAATCCGATGGCGAAGTTTCGATCCGCGATATTACGATGGAACATGCCTGCCTTGCGCTGTGGGGACCGCATGCCAGGAACGTCTTGCAGAAAATTACCAGCAGCGATGTTTCGAACGCAGCGCATCCGTATTTGACGACCAAGCCCATCCTCATCAACGGTGTGCGCGTACTGGCACAGCGCGTCAGTTACGCGGGTGAGCTGGGCTGGGAGTTGTACATTCCCAATAACCGCGCCACGATGGTATGGGATATGCTCATCGAAGCGGGTAAAGAGTTCGATATGGAACTTGGCGGGTACAAGGTACTCGATCCATTAAGGCTTGAAAAGGGATACAAGTATTTCACGGTGGACATCACTCCATCCGAGACGCCGTACGAGGCAGGACTTGGATTCTGCGTCCACCTCGATAAAGCCGATGGTTTGACAGGCTCACCACAAGGTTTCATCGGGCGTGAAGCACTCATCAAACAAAAAGCGGAAGGTATCAAGCGGAAACTTTGTACGCTGGTATTGACCGACACGGACGAATTCGTGCAGATCTACGGCGGCGAGGCGGTCTATCACGAAGGCAGGGTATTGACCCGCGTCCGAAGCGGCGGGTATGGCTTTACGGTTAAGAAGAACATCTTCTACGCGTATTTGCCGGTCGAGTTGGCAAAACAAGGCAACCGTTTCACCGTGGAATTGATCGAGGGCAGGCGCGAGGCGGAAGTGACCGCCTCCGTGCTGTACGACCCGAATGGCGAGAAGTTAAGAATGTAGTTGTGACCTGCAATGACCTCTGATACAGGCAATTCTAAAGCCAAAAACTGCAAGGACCTTTGATACAGTTTGGACTAGCGATACGGAAAAGATTTGATC
>JABWAU010000060.1 GCA_013360875.1 Anaerolineales bacterium | reverse complement strand
TCCATCGTTATCTCGGAGCCGCGTAACGCAAGATTTATCTTGCGTCACAAAAACCATGAACACATTCCTCCGCAAAAACCTCATCCTGCTCGTCACGCTCGCGGTGATCGCCGCGCTCTTCATTGCCGCCGCGCAAGGCATGAGCCGGCAGGACTTCGTCATCACCCTCCTGCGCGGTCTCGCGGTCGGTTCGATCACCTTCCTCGTCGCCTCGGGCTTCTCGCTCATCTTCGGCCTGCTCGACGTGCTGAACCTCGCGCACGGCACGCTCTTTATGATCGGCGCGTACATCGGCTGGACGGTCTTCGTGCGACCCGATACGTTCGTGGATCTGCTGACTCCGCTCATGTTGACGTTCAGCGGGTTCGCGCTTTGGGATGTGTATCCGCTTCTTTCGGACCGGATCAGGCTCGGCTTAAGAATGAGGCGCATCCTCCCCTGGGCTTTGATCCTGCTCTCGATTCTGCTCTTCGGCTTTATCCTGCCTCGATATCCCATCGCCATCTGGAACGTGGAGAATTACGCGCAAAGTCCGGTCACGTTCGCGTTCATGGCGAACCAGGGGACGCGCCTTCCCGTTTCTCCCGCCTCTTTCACGGAGATTTCCCCGGCCCTTGCGTTGATCGGTTTATTGCTTGCCGGTGTGTTGGGCGCGTTCGGTCTTTCCATCTTCGGCGACGCCGCGCACCACGCAACACGTACCGGTTGGAGATCTTATGTGGGTTTCATCTTCATCGCCTTCTTCGCGCTCATCACCTTCATCTTCAACGACGCGCTGACCGGTTTTCTCTTCGGTCTTAATTCGAACTGGTTGTTTTTGCTTTCCGTTCTCACGGCGATATTGAGCGGCGCGGGGCTGGGCGCGCTGATGGAGTCCACGCTCATTCGTCCGCTTTACAGCCGACCGATCTATCAACTTATGCTTACGCTGGGAATGAGCGCCATCGGAATCGAAATGGTGCGCGCGATCTGGGGACGGCCCGAATTCGTGATGCCCAAGCCGGAGTTTTTCAATGGAACGGGCGGCGCCTGCCCCGCGACCAATTTTGCCGACTGGTGGGCAAATCATTGTTCGGTTATTTTGCTGTGGGAGGGACGCGTGCGCGTGTACAACGAGATCTTCATCCCGTTGGTTGGCTTGATCGTGCTGGTCTCGATATGGATGCTGTTGCAGCGTACGCGGCTCGGCATGGTCATCCGCGCGGGCGTGCAGGACCGCGAGATGGTCGAAGCGCTGGGCATCAACGTGCGCCGCGTCTTCACGATGGTCTTTGCGCTGGGCGTGGGGTTGGCGGCGTTGGGCGGCGCGCTCGCCGCGCCCTCCTCGGGTCTCTCCAATGTGATGGGTGAGACCCTTTTTCTCAATGCGTTGATCGCGCTCGCCATCGGCGGCTTGACGAATTATCCGGGCGCGGCGCTGGGCTCCATCCTCGTGGGACTCATCCAACAGTTCATCATCAAATACGGGCAGATCGGAATCGCCATTCCATTCACCGAGATCGTGTTCAAGCCCACCCCGCCGCTTGTGCCTGCCTCGACGGTCTTGTTGATGGTTATTATTTTATTGATCCTGCCCAACGGTCTTCTTGGCAAGAAGGAATAATCAACGATGCAAACTTCATTCGTCGCACGGAACCGCGTTTCACTAGTTGCGCTTCTGGCCCTTCTCCTGCTCCCATTCATCATCGGTCTGTTCGACGGCGCTTCGCCGCTCGCGGTGTGGAGCAATCAATCGGGCAACTCCAAATTCGCGCAGGGACTTGCCATCGAGATCTTCATCCTCGCTCTTTATGCCTTGAGCTACGACCTGATCTTCGGCATCACGGGTCTGCTTTCCTTCGGTCATTCCATGTTCTTCGCTGTGGGCGCGTACCTGACGGGCATTGCCATCAAGAGTTTTGGATTATCGTTGCTTCCCACGTTGGGACTGGTCTTTCTCGCCGCGATCCTGCAAGCCATTTTATTTGGGCTGGTGCTGCCGCGCGTGAAGGGAATCACCTTTGCGCTGGTCACATTGGGAATCGCTTCGGTGTTCCACATCGTCGTCATGTCCAGCGAACTGGGCGCGTACACGGGTGCGGACGTGGGTCTGCAGGGCGTGATCGTGCCTGCCTTCATCAGTCCCGCCAATGAGCGCCTGCGCTTTTACTTCCTCGCGCTTGCAATACTTGTCGTGGTTTATCTGCTTTATCAACGCTTCGTCAATTCCCCGACGGGACGCGTGTGCATCGCCATCCGTGAAAACGAAAGCCGCGCCCAAATGCTGGGATACAACACCTTTTACTTCAAACTCGCCGCGTTGACCTTGTCCTCGCTCACCGCCGCGCTGGCTGGCTTTCTTCATACCCTCTATCAACCGATCGTCTCGCCAAACGTTGCCGGGCTTGGGTTTACGGTCACTGCCCTGTTGATCATCCTCATCGGCGGAGTCGGCACGTTGAACGGCGCGCTGGTCGGCGCGATCGTCTTCCGCCTGCTCGATTTCGGGTTGAGGCGCTACATCGGCGAGAGCGCCAGTTTCATCAACGGCGCGATCTATGTGGCGTTCGTGTTGTTCATCCCGTTCGGGATAGTCGGCACGTGGCGGCTGCGGTCGCTTCAGATCAAGCAGGGATGGGAGAGGTTGTTCCGCTAGGCATTCAATACAAGTATAATCCGCGCACTCTTTTCCCGCATCGCCCAAACGACGCGAACCAGCAACCGCGATCCCAGGTTGACCCAATAGTGCTCGCCCGCGTAAAACAAAACGGCAGGAGAGGAGTTGGGTGAGGCGCGTTCCGTATCCACATATCTACGTGTGTACTTGTTTATTTGTCTACTTGTTTCCGTGTCTACTGCGTTACGCGTCAGCATGAATGGTGCGAGTGAGAGTCAGAACGTTGACGCGCGCGGCTTTGTGTTTGATGAGAAGTTTTGTGATTTCTTCGAGCGTCGCGCCCGAGTCGAATAAATCATCCACAAGAAGAACTCGCTTTCCAGTTATATCACTATTGAGCGCAAACGCGCCCGCGACGTTATCGCGTTTTTGCGGGAGAGTCTTCATCTCTTTTTGCGGTTGGGTCTGGCGCGTTTTGACGAGCGGCGTTTGCATGGGCTTGTCAAGCGCTTTCGATAACGCTTTGCAAAATTCGCGCACAGGATCGAACTCACGCGGCGTTGACGATGGAACGGGAATGACGACATCGAATTGCTTCATTTCAGGGTGCGCGTTGAACAGGTTGCGCGTGTGCTCGACGAGGGTGGGGAGCGCCGTTGGATCGGATTGATATTTGAGGCGATAGGTCAAATCTCCGACGCCGCTGCGATTCCAGTCCGCGCCTTGGAAGGAACTGTGAAAATCCAAAGCAAAACCAGCCTGCCAATTACCCTTCAAGGGACGCGGGTGGGAGGAGGAGAGGTAGGAGGAGATGGGATCGTGTTGCGTGGAGCGTAGTTCGTGTTGCGTATCGGGTGTCGGAGCCTGTACCGCAACATTCATGTTGCCCCCTTGCAAGATAAATCTTGCAGCGCTGCCCTGTGCTGCGACCACGCAGCGAATTATTTCATAGGAGATTTCATCGGGGAGAAGACTTTTGATGGGGAACAGATATTGGGTGGAGCCGACTTGCTGAATCGCTTTTTCGATTTTCTCTTTTACATCCTGGGCGACAACCTTATCCACATCGAGTTTGCCCGCTTCGATAAGTTTGGCGCAGTGACCGTAAATGGTCATCAGCGTTAGCCCGCGTTGGCGCGCGATTTGTTCGGGAGCGAGCCCGCTGTCGAGCAATTGCGCGGTGTATTCCACGGTGCCGCCCGCCTGTAATTGGGCTTTCTTCTTTTCGATCTTGTGTTTGGAAAATCCGTGAGGTCGTGTTAACGGGATGGATGCCTTTTGCCGGATGGCGCTTTCGCCTTTGGGCGTGAGTTTGATCACGGGATATTCGCCGCCGACCACCTTGAAATAGCCAAGCGATGTTAGTTCCTGGATCATGTCTTCGAGTTGATTTCGTTGAATGGCAGCGAGTTTTGCGTAATACACATGCTTGTCGTAATGAAACTTGAGAATATCCTTCGCCTTCGAGCCTTTTAGGATTTGAGCCAGTTTCTCGCGCCCGACCTGACGCGTTCCGAGTCTGCGGACTGCATCCAAAATGATGAGCGCGGCGCGTTCGATGAGATCCATTTGCGCCACGTCACCGACGGTTTCGCTGGTTGCCTGCGAGGGAAGTGATTTCCGTGTTTCGCAGTTGTCGCAACAAACAGGCGCGTCCGCGTTTCCTTGGTCGCCAAAATGCTTCAAGACAACCCTGCGGCGGCAGACGTTCGTCTCGGCGTAGTGGATGATATGATCGAGCTGTTCGATGCGGTGACGCGTGTGTTCGCGGCTTCGCGCCGCGGCTCGTTGGATTGCAAACGAATCCCATTTTCCCTTTTTCAACAGCATTCTCACGCCGTCATCGCCGAGATGTTCGAGAGCGCCAACGCGTTCGAGTTCGGCGAGTCCCACTTTCACTTTGACCTGGTGCAAATCGGTGCGGCGTGAGAAGTCGTCTGTGGTCATCCAGATTTCATCGTTTGAGTTGCCGAGGGCGCGGTAGAGCAATTGCAACTCTTCGGACGAAATGACGCTGTTTTGAATGAAGAATTCCTGCAAGGCGCGATCCTGCGGATCGTAGAACAAAACGGCTTTGGCGGGAAGTCCATCGCGTCCCGCGCGACCCGCTTCCTGGTAATACGCTTCGAGCGAACCCGGCAGCGAATAGTGAATGACCTGACGCACGTCGGCGCGGTCAATGCCCATGCCGAAGGCGTTGGTGGCGACGATGACGTTAGTCGTGCCGTTGATGAATCGTTCTTGAATTCTTGCACGGTCTTCGGGAAGTAACCCTGCGTGGTAATGTTCCGCGTTCGATTTGCAGATCACACGCACGAACTCGGCGACTTCCTCCGCGTCGCGGCGCGTGCCGGTGTAGATGATGGTTGCGCCATTCGCAAACTGGAAGTTCGTGGTACTCAGCAACTCACTCAATGCGCGAAATTTGGATTCGGTGTCGGCGGTGTATTTCACTTCGAGGGTGAGGTTGGGACGGTTGAATCCCGTCACGATGCGATGTGTGGATTCGGGTAGTCCCAATAAACGGATGATGTCGCCCTGCACTTTGGGAGTCGCGGTGGCGGTCAGCGCGACGGTGAGCGGATTTCCAAGTTTGCGGCGCGCTTCGGCGATGTGGAGATAGTCGGGGCGGAAGTCGTGTCCCCACTCCGAGATGCAGTGAGCCTCGTCAACGGCGAGCAGGCTGAGGGTCAGGTTTTGAAGCGAGCGGAGGAAGGTCACGCTTCTTAATCGTTCCGGCGCGACGTAGGCGAGTCTGTATTTCCCTTGCGAAAGGAGGATCAGTCTTTGATTTTGTTCTGCTGTCGGGATGGCGCTATTGATGAACGTGGCAGGAATCCCTTTGCGGTTAAGCGCGTCCACCTGGTCTTTCATCAACGCGATGAGCGGCGAGATGACGAGCGTGAAACCGTCCAAATGCAACGCGGTGAATTGATAGATGAGCGATTTGCCCGCGCCGGTGGGCATGATGGCGAGGGTGTGTTGCTGGTTGAGGAGGCTTTGGATCGCCTCCTCCTGTCCCGCGCGGAAGGAGTCGAAGCCGAAGTGGGTGTGAAGGGATGCGGCAAGCGACATGGGTGGAGTATAACAATAGAATCGGGAGATTACGGAAATCTCGACAACGTTCCGGACGCGGCGAGGCGATCCGAAAAGCAGGCGATATCAGGTGATTTCGCGATAAGCAGGATCGAAGATTGAGGATTGGAGAATTGAGGTCGCGATTGGGGCTTGAAATCCGTTTGCGGAAGTTGTACACTGATCTCGAAGCATCATCTGTGAATGCTATACATTGCGAGGTGGAGTATGGACGATATGAAAGTTCAGCAATTGGTCGTTGACCTTCAGAACGGCAACGACCGGCAACGAAGGTCGGCGTCGTATTAACTGGGGAATTCCAAAAACCCGGCCGCGGTAAGACCCCTGATAAACGCCTATAAGGACCCGGACGAAAGTGTAAGACAAAACGTCGTTGCCGGGCTGGCGAAGATCGGGACGCCGGAAGCGCTGGAGTTCTTGAATTCGATTGGCAGGGCTGGACTAACCCCGGACACACCGACATTCATCTCGGCGGTTGATTTGGTCAGAAGGGAACATCTGGCCGGGAAGGACAGGAACACGATCCTTAACATGCTGAAAAAGGAGGGACTTGCCCTAGCCGACGCTCAAAAGGCTTACGGAAGCGCTTTGAACGAATTGGAGAATTCGCTCGAGGGGCGAAGCCTGCTCGCCGAGAAGTACAGGAAGCAAATGAATCGCGGGTTGCTTTGGGCTGTCGCCGGGACGGTGATTACGATTCTCTCCTACAGTTCTGCGGCTTCGAGCCCGGCGGGAGGGACGTATTACATTTGCTGGGGCGCGATCCTGTTTGGGATCATTGATTTTCTTGTTGGATACATTTCGTGGCGAAAGTATCAGTGACGTGAATTCCTCTTCGGCGGGGATTTCTCGTGACGCTTCGCGTCGCCCGAACGCCGATCCTCGATCTATGCGTCCCCCTGGGATGTCAAAACCTTCTGAAAGGCGCGCAAGAGTTCGCCGCGTTGTTCGAATCCGCTTTCGCCCAGTTCGGAGAGGCAGATAAAGACCCGTTCGCGGCAGCGATGCAACAGCCCCGACACCAGACGCGCCAATGACTCTTTGCCTGCCTGGACTTCATCCGCGTCGGTCCAGACCCGGCCGGGTTCCCATTCACGCGATAACACGTGGGGATGAGTCAACGGCTGGGATAAACGCTCATACCATCCGCCTGAACCGATATCGAGCCAGAATTGGACGGTCACGGGGCGGTTCATCATCAGGAACGTGTGGGCGGGCGCGACCAGCACGGCGTCCTTGTCCTCGGATCCCCAGCCCTCGAGGTAGGATGCGGCAATGACGCCGTCGTTCAACATTTGGATATACTCGCGTCCCAGACCTCCGAGGTCCATGGCTGCTTCCATTGCCATGCGAAACTTCTTGACCGATTCCACCAAACTCGCCGCCACGCGGACCGAGTCGAAGTCGCGATGATAGCCGAAGCCCGGCTGGGACAACACTTCGCCGAACAATTTGCGGAGGAAATGATCGAGGGGCAATGGGTCGTCTTCATGATACGCCAAAATCCAATCGCGCAGGGTCGTATATCGGTTGCCGAGCGTGAAGGTGATGCGTTCCTGCACTTCGGGTTTGATCTGGTCGAAGGGTGAAAGCCGAAGGTCGCGCTGGCGATAGACGATCTCGGTGAGCAATTGCGCCCGGACAAGATCGAGCCTGTCAATGGATTGCATCAATGCGTACGCCGCGTCGAATTTCGGGGGGTGGATGCCCCATTGCGGATGAGCCAATGCGGCAAGCGTGATCAACGCACGGGAGGCGGATTCGTCGCGCAGGGAACGCGATGGACGGTGTGAACGCCAGGGGATGTTCTTCGTTTCGAGCCGGTGGGCGATGGAAAAACGCAGGGCGTCGGGGAGATAGGGAGCGAGGATGACGATATCGGAAGGACGAAGAGATTCAGCAAGCAAGCGGTGGATTTCATTGACGACAGCATCGAGCAGTTCAGGATAAAAATGGGATTGGATAATGGAAAGAGCAGATCCGCTTCCACTTTCCGCTTTCCACTTTTCATTCGTGTCCGGCAATATGGCATTGACCAAGCCTTCGCTCAATTCCGCCACGTCCACCGACATGACAAACGATTCGTTCAACACGACATGCTCATCGCACAGTTCGCGCAGCGCCCAGCCTGTCTGAGTATCCGCGCCGAGGAAATAGCGGAAGCCCGCGCCTTCGTCGTAGATCAGCAATGCGGAATCGAACGCCGGGAGCCACTCGCGGAGGATGTCGTGCGCGCGTGGACCGTCCTCCTCCACGTTGTCGTAGATCAAATGGCGATACGCGCGAAAGAGATAATTCCGTACAATATCCTGCTTCCACAAAACGTTCGCAAAGACTTCGAGTTGCAATGAGAAATCGAGCAGGTTGCGTTCGAGGCAGTATTGTCGAAAACGGTTCGCGCAATCCTGCGCGTCGGCGTAAACGCGTCTCTGCGCGGGATCGCCGAAGTAGGCGGAGTCGAGTCGCGCGCCGATTTCGGTATGGGGAAAACCGATCACCGCGGCTTTGTTGAGGTTGTCAATGATCTGGGAGTACAGGCGGTTGCGGTCAATTGTGACGGACTCGAAATATCCTTCATCCAACAACGGACGAACGAGGCGTGCCATGTAATATTGCGCGGTCTCGAGCGTGAGGAAAACGGGAGGCTGATCGGGTCTTGCAAACCCCACCGCTTCCGCCGCGAGACCCCAGAACAGGTCGCATGCACGGCGCGCCAAGCCGCCGATCGTGGCGGGAGTCGCTTCGCCGCCCGCGCTTCGCTCCGGGCTGTGGAGCAGGTCGAGGTACGGCTCCTGCAAACTTCGTTGCGGGGTGAGCATGAGGATGGATTCGCCGGGGATGCCTTGCGCGAGCAGGTAACGCATCCGCTCGACGCCTGCGGTGGTTTTGCCGGTCCCTGCGGGACCGGAGACGAAGAGTTTAAGGTCAGGGGGAGATGCAGCGATTTGACGCTGAGACGGTGAAAGGTCCGGCATGGAGCGAGGGTACAGGAGTCGGGGAGGTTTGTCAATATGAATCCGTCTTTTTTCTGTATAATGGATTGATAATCCAGTTCGAGGTGTCGTTCCGTATGTTCTTCAGAAGCGCAAGCAAATCCTGGATTCCAGCCGCGATCATTTTTGCATTAATGCTTGGGTTGACGCCGTTGTTCCTGGGTATGCCGAGAGGCGGTGCGGCTTTTCAGGCGGTCATAGATCCTGCCGCCGTTGTGAAGTCGTTCCCGCCACCTCCTTCCGCCGCCGAATTGAACGGCAGGGAGGCGGTTCGGATCGGGGTGTATATCCTTTCGGTTGGGAACCTGGATACGACCACGAGTCGCTATACCGTTGACTTTTTCCTGAACTTCATTTGCGAAACTGAAAATTGCGATCCGCGCGATTTCGACCTGATCAACGCCGGGGCGGGACCCGAGATCGAAGATCAAACCGACGAGGGCGATCTTGGGAAGGCGTATTATTACCGCGTGCGCGCGACCATGCGCTCCAACCTGGACTTGCGCGATTTTCCGTTCGATGAACACGTCCTGGTGATCGAGATCGAGGACAAGAACAAAACCGACGCCGAATTCGTTTACATCGCCGACCCCGAACAAAGCGGGATCGATTCGTCTGTGTACGTTTCAGGTTGGAATCTCGAACCCAGTATCACGGGCGAGGTCAATTCCCACACTTACGACATTTACAACGAGAGTTATTCGCGGGCGCGCTTTTACATTCGCATCAATCATCCCTGGTTCTCCTCGTTTATGAAGGGATTGTTCGCGGCGATCGTCATTGTAGGCGTTGGGATGCTTTCCTTTTTGATGAGCCCGACCGACGCAAAAGACCGCATCGCGCTGACCTCCGGCACGCTCGCCAGCGCCATCTTCTATCACATGACCCTGACCTCCTCCATTCCCCCCGTCGGCTATCTGACGTATGCAGACAGGTTCATGATCCTGCAATATGTTTTCATCACCGCGTCGTTGAGCGTGGCAATTGCGCTTTTTCTGATGCAATCGGCGGGGGAGGACGAACAAAATCTACGGCATCTCCATCGCGCCACGCGATGGAGCATCCCGTTGTTATGGGCGGCTTCCATGATCGTCATGCACGGGATGACGATCGGATTTTGATTTCGACATTGTGACTCGATAGGATTCCATGAACGCAATACAAACCCATCAACTCACGCGTTCCTTCGGGAACCTGAAGGCGGTTGATCGCCTGACACTGGAAATTCCGCGCGGCACGGTCTTCGGTTTCCTCGGTCCGAACGGCTCTGGAAAGACCACGACCATCCGTCTGTTGCTCGGTCTGCTGGACGCGGACGATGGCTCGGCGCAGGTGCTGGGGTTCGATACGCGGAAACAGCCCGACGAGGTCCGTGTGCGATGCGGGGCGTTGCTCGAGCATCACGGTTTGTACGAGCGATTGTCCGCGGCGGAGAATCTCGATTATTACGGGCGCATCTGGCGCATGTCCAAAGCGGATCGCGAAAAACGAATCCGTGAATTGCTCGAGCCGCTGGATCTATACGAACGGCGAGGCGAACCCATTGGACGCTGGAGCCGCGGCATGAAACAGAAACTCGCCGTGGCGCGGGCGCTCATGCACCGCCCGGAACTGATCTTCCTCGATGAGCCGACAGCAGGCTTGGACCCGGTCGCTTCGTCAGCCTTGCGCGAGGATCTTGCATCGCTGGTCGCGCAGGAGGGTATGACGATCTTCCTCACGACCCACAACCTTGCCGAGGCTGAGAAGTTATGCAATCAGGTCGGTGTGATCAATCACGGAAATTTGCTCGCGGTGGGCAGTCCGTCCGAATTACGCTCGAAGACCTCCGCGCCGCGTTTGTATGTGACGGGGCAGGGGATCACTTCGCAAATCCTCGAAGATGTGAAAAGCAATGCTTTGGTCAAACGAGTACAGCAACAAAATGGGAAACTGGTCATGGACTTGAACGACCTCTCGCGTTCCCACGAGATCGTTACAAAGTTGGTCGGCGCGGGCGTGCAGATTGATGAAGTTTGGAAGGAAAAAGCCGACCTCGAAGATGTCTTCCTGCAACTGGTCGAGGAGGAAAAAGGAGAAGCGGAATGATCGCGGATGTCATTACTGTAGCCGTGAAGGAACTGCGCGAGATCTTCACATTCGGCGATGCGCGCGGGCGAAGCAGGTTCAGCATGTTGATCCTGATCCTCATCTTCGGCATCGTCATCCCGCTGCAAAATGGGCGCGAATGGGTAACCTCGCCGATCAGCATCATGGTTTGGGGCTGGATGCCGTTCCTGTGGGTCTCCGGCGTCGTGGCGGACCTGTTCGCGGGGGAGCGCGAACGTCATACGTTGGAGTCGCTGTTAGCCACGCGGCTGTCCGATCAAGCCATCCTGTTCGGCAAACTGCTCGCGGCCCTGATGTATGGCTTCACACTGACCTGGGTCATCATGATCGCCAGCCTCATCACGGTCAATATCGGCTTTGGCAGTGAAGGGCTGTTGTTCTATCCGTTCGAGATGTTCATGGGCGCGCTTGCGTTCAGCATCCTTATCTCCGGGTTGTCGGCAAGTATCGGCGTGCTGGTGTCCCTGCGGGCGGGCAGTGTCCGCCAGGCGCAGCAAATGATGAGCGCGGGGATGCTGGTCCTGTTCCTGCCGTTCATGTTGATCCAGTTCATTCCGAGCGCGTGGTTGAACGCGGCTGAAAACATGCTGGAAAACGTCCAGCCGATGCAGATTGCCGTCGGGTTGGCGCTCCTCCTTCTCGTTGTCGAATTGATCCTGATCGCCATTGCCCGGCGGTTGTTCCAGCGCAGTAAATTGATATTGGATTGACGAGGAGATGGGACCGGCTCGACTGGTCTTCAGGCGCTCTCTTAGTAATCGCCAAGGAGGAACAATTTATGAGAACTCCATTATGGATGCCTTCGGAGGAACGCAGGCGGAACGCGAACATCACGCGCTTTATCAATGAAGTCAACGCGCGATATGGATTGAACCTCGCCTCTTATTCGGACCTCTATAACTGGTCCGTGAACAATATCCCTGATTTCTGGGCGGCGGTTTGGGACTTTGCCGAAATCAAAGCCTCCAAAAAAACCGACTCGGTAGTGACGGATCTATCCGTCTTCCCCGGCGCGAAATGGTTCCCCGGCGCGCGCTTGAACTTCGCGGAGAACCTTCTGCGCTATCGCGATGAGCAAACCGCTTTCATCTTCAAAGGCGAAACGCAGATTTCCAAACGCATGACGTATGCCGGGTTATACGATTCAGTGGCGCGCCTGGCTTATTCGCTGCGCGAAGCAGGAATCGGCGCGGGTGACCGGGTCGTCGGGTACATGCCGAACATGATCGAGACCGTCGTCTGCATGTTGGCGGCGGCGAGCCTCGGCGCGACGTGGTCCTCCTGCGCGACGGATATCGGTCCCGCCGCGGCAATCGAACGGCTGGGACAGGTCGAGCCGAAGGCGATGATCACCGCGGATGGATATTTTTATAAAGGCAGGATGTTCGATACGCTTGGACATGCCGAGGAAGTCGTGCGCGGAATTCCGTCATTGCAAAAGGTGATCGTGGTTTCATACACGCGCGAACGACCCGATATTTCGCAAATCCCCGATGCGGTTCATTACGATGACTTTCTCTCGAAGGAAAGCAATCAGGAAATTCAATTTGAACAATTGCCGTTCGATCATCCGCAATACATCATGTTCTCGTCCGGGACGACGGGCAAGCCGAAGTGCATGGTGCAGAGCGCGGGCGGCGTGCTGATCAATCACCTCAAGGAATTGCTGCTGCACACCGACCTCAAACGCACCGACACGATCATGTACATCACGTCGTGCAGTTGGATGATGTGGAACTGGCTGATCAGTTCGCTGGCGGTCGGCGCGACGATTGTTTTATACGACGGCAATCCCAATCATCCCGATCCTGGCGCTATGTGGAAGTTGATCCAGGATGAGGAGATCACCATCTTCGGGTGCAGCGCGAGTTACCTCCATTTCCTGAAAAAAGAGGGCATTTCGCCGGGCAGAGATTACGATTTGTCGTCACTGCGTGAAATCTCGCAGACCGGCTCGCCGCTCTCCGCGGAGGGATTCGAATACGTTTATCGCGACATCAAAGCCGACCTGCACTTCAACTCGATTTCAGGCGGCACGGATATCAACGGCTGTTTCGCGGCGGGGAGTCCGATCCTGCCGGTCTACGCGGGAGAGTTGCAAAGCCCGGCGCTGGGGATGAAGATCAACGCGTACGATGAAAAAGGCAGGCCGATCCGCGACGAACAGGGCGAACTGGTTTGTGAAGCGCCGGCGCCTTCGATGCCGTTGTATTTCTGGAATGACCTGGACGGCTCGAAATATTTCGACGCGTATTTCAGTGTGTACCCGAACGTGTGGCGGCACGGCGATTACATCCTGTTTCACAGCGACACAGGCGGAGTGACGTTCTATGGACGTTCCGACGCGGTGCTGAAACCCTCCGGCGTCCGCATCGGCACGGCGGAGATTTACACACAACTGGAAAAACTACCCGAGATCGCCGACAGCCTCGCGGTGGGACAGAACCATCAGGACGACCAGCGCGTGATCCTGTTCGTCAAACTTGCGCCCGGCTTCACGCTGACCGGGGAATTGAAGGAAAAGATCCGCTGGACGCTGCGCGAGAACGCCTCGCCGCGTCATGTCCCTGCTTTGATATTCGAAGCGCCGGAGATTCCCTACACCTTGAACATGAAAAAAGTCGAGAGCGCCGTGACGAACATCATCAACGGAAGAGCGGTGACGAACAGGGAGGCGTTGATGAACCCTGGGTCGTTGGAATTTTATGAGAAAGTGGTGGAACAATTAAGGTGACGGTCACTTACAAACAAAGTGACCGTCACCTTAATGTATTCAATATCCTGCAATTTGCCTCTGGATTCCAAAATCAAATTGCAGGAAACCTCTTGTGCCATTCGGTCATCTGCTCGAACGCGTACCCCGCATTCAATACCTTCGCGTCCTCCCAGGCGCGTGCGACGATCTGCAAACCGATGGGCAATCCCTCTTTTGTGAAACCGCACGGCAGGGATAACGCCGGCAAACCGGCCAGATTGAACGGCGCGGTGAAACGCGTGAGACGTCCCGCCTGCTCGACCGCATCGTGACCGGCGATGGTTGGCGCGGCGATGGGTGTTGCGGGGAGAATCAAAAACTCTTGAGATTCAAAGAACAGCTCGCATCTTTTCCGGACTTCAGCCTGTGTGCGCCTTGCGAGAGCGTACTCCGTCGAGGTGGTTTTCGCGCCATCCTCCAATCTGCGACGGACGTCCTCGCCGAACATTTCGGAGTGATCCCTCAAGCGGTCGCGATGGACCGCCGCGCCGTCGGCTTGCGTCATGGTTTTGTTGGCGAGCGCGGCATCGCGCAGCCAATCCACGTTCACTTCTCTCACCCTGCATCCCATGGCTTCGAATACTCCTGCGGCTTCGCGCAGCGCGTTCAGAACTTCGGCGTCTGCGGCTTCGACGTATTTCCCAACGCCCAGCGCGATCCTTCTGCCTTCCATATCGTCCGCGAGATGGCCGAGATAATCGCCCGCGAGCATTTTGATGGAGGCTGGGTCAATCGGATCGTAAACGGAAATGACCTGCATGAGCAGCGCGGCGTCCTTCACGCATTTGGCGAGCGGTCCCACGTGATCGAGATTCCACGAAAGAGGGAACACCCCGCGCAGGCTCACGCGTCCGTATGTGGGTTTGAAGCCGACGATTCCACATAACGACGCGGGGATGCGGATCGAGCCGCCGGTATCCGTGCCGAGGGCGCCGAGCGCCATGCCTGTCGCGACGGCGATGGCAGATCCGCTGGAGGAACCGCCGGGGATGCGTTCCGTGTTCCAGGGATTGCGCGCGGTTCCATAATGCGGATTGTTTCCCGTCACGCCCAATGCGATCTCGTGCGTGTTCGTCTTGCCGTTGATGAGCGCGCCCGCCTGTTTGAGTCTTTCCACGACGAACGCGTCCTGTTCAGGGATGTTGTCTGCGAAAAATTTCGAGCCGGCGGTGGCGCGAATGCCGGCGGTATCGAACAGGTCTTTTACGGCAATGGGAATCCCGCGCAAGGTTTTGCTCAACGCGCCGGTGCCGGCGGGGTATTCAGCCTTGAACGAATCTTCGGGCGGGATGACGGTGATGTAGGCATTGAGCGCGGGGTTGAGTCGCTCGATTTCACGGAAGCAGGTTTCGGCGAGGTCTTGAGGCGTCACATCCCCCCGGTGGACGGATTCGAGCGCGTCGGTAATCGTCAGTGTTTGTGTATCCATGCGTGGAATTATAAGTCGCGTTGGGGATTATACAAAATTAAGTAACTACTCAGGCAAGACCCTAAAGGTCTCCTTTGCAATCAATAATACGCTTCAAGCATGATATCTCTGCAAATTCCGCGTCTGTTTTTGCGGGAAAGACCTTTAGAAAGTGTCTGAAAACCCTGCCAGATGTCATTTCGACGAGCCCTTCGGCACGGCTTGGCCGCTCAGGGTAAACTCCGCGAGGAGAAATCCTGGCTCGGTGGGCAAAGGATTTCTCGCTGACGCTCGAAATGACAATGCCGGGTACACACCAGCCTCACTGATTTTGTTATCAGACACTCTCCTAGGGTCTGCGTATGCGAAAAGGGCTGAGTAGTTACAAAATTAAACGAAACGTCCCGAAGGCTGAGACCCTTCATATCGTTCAGGGCAGCCTTTCGGGACGTTCGGCAATTGTAGTTAGAACAAGCCGACGACCTTGCCGGTTTTGAGATCCATGTCTACATCATAGAACACCGGTCTCGTTGGCAGGCCGGGCATGGTACGCATTTCACCGAGGAGCGGATAGAGAAAGCCCGCACCCACGCTCGCGCGAATGTCACGGATGGGAACGCGGAATCCGCGCGGCGCGCCCTTGATGCTGGCGTCGTGCGTGAAGGAAAGGTGGGTCTTTGCCATGCACATCGGCAGGCTGCCAAAACCGAGTTTGGTGTACTGCTCGATCTTCGCTTCGGCTTCCGGGGAGTAGTCCACGCCGTCGGCGCGATAAATCTCGCGGCAGATGATCTCGATCTTTTCCTTGATGGAAAGGTTGACGTCGTAGAGGAAGCGGAATTTGCTGGGTTGGTCGCAAGCCCTGATGACCGCTTCCGCCAGCGCGATGGCGCCCTTGCCGCCTTCCATCCAGTGACGCGAAACGACCGCGTCCATGGCGCCCGCTTCGATGGCTGCTTGACGAACGAGTTCCACTTCGGCGGGGGTGTCGGTGGCGAAGGAGTTGACCGCCACCACCACGTTGACGCCGAACTTGAGCGCGTTTTCGATGTGCTGGGTGAGGTTGGGCAACCCCCTGCGGAGCAGATCGAGATTCTCGTCGGTGTATTCGGGAGCAAGCGGTTTGCCCGCCACCACTTTCGGCCCGCCGCCGTGCATCTTGAGCGCGCGGACGGTGGCAACAATGACGACCACCTGCGGGATCAAGCCCGAGTAGCGGCATTTGATATTGAAGAATTTTTCCATGCCGCAATCCGCGCCGAAGCCCGATTCGGTGATGACGTAATCGCCGAGTTTGAGCGCGATTTTATCGGCGATGATGGAACTGTTGCCGTGTGCGATGTTGGCGAACGGTCCCGCATGGACGAAAGCGGGAGTTCCCTCGAGGGTTTGCATCAGGTTCGGTTTGATGGCGTCCTTCATGAGGACGGTCATCGCGCCAGCCACGCCCAGGTCTTCGGCGGTGATGGCTTCGCCGTGACGGTTGACCGCCACGACCATGCGCCCGAGGCGCTCGCGCATGTCTTCGAGGCTGGTCGTCAGCGCCAGGATAGCCATGATTTCGGATGCGACGGTGATGTCGTAACCGGAGCGATGCTCGAAACCCGCTTCTTCCTTGCCCAGCCCCACTTGAATCTCGCGCAACATGCGGTCGTTGATGTCAACCACGCGCCGCCATTGCACCCCGCTGTAATCAATATCGAGGCGGGCAAAGCGGCGGCGTTCTTCAGGGGTCAGATCGTTGGGGTCGGTTTTTTCGATGCCGAGTTTCTTCAAGCGGCGCAGCATGGAAGGCGAGAAGTTGCGGTTGCCTTTTTTATCGGGCGGGCAGAGCGCATCGAAGAGTTTGTCGTCGTCGGGGGTTTTGGCTTCGTGCATGATGCGCGCATCCAGCGCGGCGGCGCACAAGTTGTGCGCGGCGGTGATGGCGTGAATGTCGCCGGTCAGGTGCAGGTTGAAATCCTCCATCGGGATGATCTGGCTGTAGCCGCCGCCGGCCGCACCGCCCTTGATGCCGAAAGTCGGTCCCTGCGAGGGCTGGCGGATGACGGTGATGACCTTCTTGCCGAGGTGTGCGCCGAGCGCCTGCGAAAGGCCTACGGTTGTCGTGGTCTTGCCTTCGCCGAGCGGGGTGGGGGTGATGGCGGTGACGTCAATGTACTTTCCGTCCGGGCGTTTGGCGAGGCGGTCAAGGATCTCGAGTTTGACCTTGGCTTTGTAGGGACCGAAAAGTTCGAGTTCGCTTTCCTTGATCCCCAGTTCCTGCGCGATCTGCAGGATGGGTTTGAGTTTGCCCGCCTGGGCGATCTCGATGTCCGAAGGGACGGGTTTGAGCAATTTTAATTTGGTCGGGGTGAATGGGAATTTTCTGACAGCCGGTTTCCTTGTTGCTGCCTTCCTCTTTGTCTGTACGATCTTCTTTGTTTTCCCCTTGGAGGACTTTGTGCTTGCCATAGGATCTCCTTTGTTTGGACGAATGTGTATGGAGTTTGAGAGCGGTAGTTAACGCTCCCCCATTATAGAAAATTTTCACAAACTTTCCAATGGAAGTACGTCATATCTTTTGTCACATTCAGGAGAGGGACCTTCGATTCAGGTCGAGATCAACGTTCCCAACGTTTCCCCCGAAACGGCTCTGGCAACGTTCCCCGGTTCCTCCCCCGAAAAGATCTGGATCGTCATCCCCGGGAATTCCTGCGCCAGTTCGAGCATTTGCTTCACCTTCGATTCCATCCCGCCGGTTACGTCCGCGGCAATGGATTTGCCCACACCTTCCCTGACCGCGTGGAACGATTGCGGAGTGATCCTGTCAATTTTCTTTGCGCGCGCCGGGAAGTCCTCCCAAACCGCGGCTTCGATCCCCGCGAGCAGAATGCGGTCCGGGGCGAGGGCGCGCGCGAGATACCCGAACAGGTCCTCGGTGGAAAGGATCGTCCCGCCGCGCACTTCGTCGAAGACCACGTCGCCGAAGATCACAGGGAGGATGCCCGCCGCCAGCGCCATGCGGATGGGGGTCGTTTCCCAGATGGCGACCTTCCCGTCGCTGGCGATCACGCTGGAGGAGGGAGGCAGCGCAATGGCGCTCACCGCCGCCTTGTGCAGCGCGTTCATCACGTGCCGGTTCAGGGAAGACGCCTGGTACCACACCTCGGCGTATCCCTTCCAATAATTCTCCTCGGTATCGTCGCGTTCGCGGTGCGTGAGCGGCGTGGGGCGCGGCGGCAGTCCGTCGCGGGTGCGATACTCGCTCGCGGGGACGTGGCCGAAGGAGCCGGCGCCATGTCCGAGTACGAGGCGCAGGTCCGGGTGAGTCTGAAGCGCCATGTTGATCTGAAACGCGATGTCGTCCATCACGTCGAGGCGCGGCGTGTAGGGTTGGGTTTTATCCGTGATTACCGACCCGCCGAGTTTGAGGAAGACAAGTTCTTTCATTGCTTCTATTTAACCACAAAAATAAAAAGGCGGCGGTCAACTTTGAGGGACGTCTCGGAGAGTGTTTTGAAATTCAGACCCTAAAGGTTTTCTGGCGAATCGGATTCAAAATTTGCACAGAAAGCCTGCTTGAAATGTTTTTTGCTTGCAATAGAAACCTTTAGGGTCTCTGTCTTACATTTTCAAAACGCCTTCTCGGGAGCAAAGTAAAGCCTCAATTGATTGTCGCCTGCATAAAGGGATGTATAATCTCGGAGTTTATGAGCATCAGCACGGGTGTCATCCTCGTCGTCGTACTCTTTGCGCTGGGGGCGTTGCTTGCGGCGCGGGCGGGGATTCGCTCGATACAATCGGCGCGCGTGGTCGTCTTCTATCGCACGCGCCGCGCTCGCATGACGGCCGGCTGGCAATGGCTGATCACGTCCCTGGTGTTGGCGGCGGCGGCTGTTGCGATCGGTGTGACGGGGGAATCTCTTGCGAATCGAATGTTTGCGCCGGCGCCCGTTCCAACTGTCGCGCGCGAAGCGACCTCGATCCCAACGACGACCTCATTGCCGCAACCGGTGGAACCGGACACCTCATCTCCCACGCAGACTCGCATGCCGCTGACTCCTTTCGAGACCTTCACCCCGCCTCCTTCCCCGCCGGAAACTGATACGCCTCTCCCCACCACAACCCACACCCGGACCGTTCCTCCCACCCTCACGCCAACTCCGAGTCCCGCGCCGTCTTCAACAGGAACGCCTTCGCCCGCGCGAACGGTCAACGCGACCTTCACCTCCATTGCGCGGACGGAACAGGCGCGACAAGCCATTGCCGCGCTTTCCTTCACGCCGACTGCGACGAATACGCCCGCGTCCACTTCGACCTTCACGCCCACATCCACGTTTACCGCGACCTTCACGCCATCCCTTACCCCTTCGTTGACGCCGTCGAACACATCAACCTTCACCCCATCCTTTACGCCGACTCCCTCGCGGACTCCCACGCCGACGCGAACGCCTGTGCCCACCTCCACAATGCGCCCGTCGAATACGCCGCGTCCCACCGCCACGCGCCAGCCGACGAACACTTCGACCTTCACTCCCACGATCACGCCCACCTCGACGGAAACGTCAACCCCAACGCCAACCTTCACTCCATCGAACACGCCGATCCAGACTCCCTCGTCAACACCGACCTCGACGTTCACTCCGACGCGCGCGCCGAGCAGCACACCGACGCAGACCTTCACGCCGACACAAACGCCCTCATCAACGTTTACTCCCACGGTCACGCGCACGCCATCCAACACGCCGACTCCCACGCGGACGCCGCTTCCCACATCAACCCTTCGTCCCTCGAACACTCCCGCGCCCACCGCTACGCGCCAGCCCACTAACACGCCGTCATCCACGCCCACGATCACGTTCACGCCGACATTGACCTTCACCCCGACTTTCACGGTCACGCCCTCTCCAACCTTCACGCCGACCGTGACGTTCACTCCAACGCAAACCCCGTCGCCGACTCCAACTCATACCGCCGCGTTTACGGCGACGCCATCGCTCACTCCCACCGCGACAACCGCGCCTTCACAAACGCCAAGCGCGACCGTTACGCCCTCCCCTACGGGGACAATATCGCGCACGCCGACCATTACCCTGACAAGCACAGCAACCGTGACGCAAACTCCCTCGTCTACACTTACGTTTACCGCAACCTCGACCTTTACGCCGACCTTCACGGTCACATCTTCTCATACCCCGACTGCCACGATCACCCCTTCACAGACCGCGACCTCAACGCCGACGTCGTCCCTTACGTCAACGAACACAGCGACCTTCACCCTCACGCCCACACGAACGCCTTCGCTCACGCCGACGTTTACCCTCACCGCATCCCTCACACCGACGCTGACGCAAACACCATCGCGCACGCCGAGTTCCACGCCAACGCCTTCGTCCACACCCACTCTCACGCCCACCCAAACGCCCTCATTCACGCCCTCGCCGACCTTTACCGCCACATTTACCAAAACCTCGACGCCGACCGGTACGTTCACGCCCACCGTCACGCGTACGCCTTCGGATACGCCCACGATCACGCCCACCTTCACGCCAAGTTTCACGCCCACCGTCACGCGCACTCCCTCGCCGACGCGCACGCCTCTGTTCGTGAGGGTGAACGTCTACTTCACGGATAACGAACGGCTCATCAACGGCGAACTGCCCTACGAGGTCCCGGTGACGCGCTTCGCCCCGTCCTCCCAAAATCTTGTCGGGGCGGTGCTGAACGAATTCTTCAGAGGTCCCAGCGACGTGGAACGGAACGCCGGGCTGACGCTCGTTCTCAACGGCTTCACCGGCTACAGCAGGCTCGAATATGCCGACGGCGTCGCGCACGTCTATCTCACCGGGAACTGCCAGTCCAACGGCACGCTCTACACCATCGCGCGCCCATTGACCGTCAACCTCAAACAATTCCCCGACGTTCAATTTGTCAAGATCTACGATCAATACGGCGATACGCGCGAACCCGCCGCCCGCGTCGACTCGACGCCCATATGCCTCGATCCGCTTTTTACGCCGAGCGCAACGCCTACTCTCACGCCAACCAACACATTGACGTTCACGCCCACCTTCACCCCGACTTCGACTCCCACGCCGACCCCCTCTGCGACCTTGACCCCGAGTCAGACTCCGACCCAAACTGCAACGCCGACCCAGACTCCGTCTAACACCCCGACTCGGACTCCGAGCAACACGCCGACCTTCACTCCCACGCGCACGCCGAGCAACACACCGACGAAGACCTTCACACCGACGCAAACCCCGTCCTTGACTCCAACCGCTACGGCTACGCCTTCGCAGACCTTT
>JABWAU010000181.1 GCA_013360875.1 Anaerolineales bacterium | reverse complement strand
GTTCGAGTGGCTGTCCAAAGTCGCGGGCGAGGTCATCAAAACGCCCGGCTCCGAATCGAACGTGAAAGAGATCTTCGATAAATGCTGGGAGTTGAGAAAGTCGGGACAAGACCTGATGATCTTCAACCAATTCGATGAATTCGGCAATTACCTCTGGCATTACGAAGTGACCGGGCACGCGATGGAAGAGGTGCTGAAGCAGGTCATGGGTCCGAACAACCGCTATCGCGGCATGGCGTCCGCAACTGGCTCGGCAGGGACCATCGCCAGCGGCGATTATATGAAGCAGTTATTCCCCGATAGTAAGATCGTGGCAAGCGAAGCCTTGCAGTGTCCCACACTCCTCGAAAACGGATTCGGCGCGCATCGCATCGAAGGCATCGGCGACAAGCACGTGCCATGGATCCACAACGTCAAGAATACGGACGTCGTCGTTGCGATTGACGACAACGCGGTGGTCAATATCTCGCGCCTGTTCAACGAAGAGAATGGACGCGCCTATCTGGTCGAAAAAGGCGTTCCCGAAGAGATCGTTGGTCAGTTGGATTTGCTCGGCTTCTCCGGAATCTCGAACGTCCTCTCAGCGATCAAAGCCGCAAAATATTACGAGATGGGCGAGAACGACATTATGCTCACCGTCCTGACCGACTCGATGGAACTCTACCGTTCGCGCCTGCACGAGATGCACGAGGAATACGGTCAATACACCGAGCGCGATGCCGCCGCCGACTTCGCCCGCTACCTGCACGGTCAATCCACCGACAACATGCTCGAACTGCGCTACACCGACCGCCGCCGCGTGCACAACCTGAAATACTACACATGGGTCGAACAGCAGGGCAAAACCTATGAAGAGATCCAGGCTCAATGGTACGAACCGAGTTACTGGACCGATGTCCAAAAGCAGGCGGATGAAATTGACGAATTGATCGTCGAGTTCAACAAGGAAGTTGGGTTGATGTAAGTCAGGCGTCTGAAAGTCGTTTGTAGAAAGTGGAAAGTAGCGGGTAGAATCAACTCGTCACTTTCCACTTTCTATTTCTTTACATGACACTTTCTCCAACCTCGCTCATTCTCGTCTGCCTCCTTCCGACCCCGCGTGACTTGGAGATCGCGCGGCTCCTCGGCTGGTATCGCATCCCGCTTCGCACCGCGCCCAAGGTTGTCGCGGTGGACTATCTGGCTTTTTACCAGCCCTCGACTTTTGGCGACCGCGGCGGACAGATCGAATACGTCGCCGAAGTCCGCGGGCACGAACTCACCACGCGCGGCGAACTGCTCAAGGATGAAGCCGATCATCCGCGCGCAAGGGAGGAATACTACAAAATCCAGATCGGCGCGCTGGAGAAGTTAAAGGAGCCGGTCAAATCTGAGAAATGGAAGCGACTGACATTCCTCTATACTACAGGGGAATACCTCCTGGAAGCCAGAACCCTGAACGATCTGGTTGTTAACGGTGATGAACGTCAACTTCTCTGGCATTCCCTGCGCGAACGCGCCGAGAATAGTCAACTTTACAAAACCGATCTTCCCGAAGCGGATATTCCACCCGAGGTCCTGGTCGCCCTGTTGGGAATCAAGGAGGTGGAGGAGGAATACCTGACGGGGGACGAGAAGAACACATGATCCGTTTTTCCCTGCGCCGCATCCTTATATTTCCATTTGTCCTGCTGCTTGCAAATTTCATCGGTTTCGCGTTTGCCTTTTACGTCGCACCGGTTGTGGCGACCAGCAATCCCTATGCGGGCGGGAACTTTACCCTGCCTCCCCTGTTTCCCGAATACCTGGATTACCTCTCGAAATTTGCCCAAATGGATTTCGGCAATATCTATAACGGCGAACCGGTTCAGGTTACGATCTTTCGCCTGGGCGTCAACAGCCTGGGACTGGCTGCCATTGCCCTCACGTCGAGCATCCTGCTGGGAATTTTTCTCGGTCGCCTCGCGGTGAGAAGAGACCGCTTGAAGGTTTCAGCATGGCTCACGATTCTAGCAACCATGGGATTGGCATCTCCCGGATTTTATATCGCCATGCTGTTAATCACCGTCTTTTTGCTGCTCACGATCTACGGTCCCGGCGTCCTGATTCCCTTTCAGGGGTTTGGCTGGGATGCGCATCTCGTCCTGCCGTCGCTAGTCTTGATGGCGCAGCCCACCGTCAAGATCGCGCAGGTGACGGGAAGCGCGTTGGTGGATGAACTGCAAAAACCGTACGTGAAGGCGGGCATCAGCCTGGGTCATACGTTTTCAGCCATGAAGAACCGTTTTGCGTTTCGCAGCGTGGCTGTGCCGGTCCTGCAAGCCATAGCCTATTCCGCGCGTTTGATGGTCGCCGAATTAATTATCATCGAGCGATTGTTCAACTGGCACGGCTTGGGACGGTTCACGGGAATGGTCCTCGATCCAACCTCGGGCTTTTCCCGCGCCGCGATGATGACGCCCCCCACCATGGCGGCGTTGTTGACGACGCTGGTGTTGGTTTTCCTTTTCATTGACTTCGCCGCCGCCCTGATTGCGCGCGCGGTTGACCCGCGCCTGCGAGCCGACATGCACACGGAGATTGGAGAGGCGGCGGGATGAAGATCGGGCAAATGTTCACGGGCGTCAAACTGCGTCATCTGAATTGGGCTTTGCTGGTTGGAGCCGTTCTCGTCGCTTTGATGGTCCTGATCGCGGTCTTTGGTCCCTCCTTCGCGCCGCAGGACCCGATGAAAGAGAATTTTACGCTGGCGGTTGACGGCAAAATTCGCACGCCGCCCTATCCTCCCTTCAAGATCGAGGGATACCCGCTCGGCACGGATCGCTGGGGACGCGACTTGTGGAGCCGCATCTTGTGGGGCGTGCGCCCAACCATGATCATGGTCACTGTGGTGGCGACGTTTCGTCTGGTTGTCGGCATCGTTATCGGTTTGTTGATCGGCTGGGCGGAGGGTCGCAAAGCCGGATGGCTGGATTCGTCTCTCTCCTCACTGCTTTCGATCCCGATTCTCATTGTGGCGATGATCGGTATCTATGCCGTTGGCGTGGATCGCGGTTTATGGGCGTTCATTTTCGGGCTGGGACTCACTGGATGGACGGAAACAGCCCGAATGGTCAGTGAACAGACGCGCCTGGTCAAGGGGCAAACTTTCGTCGAGGCGGCGCGCGCGCTTGGGGCGGATGGAAACCTCATCCTGGTCAATCACATTCTGCGGCAGATCATGTCGCTGGCTTGGGTCCTGCTGGCGTTCGAGATTAGCAGTACGCTGATGGTCGCGGCGAGTTTGGGCTTTTTGGGAATTTATATCGGCGGCGGCGTATGGATCGAAGTCTTCGACTTTCAAGCGGTGAACGTGGAGGGATTGCCCGAGTTGGGGCAGATGCTTGCCTCCTCGTTGATCAGGATCACCGACCCCAGCGCGCTGTTGATCGTCGGGTCGTTTATTTTCATGGGCGTGCTGGGTTTCAACCTGTTGGGCGAGGGATTGAGGATCGAATTGACCCGGAAGGAATTCGGCAAGCGCATGGGGATCGTGCCTCAAGAGGCGGGCGAATGGCTGGAGGATCGCGTCTTCCTGCCGCTCAGGCATTGGATGGAACTGCATGGCAGAAGGTTTGCCTCCGTTACGCTCGTTCTTTCCCTGCTCGCGGGCGCGTGGATCTACTACGATCGCAATCAATATTTGTTTGTGGATTCGGGAACGGTTCTGCAAATACCGGGCGATCATCTTTGGGCGGCGGAACTTCGCGATGCGTATGGAACGTTGTGGACGCCGTATAGCATGGAGTCACAGCCTGAACTAAAGTGGCATGCGGAAATCCCCGGCGGACCCTCCGGTGGTCCCGTTGTGTTTGCGGACGGAACGGTGGTGATTGCGGGAAAAGACAATGTATTGATCGCGTTCTCCCCGCAGGGCGAAAAATTGTGGGAGTCTGCTCTCGACGTCCAGCCCATTGGCTCGCCCGCGCTCGACGCGCAAAGCCGCATTTTCGTTTCGGATATCGAAGGTCACGTCACCGCCTTCGACGCGCAAGGCAACCGCTTGTGGCGCGTGGAGGCGTCCGCCACGCGGCAAGCCACCTCGGGTCCCGTTGTGGGCTCGAATGGCATGATCTATCTGACATTGATTGATTCAGTGGCTGGTATTTCGCCCGACGGTATTTTGATTTGGCGCAGGACCGCCACAGACCTGTACGTGGAGTCGCCGCCACGCCTCAGCGCGGACGAGTCGCTCGTCTTTCTCAAGGACGTCGCGCTGGATGCAGCCACCGGCAAATTGCAGGACGTACCAATGCGTCCGCCAGCCGAGATCCTTTTTTCTGAGCCCGCCTTTTTCACCGGTGCGGATGGTTTCGACTATTTCCGCGCGGGACACGAAGTAATGAGATGGCAGATCAGCGA
>JABWAU010000180.1 GCA_013360875.1 Anaerolineales bacterium | reverse complement strand
CTCCACTTTGACGGCTGTGACCTTGTACTCGGGGATCTTCGAAACAGGGTCGAGTGAGGCGTGCGTCAACTCGTTCGCCGAAGCCTCGGGGAAATGGAAGTTCGCATACACCATGCCGGGCGGCACGCGGTCTGTGATCCATGCCTGCGCTTCGATGCTCCCATGCCGTGAGGTGACGCGCACCATGTTCTTTCCATTCACGCCAAGTTTCGCCGCATCGTCCGGGTTGACCTCGACCAGCGCCTCGCCATACACCTGCATAATTCCTTTTGCGCGCCGGGTCATTTGCCCGCCATGCCAGTGATATAACACCCGTCCCGTGCTCATCACCATCGGGAAATCATCGTCGGGTTTCTCCGCAGGCGGCACATGGTCGATGGGCATGAACTTGCCCTTGCCGCGCGTGAATTGTTTGGTGTGCAATATCGGCGTACCGGGATGATCTTTAGCCGGGCACGGCCATTGGAGTCTTTCTCCGGCTTCGAGCCGTGCATGAGTAATGCCTGCATAGGATGGAGCGACCGCGTTGATCTCATCCATGATCTGGGACGTATTGGAATAATCCCATCCGGCAAACTGCGCGTCTTTTCGGACCCGGTCATTGATTCTATCCATCAGCCTCTGTGCAATTTGAGACGTGATCCACCAATCGTCTTTTCCGTCGCCTTGAGTCGGGATCGCTTTCCGCGCCAACTGCACGCGTCGCTCTGTATTGGTGAACGTGCCGGTCTTTTCGGCAAACGTCACACCAGGAAGCAGAACATCTGCATAGACGGAAGTTTCAGAGGGAAAGATCTCTTGCAAAACAAGGAAATCCAATTCTTCCAGACAGTGACGGATATGCTTCGTATCCGGGTCCGACATGACCGGGTCTTCGCCGAGGATGTACAACGATTTGATCCTGCCATCCAGAATTCCGGGCATCATCTCGGTGACCGTCAAGCCGACTTTGGAGGAAAGATGAAAGATGAAAGAATCCGGCTCGCTTTCCTCTTTCTTCTTTCCTATTTCATAAGTTCCCCACGCCTTCCCAAACTTCTCAATCACCTCCGGGCTGGTTACCGCTTGATATGCCGGGAACACATTCGGCAGCCCGCCCATATCGCACGCGCCTTGGACGTTGTTCTGTCCTCGCAATGGGTTGACTCCGCCGCCGGGTTTGCCCATATTGCCGAGCAGCATTTGCAGGTTGGCGAGGTCCATCACGTTGCGGACCCCGACGATGTGTTGGGTGATGCCCATTGCCCAGATCACAGCCATCGGCTTGCACGAGGCGAGGATTTCTGCCGCTTCATGAAGTTTCTCGACAGGGACGTTCGTGATCTCCGCGACTTTTTCAGGCGGGTATTGCATCACGGATTGCTTGAATTCCTCGAACCCTTCTGTGCGTTCTTCTATGAAAGTTTTATCCTCCCAGCCTTTTTCGAGGATGATGTGCATCAAACCGTTGAGCAGGGCGATATCCGTGCCGGGGCGCTGACGCAGGTGCAGGGTCGCAATTTCTGTAATATCGATTTTACGCGGGTCCGCGACGATTAACTTCACGCCCCGTTTTCGAACTGCGCGTCGAATCATCGTCCCAAAGACGGGATGCTGCTCGGTCGTATTCGACCCGATGATGAAGAAGGCTTCTGCAAAATTGGCGACATCGTCCATGCTGTTCGACATGGCGCCTGAACCGAAGGAGGCAGCCAGACCGGCTACCGTGCTGGAGTGTCAGAGACGGGCGCAGTGGTCGATGTTATTCGTTCCCACGACCTGCCGCGCTAGTTTGTTCATCAGATAATTTTCTTCGTTCAGGCATTTCGCCGAAGTGAGGAAGCCCATGCTGTCCGCGCCGAATTTCATTCGCGTCTCCGCGAATTTATCCGCCACAATATCGAGAGCCTTATCCCATTCAACCTCGACCCAATCCCATGGAGATTTGATATTCGATAAATCGACTTTTGTCTTTCGGTCTTCGGCTATCGAATCTCCAATTTCACTTTTCCTCTTTCCTTCCAGTAGATACCTTCTCACCCTCGGCTTTACCAACCGTTCAGGATGGTGAATGTAATCGTAAGCATAGCGTCCCTTCACGCACAAAGCCATCCCGTTGACCGGCGCATCCGGGTTGGAGGATACGCCGATGACCTTGTTGTTTTTCACCAGCAGATCGAACTGGCAGCCCACACCGCAGTACGAACATATCGTTGCAACTTTTTTCACCTGATGTGCCCGCGCCATCCCGTAATTCATCTTGTTCGACAGCGCGCCTGTCGGGCAATAAGCCACGCATTGCCCGCACGACTCGCAGCGCGCTTCGAGCATGGTCACACCCGCTCCTGCCACGATGATTTCATCAAATCCACGCTTCGCCACGCCCCAAACGTCGCGCCCCTGTATTTCTTCACAAGCCAGCACACAGCGTCGGCATAAAATGCATTTGTTCATATCCACCCGGATGAAGGGATTGGGGTCGCTGTTCACAGGGTAACGCGTTCCCTTTGTGCCCCAGGCCGGGATCTGCGCCTGGTATTCATAAGCAAGGTCTTGCAGTTCGCATTCACCCGCCGCATCGCAGATCATGCAATCCACGGGATGATTCGCGAGCATCAGTTCGAGGGTCAGCTTGCGGTCCTTCATCACCTTTTCGCTATCGGTCTCGATCTCCATGCCTTCCCAAATGGGAGTGACGCATGCAGCTTGCAGGAAACGCCCGCCTTTTACTTCCACCACACACATGCGGCAATTCCCTGTCGGCGATAGATCCTTGTGGTAACACAAGGTCGGGATGTGAACGTCATGTTCCTTTGCAATCTGCAAAATGGTCTTGCCTGCTTCCGCCTGTACCGCTTTGCCGTTTATTATTATATTCAGCATAGTTTCACCTTCAACCAACCACTTGATTGCTCGACAATTTGACTAATGCTCTGCCTTTACGAATTCCGAACCGAAATGAGTTAAGGCAGATTTGATCGGTATCGCCACACTTTGTCCCAGTCCGCAAAAGGACGAATCTTGCATCAAAGCGGCAAGGGTTGCCAATTCATCTTTGTCGCCTTTTTGCCCCTTTCCCGACGTCATACGATTCAGGATTTCCAACGCGCGCCAGGTTCCCACCCGGCAGGGAGTGCATTTCCCGCACGATTCCGCTGTAAAGAAATGCAATATTTCCCGCAAGAACGCCACCGGTGAAATGCTTCGGTCGCAGATCAGGAATGAGCCTGCGCCCAGCGAAATTCCTTTCTGCGACGATGCAAAATCAATTGGCACATCGAGCATTGTCGAATCCACGATCGTCCCTGCTGCCCCGCCGCATAATGCAAACTGAAACTTCGAGCCTTTCTCCATCCCTCCGCCGAAGGCTTCGATGATCTCGCGCAGGGTCAGGCCGAACGGCGCTTCGAACAATCCTGCGTTCTTTATATGTCCAAGCACCATATAAACTTTTGTGCCCGGTGTGGGGGCGTTGGTCAAACTTCGCCACCACTCTGCGCCGTTCTTGACGATGTGAGGCACAGCGCAAAACGACTCGACGTTGTTCACCGCGGTCGGTCGTCCACGAAAACCAAATTGAGGTGGATAGGGCGGCCGCAGCCTTGGTTCGCCGCGCTTGCCCTCCAGTGACTCGATCAATGCCGTTTCTTCACCGCAAATATACGCTCCTGCGCCGCGATGGACGTGAATTTTGAAGGAGAACCCGCTGCCCAGAATGTCTTCACCGATGAGATTTTTGGTTTCTGCCTGGTCGATGGCGTTCTCCAGCCGCCGGGCTTGATATTCATATTCCCCGCGGATGTAGATCCAAGCCTCCGACGCGCCGGCAGCGTATCCGGCTATCGTCATGCCTTCCAAAAGCTGATGCGGGTTCGTGTCGATCAAAACGCGGTCCTTGAAGATCAGCGGCTCCGATTCGTCCGCATTGCAAATGATGTAACGCGGAGTCCGCTTTTCGTTGGCGACGAAGCGCCACTTCCGCCCGACGGGAAAACCCGCGCCGCCGCGGCCCTGCAAACCGGATGTCTCTATTTCGGTAAGGACCGCTTCGGGGTTTGTTTGGAGCGCTTTCTTCAATCCGTCATAAACCCCATTTGCCATTGCATCCTCAATGGAGTCGGGGTCGATCTTTCCGATCAGAGATGTCATCACGCGGACTTCGCCTTTGCGAACTTCGCTGTAATCTGTAGGTGTGCCGCGCCAGCCATTGCAAACCTTAACCGCCTCTTTCGCCTCAACGGGACCCGCCTGTTCATCCTCGACCAATACAGCCGGAGCGCGATCACACAATCCCAAACATGAAGTCCGTTCCACCGACCATTCATCACCAGCCCTGGATGACCACTTCTCTATCGTCTGCTGTCCATCCTCCATTGTCGCCCTCTTTAGCCAGCATACAGGTCCGTCGCATACGCGTAAAACTTTTTTTCGTTCCCCGAGAGACAACATGGAATAAAATGTCGCCATGCCATACAATTGGTGGGGAGGGAGTTTCAGCGCGCGGGCGGCATCG
>JABWAU010000059.1 GCA_013360875.1 Anaerolineales bacterium | reverse complement strand
CACCGGCCGAAAATTCTGGGCATTGGGATCCTTGTGCCAAGGGGTATGCAGAATGCTGTACTCGCGCAACACAGGTTCCACGAGCACGGGTTCGCTCCCCGCGCTGGGATGCTGTATTTTGGCGTTGTCGATGGCTTCATTGATTGCCTGAGCCGGCGGATGCACGAAGCCCAACAAATGTCCGCGATAGATGTAGTACTGGTGCAGGGCTTCTAGAAAAACTTCCCTGCCGTCGGCACGTGGCAAACCCCACCGCGGATGGGTTTTGGGGTGCTGCGTCGCGGGCTCGATGGGGCGCCGCGGCAAATGGTCCCACTCAAATTCCATGAATTCCGGCATCACGTACCTCGGCGAATGAATTGGCAAGCGGAGATTATGCGCTTGACGGCAGCCAAGTTTCTCCGTGGTTTGATGGTATTTGGGATCACCTGTCCTCAAAAGGAAATGGTTTGCATGAAGCGCCATCCAAAAATGCTCCATGTCAATATCTTGTATTTGAGGATTTCGGCACCACCGGGTTGCAAGGCGACATCCTTCAACCGTTTGACGAACCAGGAAACAAGAATTCATTTTTCTATTTCTTTCGGGCTGAAGGCCGTTCAGGCAAAGGAGAGACTGATAGAGGCCGTTGGGGAATTGGCAAACATGTATTTCCACGTTCGAGTCGGATTAGCACTTTTTTTGGAATGACAGTGCGGTCCGACGATGGTAAGCAACTGATGATGGGTCACGTCATTTTAAAATCTCACAAGATAAACGGGAGTAACTACGCGCCCGATGGATACTTTGGCGAATCAAGCCAAGATAGCGATTTGGTGCTACCTATAACGAACAAGGTAACGCTGGACCATTTCCGTGCAGATTTTCATCTTTCAAGGGATAAGGAACCCGGACTTTCAGTGGTTGTACCCTATGTCGATGCGGAAATAACAGCGCAACACCTTAAACGGGCAGTTATCTCAGATTATTTTTACCCGATACTGAAAGGAGAGTTGATTGTTTACATTGAGGAGGGAAACCATAAATCTCGAATAGACGCGAATAGCCTGCTCCACGAAATCACACTTCTGGATGTAAAGGAAAAAGATGATCTAATTTCACTTGTTGATTTTGCCGATTGGATAATACATCATTCCGCAGGAAAAGAGTATGTACTTAAACCTTGTACGCTTGATGTTCCTGCTTGGTCCGACGATTTGATGCCTCACGAGATGATTGAAAAAATGAGAAGCAACCTAGATGCTGGTAAGAGCATGGCCTTTCATGTTGGCATCAAAGTGCCTAAAAGGGAGGGAAAATCAACAATGTCGTATTTCAACGTGTATTTACGACAGGATGGCCATAAGACTGGACGTCCCATATTCATTCGGGAAGGGATAATAATTTCCGACGTCCGTGGTGCGCCACGCGCTCCCGGTATACGTTCGCTTGTAATTGTTGAAGACAAACCATTGGCAACTCTCTTGGGTGACTCGGAAAACCCTGCTCATACGCAATGGCAGAAAGATTCCTCAAACTTCAAGAACAAATACCCAAATGGAAAAAACTATATTGAATTTGTGACGCGGATCGTATCAAATATCGTTAATGCGTTGGGGGCACAAGAAAAGCAGAAAGACCCGTATCTTTTTGCCGACATTTTCTCCTTGCCTTTGGAAGCAATGGATGATCAGTCAAAAAACTCCTTTGAAATGCCTCAATCTGAAGATTCCAAAGAAAGTAGTGCAAAGTCATTGAAAATCAAGACCCAAGCGAAGCCATTTCAAATAACCAAAATACAGGGCGGCTTCAAAATTATACCTAGCGCATCCAGGATTGCCCCACCAATACAATTAAGAGTTCTGGCAGCCTATGATTTGCGCAAGGGAAATCCTTTGTCAAAGTACCATCCATCGGATTTCAGATTCGACAATCCACCAATCCGCTATAAGGACTCGCTGAAAGGAATCACCGTTCTTGGGGCGGAAAACAATCAGTTGTTTCTTCAAGTCACGGAGCCTGATTTTCAGCTTGTCGTCAAGGGATTTGATGAGAGACGTGATTTGTTTGTCAAGGTTGAAGAGGTTGAAAATGATTAGAAAGTTGAATTATACAGATCGAGTCAAAATTAAGCGGGAAGATATTGTCATCAAGTTGACTGAAAACAATGGCGAAAAATGGTTCGATGCTGATTTGTCAAGATTGATTAATTACAAATTGCCTCCGGAGAGTCTTTTGTTTTTGGAGGCTTATCGTTTGACCAATTGGATGAGGTTCGATTTTGGGCGTGTTGGAAAAATCACACCGCCGAAAGACCGATATCTGAAGTTGTTCAACACGCCGACAGGAATAAAGTTTCGTGTGAAAGTCACTGCCCCGGGCAAGATTCACAAACTGCTCGCAGAGGCGGATGCAATTCCACTTATTGCACCAGAAGAGGAGAATTACTCTAACGCTCCCCTCCTTGAGGTCATGCCATCACAAGAACTTGGCGATGAAATATACAGGGTTGATTTTTCTGAGGGAACGCCTGTACTGCTTATAAATAGTGAAATGGGCAGCTATAAACTCATTGGCAGGTCTCCGGCCTTTCTCTCTCTTGCATTGCCAGCTGTATTTAGAGAGATCCTGACGAAAATTCTTGTCATTGACAAAATGGCTGATGACAATGATATGGAGGATTGGCATTGCAGATGGATAAGATTTGTAAAACTGCTACCCGGCACGGATGAAATAGCTAATGTTGATGATGTGGAAAAATGTCTAGATTGGATACAAGACACTGTGGGCATGTTTGCCAAAAAACAAAAACTCGGAATGCAATTCAAGGAATTTTGGAGGGATGAATTATGAAATTGGGCAGGCTTACACAGCTTGGCATGGATAGATTCAGTGCGTTTCTTGATGAACTGAAATTCAACCCAAGCGCTAAAGTTCCAAAAGATTTATTGTCTTTCCCTGCCTATTTTACGACGACAGATGATGAAATCGAAGTTGTTCCGTACAGATTCAATAGCCGCTGGGACGTGGGCAAGTACATGAACTCATTAATCTCAAGTTCAGGTATTGATGACCCGGAGCGTGATACCCTTTTGTGGGCGGGATTGACAGTTTTTTATTTTGATGTTTTATGCCCTGTCAGCAAAACAGGTCAGCGCAAGGTTAGGGAGCGTGCAGCCTATATTCCGGAGTCCCAAAATTGGCGAAGATACTATCGTCACTTGTTGTTGGGACCTTATCTGATTTATCGCGCTCATCTTGAGAATCCAGAAAGAGCAATGGCCTTGTTGTGCAAACCACCTCATGTTATTGGAGAAGTGGAGGCTCAAATAGCAGCATACCAAGAACTCATCAGCAATAAGGCTGTCGTTGAGCTTGCAACAAGGCTGTATTACGATTCTCAAACCAAAACAACAAAACCGGGAGCCGGAGACAAAGAAAGCCCCATTGCACCAAGACGACTTGTTTCTATTCTTCGACAATTTGATTTAACTTGGGATCTTTATGCTGCATCCACGGAAGAAATTTTGGGACTACTTCCAAAGGAGTTTGAAAAATTTGCAAAAAACAGCACATAAGCCTATAATTAGTCTTTGTTCCTCAACAAAAGCCGATTATGCATACCCCAATTCCCGTAATCGACATTTTCGCTGGTCCCGGAGGCTTGGGAGAGGGTTTTTCATCTTTCAAGTCGAAAGATGGAGAGCCAATCTTTAAAATAAAGCTGTCAATCGAAAAAGAGTATATAGAACATCAAACTTTGGAGCTGAGAGCTTTCTATCGTCAATTCACTGAAAGAGAGGTTCCACCCGGTTATTATGAATATCTCAAGGGAAATATCAATCGGGAAGAGCTTTTCAAAATGTATCCAATGGAGGTTGCCAATGCCAAAAGAGAAGCATGGCAAGCTGAATTAGGGAGGGCAGATCGAGATGTTGTGCGGTCTCGTATAAAAGAAGCTCTAAATGGGGCAATTTATTGGCTTTTGATCGGCGGTCCCCCTTGTCAGGCATATTCGTTGGCTGGCCGCTCAAGAATAATCGGTGAGGACAAGCGAAAATATGAAACAGATCCACGTCATTTTCTCTACAAGGAATATCTTCAAATACTGGCAGATCATCAACCTCCTGTCTTTGTAATGGAAAATGTCAAGGGATTGCTCTCTGCAACATTGAAACAGCAAAAAATCTTTGAACTGATCTTGAGGGACTTGCAGAACCCATCAGGTGTTGCTGACAACAAATTTGGAAGAGGATTATCTTACAAATTATTCACGATTTCAAGGAAACGCAAAGGAAACTCCACCTCAACCAGTCCTGAAGATTTTATTGTCCGCTCTGAAGATTATGGCATTCCACAAGCGAGGCACCGTATTATTATTTTGGGGGTCAGGTCAGACATATATAAATTAGATCCGGGCATATTGGAGAAAACAACGAAACAGGTATCCATTGACGATGTGATAGGTGATTTACCCAGAGTGCGAAGTGGACTTTCGAAAGAAGCTGACTCGGCTGAGAGATGGCGTGATGCAGTCAAGTCAATTGCAGAGGCAAAATGGATCACACAGTTGGATCAATCACTTCGACAGGCGATAATTAGTGCAACCAGAAAAGTGGGGGCAAGTTTGACGAGGGGAAATTCCTTTTTGACCTCAGACTTTACTCCCAACGTATACCGGGAATGGTATTCAGACTGTGCTTTAAATGGGATATGCAATCACGAGACCCGAATGCATATGCGTGAAGATTTGCACAGATATTTCTTCGCAGCCGTGTTTGCCCGCAAAAATGGGCGTTCACCAACCTTGGATGAATTTCCGGAAGAATTGCTCCCAAACCATCGAAATGTTCAAGAGGCTGTGAATGGATCAAAATTTAATGACCGCTTCAGAGTGCAAATTCGGGGTAAACCAGCCACAACTGTGGTCTCCCATATAAGCAAAGACGGTCACTATTACATTCATTATGACCCGTCACAATGTCGCTCCCTGACAGTGAGGGAGGCGGCTCGATTGCAGACCTTTCCAGATAATTATTTCTTTGAAGGAAATCGAACTCAACAATACCATCAAGTTGGAAATGCAGTACCGCCCTTGTTGGCAAATAAAATTGCTGAAATAGTTTACAATGTTTTTGAAAGCTCAAAATAAGGAGTTGTCATGCTTCGAGTAAAACTTGCTTCTGTCCCGAATCCAGATCATGGCGAATGGCTTGCTCCTGTGCCCACCCGATACATAACTGTTCAATCATTGAAAGAAGCCTCTCGCAAATGCCGCGAATATATTGATGGGTTCAACTTGGGTTCGGGCAGTTGGGCAGGCGGTCAAGTCTTGCAAAACAGAAAACGAATTGCCAGAATTTCATACAATCGAAGAATCTGGAAATCGTAAGCGATAGAATGCCAGACGTTTTCACGCAAGAAAAACGCTCCGAGGTTATGTCCCGTATCAGGGGTCGGGGAAACAAGGATACGGAACTGGCGATGATTCAAATTTTACAAAAACACCATATTTCAGGCTGGCGAAGAAATCAGGCTGTCTTGGGTAAGCCTGATTTCATATTTCCAAAACAAAAGATTGCGTTGTTTGTGGATGGCTGCTTCTGGCATGGCTGTCCCAAACATTCGAACATGCCGAGGAACAATCAGGAGTTTTGGGCAAGGAAATTACAGGCGAACAAGGACAGGGATAAATTTGTGAACAAAGAGTTGCGGGAGGCGGGGTGGAGGGTGGTCCGCGTGTGGGAGCATGAGATGAAATATCCAGAAAAAGTGGCGGCGAAATTGATAAGAAGATTCAATCAATGAAGTCGGATGGACATGAGTAGGGCATTGGGTATGGGAAGAGCGTGAAAGACCTGCCGAAGGTGTCTCACCCGCGCCGCTGCCCATCGTAACCGTTGCGCGGACGTGGGTTGTTGCGTCAAACGCTGATGCACGGCAGGGCGGAGGATGTCCGCGCGCTGGATATTGAGGAGATCAGGCGGGAACTCGATCCACTGGATCTGCCGAATGAGATCGAAAGCCTGTGGCGGTGATATTTGGAGTATCTGGATACCAAGCACGAAGCACGAATAAAGAACTCCGAGATTTTTGAAGGTCTCGGAGTTCTTCTTTATCCAGCCGTTGCCAGCGGGCGGACCTCGCGGTCGAGCCGTGAGCCGAGTTGGTCTTCGGCAACATCCAGGTCGTATTGAGCTTGCAGTCCCATCCAGAATTGGGGGGAATTGCCAAAGAAGCGTGCCAGCCGCAGGGCAGTATCAGCGGTGATGGCGCGCTTGCCAAGCACGATCTCATTGATGCGGCGCGCATCCACACCGATGTCAATGGCGAGGCGGTTCTGGCTCAGGTTCATCGGCTTGATGAATTCCTCCAGCAACACTTCACCAGGATGGACGGGGGAGAGTTTATCGGTCATTTCTTACTCCTTCTAGTGATAATCCGTGATCTCGACGTCGAACGCGTCACTGCCGCGCCATTCGAAACAGATTCTCCACTGATCATTGATTCGGATACTATGCTGTCCTGCGCGGTCGCCGCTCAATTTTTCCAGTCGATTCGCGGGCGGCACGCGTAAGTCATTGAGGTTGATGGCATTGTTGAGCATGCGTAATTTTCGCAACGCTATTTGCTGAATATCGGACGGCAACTTCCGTGATCGCTCACGGCGATAGATTTTCTCTGTTTCGGCGTCCTTGAAGGTTTTGATCACAGGGTGATTATATAGTGTGGCGCACTAAATGTCAAGCGCTATATTCGACAACTTAAGCATCCAACGGAGAAGGTTCGAGTAAGCCCCAGCAAAGATTTTTGGGAGGTGACGCGGGTATGCTATGAGCAAATCAAGAGCCAAAGAAAGGAGAAAAATCTTATGGCTACTCAATCTCAAGTTTCACCTCAAATGAGGACCGCCGCCTCCGTCAATACGGGCGCGAATCTGGTCGCGCTGGCGGGAGTGGGCCTCGTGGGCTACGGCATCATGTTCTTGATCCGCAACTTCACGGGATTCATCGAACTGGGTCTCACGCCCGCGCACGTCGGCGGGACGCCCGAGCAGATCAAAGCGTTCAGCCTTGACCTGTACGAGTACATCAGCCACTTGCAGGTCGCCGTCTCGGCTTTCATCATCGCGCTGGGCGTGGCGGTCATCGCGCTCGCCTGGTTCGGCATCCGCAGTGGTCAGCGCTGGGCGCTGTGGACCGCCTTCCTTACCCCCGTGATCGGCGTCGCGATCGCTCTGCCCCTGCACTTCCCCTACGGCATCGGCACGATCGGTCATCTGGGATTGATCTATCTGGATGCCGTGATCCTGCTGGTCGGCACAATCATGTCGTACAATGCGCTCAAGGCGGCGCGGTAATCCGTTTCAAAAACGCACCGTTGGTCGAGTAGGGCTGGGTGTTCTTCCCAGCCCGTATCGAGACCAACAGTTACATGTGAAATCGAAATTTTCATGAAGCGCAGTGTTCTCGACTGTCCCTTCGGGACGTCTCGACCACCGAGGCTCTGTTGAAAGATGAGGTCAACATGACAACCCCGCTCAAACTTATGTGCGTCCTCGCCCACCCCGACGACGAATCACTGGGCATGGGCGGGACGCTGGCGAAATATGCCGCCGAAGGAGTCGAGACGTATCTCGTCACCGCCACGCGCGGCGAACGCGGCTGGTTCGGCGAAGAGAAAGATTATCCAGGTCCCGAAGCGCTCGGCAAGATGCGCGAAGCGGAATTGCTCAACGCGGCAAAAGAACTTGGCATCCGCGAAGTCAACTTCCTCGACTACATGGACGGCGACCTCGACCAGGCGAATGCCTCTGAAGCCATCGAAAAGATCGTCACACATCTTAAGCGGATTAAACCTCACGTCGTCATCACCTTCGACCCCAGCGGCGCGTACGGTCACCCCGATCACATCGCCATCTGTCAATTCACCACCGCCGCCGTCCTTGCCGCCGCCGATCCCACTTACTCCAACACCTTTACCCCGCACCGCGTCGCAAAACTGTATTACATGGCTTGGCCCCCCGCAAAGATGGCGGCGTACGAATCGGTCTTTGGCGAACTGACCATGCGCGTTGATGACATCACGCGCCGCAGCACGCCCTGGCCCGATTGGGCTGTCACCTCCGTCATTGACACCGCCGATTACTGGGACACCGTCTGGAAAGCGGTATCGTGTCATAAGACCCAACTCGCCGCCTACGGTCAACTCGAACATCTCTCGCCCGAACATCACAAGGCATTGTGGGGATCGCAGGAATATTACCGCGCGCTCAGTCTCGTCAACGGCGGGCGCGCGAAGGAGGCAGATTTGTTTGAGGGTTTACGTTAGCCCGTCATTGCGAGCCCGCTGGTCGAGTAGAGCGAGCGTTCTTCTCGCTCATATCGAGACCAGCGGCGAAGCAATCCTCAACACGACGAGGAGATGCATGCTCTAAAAAGTACGATATCGTCGGGCTGCGGTCTCGATACCTTTGCACTCGACCGCCTACCCTTGCAATGACAATCCAAAATAGGAGCCATCATGAACCAACGCACCGCCCCCATCGAAATGCAAGCGGAGAACTTCCGCGCCATCGGACATCGCCTCGTGGATCGCATTGCGGACTTTCTGGATTCACTCCCAGAGCGTCCCGTCACGAGGGGCGAATCGCCGCCCGCAATTCGCGAAACACTAAACTCCTCCCGCCTCCTCCCTGACCTCGGAACCGATCCTGAAAAATTAATTGACCGCGCCGCCGATCTCTTGTTCGACCACTCGCTCTTCAACAGTCACCCGCGCTTCTGGGGATACATCACCGCCTCCGCCGCGCCGATTGGAATCCTGGGCGACTTCCTCGCTTCGGCAGTCAATCAAAACACGGGAGCGTGGTTCCTCTCGCCGATGGCAAGCGAGATCGAAGCGCAGACCGTCCGCTGGATCGCGGAACTGCTCGGCTTTTCCACATCCTGCGGCGGGATGCTGGTCAGCGGCGGGAACATGGCGAACATCGTCTGTTTTCTTGCGGCGCGCCAAGCAAAGGCAGGCTGGGATGTGCGCGCCTCGGGCTTGAATGGCAATCCCAGATTGCGCGTTTACTGCTCGAAGGAGACTCACACCTGGGTCCAGAAAGCCGCGGACCTCTCTGGCATCGGAACCGAGAACATTCGCTGGATTCCGACGCGAAACGATTTGAGCATGGACACGGTCCAATTGCAGAATCAAATTCGGGCGGATAAAGAAGCGGGCGACCGTCCCTTTATCGTCATCGGCACAGCGGGTTCGGTCAGCACGGGGGCGATTGATAATCTTCCCGAAATCGCACGGATTTGCCGCGAGGAGGATATCTGGTTCCACGTAGACGGCGCGTATGGCGGATTCGCGGCGATGCTGCCCGACGCGTCGCCTGCGTTGCGCGGACTGAACGAAGCGGATTCGGTCGCGGTGGACCCGCACAAGTGGCTGTACGCGCCGCTCGAGGCGGGCTGCGCCCTGGTGCGCGATGCGGAAAAGTTGCGCGAGGCGTTTGCCTATCATCCGCCGTATTATCACTTCGGTGTGGAAGCGATCAACTATCTCGATTACGGTCCGCAGAATTCACGCGGCTTCCGCGCCTTGAAGGTCTGGCTGGCGCTGCAACACGCGGGGCGCAAAGGCTATGAGCAAATGCTCAGCGATGACATTCGACTGGCGAAGAGACTGTTTGAATTGGTCGCCGCGCAGCCCGAACTGGAAGCGTTCACCCATTCGTTGAGCATCACCACGTTTCGTTATGTGCCGCATGATTTGAAATCAGGGATTGACAAAACCGAAGAATATCTGAATCAATTAAATACCGAACTGCTCACGCGCCTGCAAAACAGCGGAGAGGCGTATATCTCCAACGCGGTGCTTGACGGCAAGTTCGCCCTGCGCGCCTGTATCGTCAACTTCCGCACCTCGCTGGAAGATATTGAGGCATTGCCAGAGATCGTGCTGCGGATGGGGCGCGAGGCGGATGCTGAATTAAGACCTGAAGAACTCAGAATCAGAAGTTGAAATTTCTATGTAATGATCAATAACCATCGCTTTGAACCACTAAGACACGGAGACACAGAGAAAAAAAAGAAACTCCGTGACTCAGTGTCTCTGTGGTAGGAAGTTTGAGTTGTAAATTATGGATTACGACGTGATCATCGTCGGCGCGCGGGTGGCAGGTTCCGCGCTTGCCGCGCTGCTCGGTCAACACGGTCATCGCGTGTTGCTTCTCGACAAAGCGCAATTTCCCAGCGACACGCTCTCCACGCATTTCTTTCGCGCGCCAGCCCTGCGGGTCTTTGAACGGTTGGGTGTGCTGGAGGAAGTAAAGTCCGCCGCGCCGCCCATGACCGTGATGTGGAATTACATTGACGGTCACGTGGTCAGCGATCCCGTCGAAGCGCACGAGGAACATCTGCGGTATTTCCTGTGCGAGCGGCGCATCACGCTGGATTGGATTCTCTTTCAGCATGCGGCGCGTGAACCCAACGTTGAGATTCGGCAGGGCGCGCAGGTCAGGGAATTGATTCAATTCGATGGACGGGTGGCAGGCGTCCGTTGGAGTGAGGCGGGCGGGATGAACGAGGCAACTGCACGGGTCGTGGTCGGCGCGGACGGCATCTATTCCACGCTTGCCAAAATCCTGGGGCCAGCCTTTGAATCTCAATTCCCCGTGCGCCGCTGCATGTACTACACATACTTTCAGGGCATCGAACCGCTCGATGAAGCAGCGTTCGCCGAGCATCATTTCGTCGGTGATACGCTCACCTACGTCTTCCCCACCGATGCGCATCTCACGCTGGTCGCGGTCAGTGCGCCGATCAGCGAGTTTGCTTCCTTCAAAAAAGAGCCGCTGAAACGGCTGTGCGCGCATCTTGCCTCGCTCCCCCTGCTTGCGCCGCGTTTATCGAAGGCGGAGATCGTGGCGGAGGTCAAGGGCGCGGGCAACATCCCGTGTTATCAGCGCGTGCCATACGGACACGGCTGGGCGCTGGTCGGCGACGCTCACCAGATCATGGATCCGTGGAGCGGGATGGGCATTGACCACGCGGCGACTCACGCGTCCATTCTGGCGGATTCGCTCCACCGCTTCCTGACCGACGCCGCGTCCTGGGACGTGACCATGAGCGACTACCACGCCCAGGCGCGCCGCTGGAGCGAAAAGACCTACCGCCGCACATCAACGTATGCGGCTGATTTACGCCCCATGACGCACGCCGCGCTGCAGAAAAGAGGATTGGTTTGAAATGGACAAGATCATTCACCTGACCGTTCACTTGCAGTGTTCTCCTCACCGCGCCTACGAAATGTTTTCGGTGAACAAACTGCTTGAGTCGTGGCTCGTGCCGGTGGCGGAGGTCGAGCCGACTCCCGGAGGGCGCTACGAGTTGTTCTGGGAGCCGCACGACCGCGAGAACAACAGCACCATCGGCTGCCGCGTCACTGCCGCCGCGCCCGATCAACTGCTTGCCTTCGAGTGGCGCAGCCCCAAACAGTACAAGCACTTTGCGAATCAGGCGGACCCGCTGACTCACGTGGCCGTATGCTTCATTCCCGATCAAGGCGGCACGGATGTGCACCTGATCCATTCGGGCTGGCGGAGTTCGGCGGAGTGGGAGCAGGCGAGGCAATGGCAGGAGCAGGCGTGGAGCGGCGCGCTGGAGGAATTGGTCAAGCGGATAAACAGCGGATGACCCAGCCTTCCGAAAGGCTGAGTTGAAATGAGTTTGAAGAATAACGGCATGGATCCCAAAACCCATTGGGAACACATCTACGAGAAAAAAGCCCCAACGCGAGTCAGTTGGTATCAAGAACACGCGCAGATTTCTCTACAATTCATCCTGCGTACGGGAATCCAAAAGACCGACCCGATCATTGACATTGGCGGAGGCGCTTCGACATTGGTGGACGATCTGTTAGCCGAGGGCTATCAACACATCAGCGTGCTGGATGTCTCGGCAAAGGCGTTGGAACTTGCGCGTGGACGGCTTGGCGAGCGCGCCGCGCAGGTCAATTGGATCGAAGCCGACATCACGCAAGTGGACCTGCCAGAAGGCGCCTACACCCTCTGGCATGACCGCGCCGCGTTCCACTTTTTGACGCAACCCGCTGACCGCCAACGCTATATCGAAACCGCGCGGCGCGCCGTCCGCAAGGGCGGGCATGTCATCGTTGCGACCTTCGCTCCCGATGGACCCGATCATTGCAGCGGGCTGGAGGTGATGCGCTACAGCCCGGAGAGTCTTCACAGTGAATTCGGCTCGGGATTCGAACTGGCGGACAGCGTCCGCGAAACGCACCACACGCCCTTTGGAACGGAGCAAAAATTCATCTACTGCTATTGCCGCAAACAGTGACCTCGCCTCGCGGCATTGCAGATCAGAGGTTTCATGTAAGGAGCAAGATATGTTTCGGTTCGAATCGAGCAGTCTGGGAAGATTTGGACACGCCTTCCTGGCGTTCTTCGATGGGACGGCGCGCGCTGTACATTGCGCGCAGGCGATTTGCATGAGGGCGCGGGGGGACGGGCTCGAGGTGCGGGTCGGAATCCACTCTGGCGAAGTGGAGCGTTATACCGACAGCGTTCAGGGAGTGGAAGTGCACATGACCTCGCACATCATGTCGCTTGCGGGGACGGGGGAGGTATGGCTGTCGGCTCCCACGATGGCTCTCCCTGAAGGATCAGGCTTGACCTTCTCCGACATGGGTGAACATGAACTCAGGGGATTTGAAGGTCCGAGGCGGCTGTACAGACTGAACCCATAACCGCAATCCCCAGCCCAAAGACAGGCGATGTGGGGATACAATCCCATCATCATTATCCTTCGCCAGAAGGAGACATCAAATGGATCGTTACTTGGTCGAATCCCCGCACGAAGCCGGCGACTGCGATGCCATCATCAAGGAGTTCCACGCGGAGGGATATTTGCACCATTTCGAATGGGGCTGTCACGATGGCGCGCACTGCGGCTGGGCGATCATCGAAACGGACAGCCGCGAACACGCAAAGCAAATCGTCCCGTGGAGGATCCGGGAGAAGGCGCGTATTGTGAAACTCGAAACGTTCGATACGGCGAACAAAACACACTCGAAAAAGTAATTTTGACCCGTGAAAAAATCGCCCCTGGAGGATTTGCTTCTTCAGGGCGGTCCTTTGTTTTGTCCAACCTCCACAAACCCTGACCGGCTCTTACACAATTCCTCCACAATGGATTGATAAAGTATGGGCACGAACAAAAATCGAACCCTGGAGGTTGAGCGATGGAACGAAACAGGATCTTGATCGAAGCGGACGAACTGCTGGAGAAACTGGGGGATGAAAACCTCCGCATCTACGACGCCTCGATCGTGGAAGACATGTATCAACAGGGACACATCCCCGGCGCGGCGTTCTTCGACCACGCGAAGTTTTCCGACCCGAACAAAGCCTACGAATACATGCTGCTGCCCGACGAGGAACTCGCCACACAGATCGGGAACATCGGCATCTCGAACGATACGGAAGTGGTCGTATATGCCTGCGGCATGCTCCCCTATGCCGCCCGCGCTTGGTGGGTGCTCCGCTACGCGGGTCACAAGAACGTGCGACTCCTCAACGGAGGGCTGTCCGCGTGGAAGAATGCCGGGGGAACGGTGGAGCAGGCTGCCCGTCGGTATGCAGCGGCGGTTTTCCGTCCGCAGTTCCATCCAAACATGTTCGCGAGCAAAGAGGAAGTCATGGCGGCGCTCAAGGATAGCGAGGTCTCCGTGGTGGATGTGCTGCCTCCTGAAAGTTATGAAGGCGCGCATATCACAGGTTCCACCTGCCTCTCCGCCATGGACCTGATGCAGGGGCTGGATTACTTCCTGCCCGACGACAAACTCGCCCTGCGCCTGGCGGAAAAAGCCGGGTACAAACGGATCATCACCTATTGCGGCGGCGGCATTGCGGCGGTCGTCAATGCCATGGCGCACCTCATGATCGGGCAGGAAAATGTCGCCGTGTACGACGGCTCGCTGTTCGAATGGATGGGAGAAGGTCTGCCTGTTACCGGAACGGGCAAATGGGAGATCTGGAAGCAACCGGCATAGCAGGCACAACACGCGCGCCGCGTTCTACTTTATACTCGCATCATGCCTCCCCTCATCCTCGTCGTGGATGACGAACCCAAGGTTGCCCGCCTCGCCAGGGACTATCTGGAGAAAAACGGCTTCCGCGTCCTCACCGCCGCAGACGGTCAATCCGCGCTGACAACTGCCCGGCGCGAAAAGCCCGACCTCATCCTCCTCGACCTTATGCTCCCGCAAATTGACGGGCGCGAGGTCTGCCGCATCCTGCGCCGTGAAAGCGACGTGCCCATCATCATGCTGACCGCCCTCTCGGAGGAAATTGACCAGGTGACCGGGCTCGAGATCGGCGCGGACGATTACATTACCAAACCGTTCTCCGTCCGTGCATTGGTGGCGCGCGTGCGCGCGTTGCTGCGCCGAACGCGCGGCGAGATCAAAGCGCCCAGCCTCATCCGCACAGGCGGGCTTGAAATCAATGCAGAAAAATACTCCGTCACATTCAACGGCAATCCAATCAAGTTCACCCCAAACGAATTCAAGTTGCTTCATCTGCTTGCCAGTCGTCCCGGTCAAACCTTTACTCGCGAGCAACTCCTCGAAGACCTGCATGGAGCCGCCTCCAGCATGGACCGCAGCGTCGATTCACACATCAAGAACCTCCGCAAGAAACTCGAAGCCGCCGCAGGCGACTCCATGATCGAAACCGTCTACGGCATCGGCTATCGCTTCACAGAACAATGACCCGACCTGCAACCTTCAACTCTCACAGAACATGTCCATCTCTCCTCCTTCAAGAACACGCCGTGTAAGCCGTGCTTTGGCATTTACGCTTTTCTTCGTCATCTCTGCCGTCATTTTCGTTGGCGGCATCGCCGCGCTTCTCTACCTCCTCTTCTCGCAATACACCAACATCAGAAATATCTGGATCCTCGTCTGCGGCGCGCCGGTTGTTCTGGTGGTATTTGTACTCCTCACCATCTTCAATTTATACACCCGCTACGGCAGACCCCTGGAGGAACTCTTCAACACCATCAACAAGATCGAAGAGGGCGATCTCTCCGCGCGGGTGTCAGAGAAAAACTCAGACATGTTCAGCGACCTGTTCAAACGTTTCAACAAAATGGTCGGCGAACTCGAACGCGCCGAACAACAGCGCCGCAACCTCACCGCCGATATCGCGCACGAACTCCGCACCCCGCTCCACATCATTCAGGGCAACCTCGAAGGCATCGTGGACGGCGTCTATCAGCCGACGCCCGAACACATCAACGCCACTTTGGATGAGACCCGCCTGCTCACCCGCCTCGTCAACGACTTGCAAACCCTCTCCCTCGCCGAGACGGGACAACTCCCGCTTCATCCTACCCGCTTCCTGCTTGCCGACCTGATTCAGGACCTCACCTCGAGTTTTTCCTCCCAAGCCTCATCTCAGGGAGTTGACTTGAGAACAAACATCGCCGACCCGCAACAAGAACTCACCGCCGATTACGACAGGCTAAACCAGGTTCTTTCCAACCTCCTCTCCAATGCCCTCCGTCACACTCCCTCCGGCGGAACGGTTTCCATCCGCGCCGAATCGATTCCAGACGACTCACGCAATACACAATATGCAACACGCATCGCTCTCCACGATACCGGCTCGGGCATCCCTCCCGAAGACCTCCCCTTCATCTTCGACCGTTTCTGGCGCGGCGACAAATCGCGCACGGAGCGAAATCACAGCGGACTGGGTCTTGCCATCGCCAAACAACTCATCCACGCCCACGGCGGGAAGATCGAAGCGCAAAGCGAAGTGGGCAAAGGCACGACGTTCATTATCGAACTATAGACGTATCGCGACATTTATATCGCTCTTGCCGCATGAGAGGCGACATAAATGTCGCGGTACAACAAATCCCGAAGCCTTTTTGACTTCGGGATTTGTTGTTATGCAGGTTGGCTTGCTTTCGCCACCGCGTCTTCGAGCATCTTCATCGTCACCGACTTCGGACGCTCGATGGGCTGACCTAGCGCGCGCGCCCAGACGTAATTGGCGGTCACGCCGAGGGCGCGCCCGACGCCGAACAACACGGTGTAAAAATCGAATTCACGCACGCCGTAATAGTGCTGCAACGTACCGGAGATCGCATCCACATTCGGAGCGGGATTCTTGGCTTTGCCTTGTTCACGCAGGACAGTCGGAACAACGTCGAAAACCATATCCGCCAGGCGGACGAGGTCGTCTTCAGGGAAGCGCTCCTTGGCAAATTCCATCTGCGCGGTGAAGCGCGGATCGGGCACGCGCAAGACCGCATGACCATAACCGGGGATGACCTTGCCGCTGTTCAACGTGTCCCATGCGAATTTATACAGGTCCTCGCGCGAAGGCACGCCGCCGAATTTCCCATGCACATCCAACAGCCACGCCAGACATTCCTGGTTGGCAAGTCCGTGCAACGGACCCGCGAGGCCGCTCAGCCCGGCGGCGTAGGCGAAGTAAATGTCCGAGAGCGAGGATCCAACCAGATGCGTCGCGTGAGCCGAGACGTTTCCAGACTCGTGATCGGAGTGCAGGATAAAGTACAGGCGGGCAAGGTCCGCATATCCTTTTTTGTCCGAGACCTTCATCATGCGCGCGAAGTTCGCGCCGTAGTCCAGTTTGGGGTTGTATCTGGGTTTCTTCTTTTCGCCGAAATATTTGTAGCGATAGATGAATGCCGCAATGACGGGAAGTTTGGCGGTCAGGTCCACGCTGTCTTCGAGGGCGGGTTCCCAGTACGCGTCCTTCTTCATACCTTCCTTGTAACGCCGGGCAAAGATGGAGTTCACGCCCAGCGACATGACCGCCTGCGTAAGCAGGATCATCGGGTGCGTATCCTTGGGCATCGTCCTGAGCATCTTGTAGACGTAATCGGGAATCATGAGCAGGTAGTACAAACCGCCGACGAGAGGCATCTTTCCGCCACGCGCTCTTGGCAGAAGCTTCAAAACCTCGGGAATGGACATGCCGCGAAAACGAATGCCCTCCGCGGGGTCAACAAACGAGATGTCTGTCAACAACGCCTTGATATCGCGCATTCCGCCGACGACCTGTCCAACAGTAACTTCGTCAATCTTTACGTCGGCGTGCTCCTTTGCAAGCGTCTTGAACCTTTCGCGCCATTCGGGCAATTGCGCGGCAATCTTTTCGTGCAGAATCATGGGGCTACTCCTTGAATGTTGTCTTGAACAGGTATGCAGGCAAGGAGGCAGGCACACAGATGCAACCTGCTTGCGTGTCTACCTATAAAGATACCAACTTCTTCAACGCCTCGTGCGTTTCCTTCACCGCCGCGGCGGATTTGTCGAACATGGCTTTTTCATCGTCGTCGAGTTTGTATTCGACGATCTTTTCCATGCCGTTGCTTCCGAGCATCACCGGCACGCCGAAGAACATATCCCTCAAACCGTACTCGCCGTCCATGTATGCCGCGCACGGGACGATCAAATGCCTGTCCTTGAGGACCGCCTCAGCCATTTGCGCGCAGGCGGCGGAAGGCGCGTAGAACGCGGAGCCGGTCTTGAGCAGGTTCACGATCTCGCCGCCGCCCTTGCGGGTGCGCGTCACGATCGCCTCCAATTTATCGGCGGGGAGATATTCCTTCAATGGGATGCCGGCAATGTTCGAATGACGCGTGAGCGGGACCATCTCGTCGCCGTGACCGCCCAGCACGTAGCAGTCAATGTTCTCCACGCTCACGCCCGTCTCCATCGCAACGAAAGCGCGCATGCGGGCGGAATCCAAAATCCCCGCCTGACCGACCACACGGCTGCGCGGCAGTCCGGTCTTCTTCAACGTGAGATATGCCATCGTATCGAGCGGGTTGGTTAAAACGATGTAGAACGCATCCGGCGAATACTTCAACGTTTCGGTCGCGGCTTTGCCCACGATCTCGGCATTGGCAGACAACAAATCATCACGGCTCATTCCCGGCTTGCGCGGCAAGCCCGCCGTGATGATGATGATATCCGAATCCTTCGTCGCCGCGTAATCGTTCGCGCCCACGATCCCGACATCCCTACCGATAATCGGCATCGCCTCCAGCATGTCGAGCGCCTTGCCTTGCGGCATCCCCTCCACCACGTCCACCAGAACAAGGTCGGCAAGTTCGCGTTCGGCAAGCCAATGGGCGGTCGTGGCGCCGGTCATCCCAGCGCCGATAATGGAAATCTTCTTCATGGATCCTCCAGAGTTTACGTAGTGAGTAGATTTTATCCGAAAACCACCGACAAATAAGTACAATTTGTCATTCAATTGACGTGACTGACGACAGACAAGAAAACAGTGGCGCCGTTGACGCCACTGTCCGTTGCGCCCTGATCCTTCGCCTCGGCTCAGGACAAGCCTTATTCTGATTCTGCTTCGAGGAACCTCGTCGCCTGAATGGCTGCCGCCGCTCCCATCCCCGCCGAAGTAACCACCTGGCGGAAGTGCGGATCCGCCGCCTCGCCCGCGGCAAAGACGCCCGGCACGCTCGTCTCCATTTTCTCGTTGACCTTGATGTAACCGAGGTCGCTCATCTCCAATTGACCTCTGAACATCTGCGTATTCGGCGTGTGACCGATGAAGATGAACAAGCCATCGGTCTCGTAGATGGTTTCCTCGCCGGTCTTGACATTCTTCAGCCTCACGGCTTCTAGTTTGTCCGTGCCGATGACTTCTGTTACGACCGTATCGAGAATGAAATTGATCTTCGGGTGTTCCTTTGCGCGCTTTTGCAGGATCGGGCTGGCTCGGAACTCGTCGCGGCGGTGGATGATTGTCACCGACGAAGCGTACCGCGTGATGAACAAACCTTCCTCCAAAGCGCTGTCGCCGCCGCCTACAACGACCACCTTTTTATCCTTGAAGAACCAGCCGTCGCAGGTTGCGCAGTACGATACGCCGCGCCCGGTCAATTCGACTTCGCCGGGGATGTTGAGATGGTTCGGGCTGGCGCCCGTGCCAATGATGAGGACATCCGCGAGGTATTCGCCGGAATCCGCGATCACCTTGAAGGGACGCCGCGACAAATCCACCTCGTTCGCCGTGTCGAACTCGGTCACCGCGCCGAAATGTTCCGCCTGCTTCTGGAACAACTCGCCCAATTGCGCCCCGCCCACCCCTTCGGGAAAACCGGGATAGTTCTCGATGGTATAAGTCAACGCGGCTTGCCCTCCCAGTTGCATGCCGGTCAACACCACCGGCTGGAGTTCCGCGCGCGCCGCGTACAGTGCGGCGGAGTAGCCGGTCGGACCCGACCCCAGAATCAATACCTTTACGTGTTTTGCTTTACCGTTTGAAGACATTCTTTGTCATTCCTCGCTTATGATTTCTTTCCACAACTCAAGACTACCTATTTGATGCAAATTTTACTGAAAAGTGACACTCGACATTACAGGGAAGCATATTCGGTACTTCACGAAAGCGCGTATTGACGGTCTCTGCCGGCAGATTTTCGCCAGAGAGCGAAAGTTACGCGGCGTTTTCGTGATCTACTGATATCCGTTTTGTTAGTTTCCTGTCAGCGGACTATTCCTTCACCCGCTCCAGTTTCGCTCCGAGGGCAAGCAGTTTTTTATCCACGTCCTGGTACCCGCGCTCGATCTGACCGATATTGCGGACCGTGGAGGTCCCCTTCGCAGCGAGCGCCGCCAGCAGCATGGACATGCCGGCGCGAATGTCGGGGCTTTCCAGGTTTTCGCCGTAGAGTTGATTCGGTCCCTGCACGAGACAGCGATACGGATCGCACAAAATGATCTTCGCCCCCATGCCCACCAGTTTATCCGTAAAGTACATGCGCCCGGAAAACATCCAATCGTGGAACATGATCGAACCGCTGGCTTGCGTGGCGACGGTAATGGCGATGCTGATCAGGTCTGTGGGGAAGGCGGGCCACACGTTGGTCTTGACTTCGGGAATCGCGCCGTCCATATCGGGAACGATGGCGAGTTCCTGATTCGAAGGAACGATCAAATCGTCGTCTTCCACGTCCCAGCGCACGCCCATGCGCTCGAAGATGTGCGCGATCATGCCGAAATTATTCACGCCCGCGTTTTTCACGCGCACCGTTCCATGCGTCACCGCCGCCGCGCCGACGAAACTGATCACCTCCAAGTAATCGGGACCGATCGCATATTCGCCGCCATGCAGTTTGGTCACACCGTGAATGTGAAGGGTGTTCGAGCCGATCTCTTCGATCTTTGCGCCGAGCCCATTCAGAAAGTGGCACAACTCCTGCACGTGCGGTTCGGATGCCGCGTTGCGAATCACCGTATCGCCCTGCGCTGTGACCGCCGCCATGATGGCGTTTTCCGTCGCGGTCACGCTGGCTTCGTCCATGAGAAAATCCGCGCCGCGTAAACCGTTCGAGCGGAAGGTAAACCCGCGGTCGTATTTTACGTCCGAGCCGAGGGCGCGCAGCGCAAGGATGTGCGTATCGAGTCGCCGGCGTCCGATCACGTCCCCGCCGGGCGGAGGCAGTTTGAATTCGCCGATCCGCGCGGATAACGGTCCCGCCACGAGAATGGAGGCGCGGATGCGGCGGCAAAGGTCCGGGTCGAGGTCCGCAGGTCTCAGGTCCCGCGCGGTGATGCGCCACGAAGTGGAATCCAGGTCTTCCACCTGCGCGCCCAGGCTTTCGACAAGACGCCTCATCACATCCACATCCTTGATGCGCGGCACGTTTCGCAGGATCACAGGTTCATCGGTCAGCAAACAGGCGGCGACCAGGGGCAAAGCGGCGTTCTTGTTTCCTGCGGGCGTCACGTCTCCGTTGAGCGGAGTCCCGCCTTCGATGATGAATTTTTCCATGTTCGTCTCCTGGGGAATTTTTGAGATTGTAAGGCAGTTCACAAACTCGCGCAAGCGTTACGTTTGCCGCGCAGGGACATTCCAAAAAACACCTCCGCTTTGGGCTATAATAAAGTCATGGACATCAGCCTGCTCGTCCCCGCGTTGCTGGGTTGGATTGCCGGTCTTCTCGTAAATTACGTTTCTGACGTCCTGCCGGTCACGCGGCGCCTCAGCCAGCCTGCCTGTCCCAACTGCCGGACCAAATTTTCGTCCGCAGGACTGCTTCGCGGGTGGATGGATTATTTGACGTTGCGCGCCTGCCGAAATTGCAGAACGCGCCGAAGCCCGCGGACGTGGTTCGTGCAGATCGCGTTCGTCGCTTCTTTTCTGTACTTTTGGCTGTTCCCCCCGCCCGGACTTGGCTTGCCCCTCAGCCTGATCGTCCTGACCTACTTCGGCGTGATCATCGTCATTGATCTCGAGCATCGCCTGATCCTGCATCCCACCAGCCTGTTCGGCGCGGTCCTAGGACTGGTCGTCGGGACCTACATTTACAGCAGGAACAATGGCATCCTCTCCGGCGCGCTCACTTCGCTTTTGGGCGGGATCGCCGGGTTCGTCATCATGTACCTCCTGTATCAACTCGGCGCATTGGTCGCCCGCCTTCGCGCAAGGAGGATGCGCGCGGCGGGTCAGGCGGAGGACGACGAAGAGGCGCTCGGCAGCGCGGATGTGCTTCTGACCGGAACCCTTGGGCTGATGCTCGGATGGCCCAACATCATTTTGGGCATTACCGCCGGCGCGCTGGTCGGAGGCGCCTTCGGCCTGCTGGCGCTCATCGGTCATCTCGTCAAAAGACGTTACGCCGAAAACAGCCTCATGACCTTCATCCCGTACGGGCCCTCCCTCGTGTTGGGAGCGTTCTACATCCTGTATTTCTTTTGATTACAAAAGTGTAAATCGGGATTTGTCGCGTTTAGTACGAATGTCTTATTGGACTGGACAACCGGTACATTAAACTAGAATCAGGCATCATAGATAAAGAGAACAGGAACGACCATGAAAATTCTGAAGTTCGACCCCAAAAAGAGTAAAGCGCAGGCAATCGTCGAGTTTGCCATTGTACTGCCCGTCCTCCTCCTGGTGGTCTATGGGTTGATCGAAGTAGGCAGGCTGTTATTCATTTATTCCTCCATCAACAACGCCACCCGCCAGGCATCGCGTTACGGCTCGACCTCCGGCGTGGGACAGTACGGAGTGGCGCGCTATTTGGATTGTGTTGGGATTCGAGAATCCGCTCAAAGGGTGGATTTCTTGAATGCTTTTGAAGATGCCAATATTAACATCACGTATGATTCTGGTCCCGGGACAGCTGTAATCGGCAATTGCAATGGCGCGTCATACGCAAATGATCCTGGAGGTCGGGCTCCTAAATCCGAGGATCGAATTGTCGTAACCATAGAAGGCAATTACAACACCATCGTACCGGATATAGTGCCTCTTCTATCGCGCACGGTGGCAGGAGGGGATCCAATAAGAACCGAGAGTTCCCGCACCCTGCTGTTGACCATCTCCATCCCGCCGCCCAAGGTGGATACAATCACCGAGATCCTATCGCACTTACCCAATCCGTCCGAAGTTGGGCAACCCGTAACGGTCTCGGTCAGAGTTCGTCCGGTCAGCGGCACGACAATTCCATCTGGAACGGTAAACATTACCGGCGCCGATGTAAATTGTCCTCCCATTACACTCCTGCCCGATGGCACTGGCAGTTGTGTCGTTAATTTCACAACATTCTCCGGTTCGGGCGACCAGGAATCAAGAACCATCTCCGCGGTATATACCGGCGACGACAAACATAATCCCAGCGGGGACAATAAAAGCCATACAGTGGAAAAAGCAGCCACGGAAATTGATGAAATCATTGTCACACCCGAACCCTCGCTCGTGGGCGGGACGGTTACAGTTTCCGTAAAGGTGATAAGCAGCAACCCATGGGGCGGGACTCCCACCGGCACAGTGACCGTCACAGGACAGGACCAGGGCTGCGCCGCTCCCGTCACCCTCTCCGGCGGCACGGGCAATTGCCAGGTGATCTTTAACTCAGCCGGCGGTAAAACGCTTACCGCAACATATACACCCGACACTCCTTTATTCAACGGGAGTCAGGGTACAGTTAACCATTCGGTTGACCTGAGGCCCACCAGCACCACGATCAACACGGTCGCTCCAGACTCACCGCCTCCTGGTACAGCGATCACCGTCTCCGTAACAGTGGTGGACCTGATCAGCGCTTCCACGATTCCCACAGGCACGGTGGTTGTTAGCAGCGGAGATGTCGCTACGATTTGCACGATCCCCCTCTCGGCCGCCTCAGGCGGTACAGGCAGTTGCACCGGTAACATTGGCGCCTCGAGAACATTGACTGCCACGTACACTCCAAACGACGGCATACACGATTCCAGCGCCGGCACAAAGACAGTTAACCAACCTCGAGTCGAAGGATGCAACACAACAAACATCACGGTCGGATTAATGGAGCAAACGGGCGGCGCATTGACAATGACCATCAGCAACTCCCTTTCGACGGCGCTGCAGATCAGCAACGTGACTGTTCAATGGAACCACGACAAGGGACACCAGACCGGCTCCGACAAGACGCTCATCCTGCAGAGCGCGCGCCTGGGCAGCGTCTTCTGGACGGGGAACCAGATCGGACCCACCTATACGATCACGCCCGCCGCCCCAACGTACATACCAAGCGGCGTATCCACACTTGTCTTCAACTTCCATCAGGTGTTCGACAGATGGGACAACACGGAATCCATCACGATCAACCTGTCCACGCCGGGTTGCGAAGGCGTGATCCTGTTCCAGAACCAGCACGACTAATCGGCGAGAGTGTCAGATGAAAACAAACAAAACCGAACGCGGACAAAGCCTGGTCGAATTCGCCATCAGCCTGACGATCATCATGTTCCTCCTGGCGGGGGCGGTCGAATTCGGCATCGCCCTCTTTCAATACATCCAACTGCGCGACGCGGCGCAGGAGGGCGCGTTGTATGGCTCCATTAATCCTACTGATGTAGACGGCATCAGGGATCGTGTAAGAAACGCATCATCTTCCCCGATTGATCTCTCGAGTCTTCCCGATGAAGATATTGAAGTTACGGTATCCGGCGGCGGTTGCGTCGCGGATGGGGTCACAGTGCGGGTGGAGTATCCTCACAGGATCTTCATGCCCTTCGCTACACTATTTACAGGCGGCGACGAATACATAAATATCGGCGCGGAAGTAACCGATACGATTTTGCAGTCCACCTGTTCATAATCACGCCAAATCACGCTTCGGGCGGGACCGATTACCTGATTCAGTTTCATCAGGTATAATCCCGCCCGTACTTTTTTCTACAGGAGGTGAATCGGCAAATTCTTCCGGGAAAGACAGCGCATGGACTTTAGTCTTATAGTCGAATGGTCGCATTGGTAGTGTGTTTACGCGGCGAAGGGACTACGAAACCATTACGACCGCAGGACTGGAGTTGACGAGGATAAGGGTTCTCCACCGCGAGGTGGAGTTAATCCCGCCGTTGGTTTCGATACGGGCTGCGCCCTACTCAACCAACAGCGGGAGAAAATCGAAAGATCAGCGGAAGCCCTTCGGGTGTGCCATCACCCGTTATTCTTTCCCTCCGAACATACAACCCTGGAACAACGCCGCGTGAGCGATCGCGCGGACAGAAATGCAGGGAGTGGCAAACAGGAGACAGGAGATCGGAGACTCGCAAAGTCCCCAATCTCCAATTCTCCAATCTCTTAACATCGGAGGAATCCCATGTGTGGCATAGTAGGCTATATCGGACCGCGCGATGCGGTGCCGATCATCATCGGCGGCTTGAAACGGCTCGAATATCGCGGCTATGATTCGGCTGGAATCGCCGTCTTGAACGCGGACCAGATCGAAGTCAGGAGGGACGCGGGCAAGTTATCCCAATTGATCGAACTGGTCGAAAAGTCGCCCATCCGGGGCGCGCCGGGCATCGGTCATACGCGCTGGGCGACGCACGGCGCGCCCTCCGCGCGCAACGCGCATCCGCATCTCGGACAGACCGGGCGCGTGGTCGTCGTGCAGAACGGCATCGTCGAGAACTTCCTCGAACTCAAGGACGAACTGACCGCCGAAGGCGTGCAATTCCAATCGGAGACCGACACCGAGACCATCGTGCATCTCGTCGAACATTATCTTGCGACGGGCGTCGGCCTGGTGGAAGCGGCGCGCAAAACCTTCAACGACATACAGGGCGCGAACGTCGTTGTGCTGATGTCCGCCGACGAGCCGGACAAGATCGTGACCGCGCGCATTGGCAACGCGGGCGGCGTGGTGATCGGTATGGGCGAGGGTGAAAACTTCATCGCCAGCGACATCCCAGCCATCATGGAACACACGCGCGAAGTGATCTTTTTGGAATCGCGGCAGATGGCTGTGGTGACGCGCGGCTCGGTCAGCATTGAAACGCTCGAAGGAGCAAAGATAAAACCCGAAGTCCATTCCGTTTCGTGGGACCCGGTCGCGGCGGAGAAGGGCGAATACCGTCACTTCATGCAAAAGGAGATCCACGAGCAGACGCGCGCGCTGACCGACACGCTGGCGGGACGCGTGGATTTTGCCAACGGAAAGATCCGCTTGCCCGATCTGAAACTCACCGAAGAACTTGCAGGGAGGATCGAAAAAATTTATATCACCGCCTGCGGCACTGCGGCTTATGCAGGCATGGTCGGCAAGTACTTGATCGAAAAGATCGCGCGCATCCCGGTCGAGGTGGTGATCGGCTCCGAGTTCCGTTACAGTGACCCGATCCTGGACGACCGCACCGTTGTGCTTGCCATCTCGCAATCCGGCGAAACGGCAGACACCCTCGCCGCCATGGAAGAGGGACGGCGGAAAGGCGCGATCCTCTGGAGCATCGTCAATGCCATCGGTTCGCAAGCCATGCGAATTGCAGACGGATACATCTCGATGCAAACGGGACCCGAGATCGGCGTCGCCTCCACCAAAGCCTTCACCGCCCCCCTGGTTGACCAATACATGCTGGCAATACTGCTTGCCGACCTGCGCGGCGCCATAGACGATAAGACACGCATGGAGCTTGTCTCCGATTTGCGCCTCGTCCCCGACCTCGTTGGGCGCACGCTCGAACGCGAAAGCGAAGTGGAGGCGGTGGCGCATGTACTCAAGGACATCCGCGATTGCCTGTATCTCGGACGCGGCATCAACATGCCCATTGCCTATGAAGGCGCGTTGAAGTTGAAGGAGATCTCCTATATCCACGCCGAGGGATACCCGGCCGGCGAGATGAAACACGGTCCCATCGCGTTGATTGACGAACACATGCCCGTCCTGTGCCTCGCGCCAAAGGACCCCTGGCATGAGAAGATGATCTCGCAGATCCAGCAGGCGAAGGCGCGCGGTGGAAAGGTGATCGCCGTCGCGACGGATGGGGACGAATTAGTGGAAGGGATGACAGACCATGTGCTATGGGTCCCTGAAACGCCGTGGATGCTCTCGCCTGTGGTCACGGTGCTTCCCTTGCAACTGCTGGCGTATCACATCGCCGCCCTGCGCGGGCTGGACGTGGACCAGCCGCGCAACCTCGCCAAAAGCGTAACGGTGGAATGAACGACGCTCCCTGCGCCGCCGCAACGTAAATACCGGCGCAGGGAGCGCCCCTCATATTCCTCCGTAGTACCAATAGGGGGGAATTCATTGCAATTATGTAGGTTACACAGGTTATTGAAAAACTCCAAAATTGGCTTAAAATAAGGTTGACGGGATTAATTCTCTGAACCTCGAAAAAGAGCCGAAAACGTTATTTTTCATTATCGAGTTCCAAATGTCTTTTTTTTAGGCTCGCAAGACAAGGCAAAGGAGTTCAGACATGAATACGAACAAATCTCAGAGAGGGCAGGCGCTCATCCTGATCGCCTTCGGGATCGTGGCGCTGGTCGGCTTCACCGCCCTGGCAGTGGATGGGGGCAGGGTCTTCTCGGACCGGCGTCATGCCCAGAACGCCGCGGACACCTCGGCGCTCGCCGCGGCGCTCAGTTATATTCGCGAATACACCGATACGTATGCCACCACGTATGCCAGCACAGGAAATGAGACGCAAGCCAAATCCGCGGCTGAAACCGCGGCAAAATCGCAGGCTGTATCTGCGGGGTTGGACCGCGCCTCCAGCAACCAATATCAGACCGATTCAGACAGCACAGTGACTGTTGAATTCTGCGACGAAGTCGCCGGGACCGATCCTTGCAAAGACCTTCCCCCCGGCGCCAAACCAAAGGAATACATCCGGGTAACCATCGTTTCCGATGTCCCAATGACATTTGCGCGCGTGCTTGGAAGACCCTTTGTTACGAACCGCGTGGAAGCGGTTACACGCGTGGTGATCCCCGACTCTCCTCCGGGTCCACCTATGGGTGCGGGACTAGTGGCAGTCAATCATGATCCGATTAATAAATGCCTCATTATGAACGGCACGGCGAACATTTACATGCATGGTTCCGGAGTGTCAGTACACTGCACCGGGGCTGAGGCATTATTCCTCAATGGCAATCTCAATCTCATCCTGGATGAAGATGCACAGGTATCCGGTTGCACTAATTACCCTGCACCGGGTCCAACGGTAACAGGTGATATAAATTGCAATGTCGTTCAGGACACTCTTGACGAAAGTGACTTTGCGCACTACCCAACGGATCAGCCCCCTCCGGTATGCACCACCCCCAGGACCCAATCCAACCCAATGCAACCCGGTTATTACAATAGTCCCGTCACGATAAGTTCCACGACCACCTTCGCCCCCGGCGACTATTGCTTCAATGCAGATTTCAGCATCATCGGCGGCAGCAGTATCAGCGGGACCGGCACAGTAAAAATGGTGCTGTCAAGAAATCTTAGCCTGCCCAATGGTTCTGTCAATACTTTTGATGGGCTCGAAATTTACGTTGCGAATTCAAACTTTACTGTAAAGGGAGTTCTCAACACCAACCGCCTGCGCTTTTTCGCTTCCGGGACCGGTAATTTCAGCGTCAACAATGGAACGCTCACCTCGGATGACGCCTACTTGTATTCGGCTCGCGGAAACTTCGATTTTGGCTCGACCTCGGTGATCAATATCACGGCTCCTCTTACGGGAGATTTTGCCGGCATCCTGATCCACAAACCCTGGGATAACACAACGCCATTTACGCTTGAAGGAACTCCGAATACTGATTTCACAGGCTTGATCCTCATGCCACATAGCGATGTCACAATCAACGGCAGTTCCGGCTTCGAACTGCACGGACAAGTCATTGGTTACACCATCAAGGTCAATGGCGACGGAAATCTGGATATTTATTATGAATCCACTGTGCCTCCCGGTTCACCTCCTGATCCGACCATCGAATTCACAAAATAACTGGACGAACGGGATCGTTTGTAACCTTTTCTAATCTAAAATGTTGACGCCGACCCTTTAACATTTGTACAATAGAGATGCCTGATTCTGGCATCAGGCATCTCTATTTTTTGTTTTTACAAGATCACAATTGAAAGAAGAGGAGATAACATGACCAAAACAATACGCGCATTTTTTCTTTCTCTTACGATCCTGGCGTTCCTGTTGTTTAGCACGGTCGGCACGACCGTAGTATATGCCGACGACGGCTCGGGAACGCCGGAGACGGAGACCACTCCCACCCCGCCGGATGAAGGACAACCGGCGGAAACCGAGGCTGGGGATGAAACGCCCGTCGCCGAAGGCGAGCAGCCCTCCGATGAGGAAACGCAGCCCGTAGAGGAAACTGCATCCGAGGGAGAAACGCCCGTCGCCGAAGGCGAACAGCCCTCCGCCGAAGAAACGCAGCCCGTGGAGGAACCCGTCGCCGAGGAAACTCTCCAGACAATTTTGGAGCAGGTACCGGAAAATACCACAGTAACAGTCCTCAATTCCGAGGGCGAGGCGCTGCCCCTCGTCTCGCAGGAATCAGCGAACGCCATCGCGTCGGCGTACGACCCGATCTGGTGCCCGGCCGGTCAGGTCCCCACTCCGGGCGAGAACGGATGCACGCAGTCCTTCAGCAGTTTCGACGAACTGCTCGCCTTCCTGCAAGCCAATGAAGGCGACGCGGCATACCAGCAGAACGGTACGATCTACATTCAACAGGGCGCATACCTGGGCGGCGAGACGAGCATTGACTTCAACAACTACGCCTTCACCCAGTTCAACACCTTCGACCTGACCCTGCAGGGCGGGTGGGATACCACCTACGACCCGGACGTGGATGGGGCTCCGACCTTTACCACCGGCACACAGTTCAACGTCCCGATCATCATCGGCTCGAGTTCCAACCCGTGGGCTGGTTCGCTGACGATCAACAACATCAGCATCTCCAACGTTTCCGGTCAGACCGGGTTGACGCTGTATACGGATGGCAATATCAATCTCGATCAGGTCGAGGTCACCAACTCACAATCCGGCGCGTACTTGGACGCCGGCGGCTTTGTTGCCATCGAGGATTCGAGCTTCAGCGCGAATAAAGAAGGCGGCGCGAATATCATCGCCGACGGTCACGTGAACATCCTAAACAGCAACTTCGACAACAACGGCTCGAAAAGGACCGACGGCTACGGCGTCCGTATTCAAAGCGGCGACGAAGTGAATCTTTCCAACATGAGCGCCTCCTTCAACGAGATTTTCGGCGCGGACGTAACTGCGGAAGGTCCCGTTTACATTGACGCAAGCCAGTTCAATGGCAACCTTTCTTACCAATACGGAACGATTACCGGCGGTTACGGATTGAGCGTCGTCAGCCAGGGTGATATAACCGTGGATCAGGGCGCGGTTCCGGGCGAAGGCATCGAGGCGAATGGCAACTATTTCTTCGGCGCTTATCTTGAGGGCGTAAACGTATACGTCGCCCAAAGCGCCTTCAATAACAACGGCTCCGGCAACGTCGAGAATCCCATCGGCAGGGGCTTGGAAGTGGTCAGCACAGGCACGGTGGCGCTCATATCGCTAGCGGCGAACAATAATCAACTGTTCGGCGCGAACGTCGAGGTCAAGGGCGCCGGGGCTGTTACCGTAACAAACAGCGTCTTCAACAGCAACCAGGGCTACGCCTACATGGACGGCTGGATCTACAACGGCTACGGCTTGCAGGTCACAACGGACGGAAACATCGTTCTGGATGGCGTCACCGCCAACGACAACTATCTTTTCGGGGCTCGGCTCGAGGGCGCGCAGGTTGACGTGAATGACAGCGAATTCAGTTTCAACGACTCGGACTGGCACGAGCATTCGACCGGGTTCGGATTAGAGATTCTCGCCACCGGCAGGGTGAACCTGTTCAACGTGACCGCCAACGACAACCAGCGTTTTGGCGCGAACATCAACGCGGCTGGCGCTGTTTCCGTGCAGAACAGTTTCTTCAACGGAAACAAATCCTACGTCTATTCCTGCAAGGGCGAAAAGATCTACTATGGGTACGGCTTGCAGGTCGTTTCGGACAAGGATATTTTCGTGAGCAACGTCACGGCGGAGGGCAACAACCTGTTTGGAGCGCGTCTCGACGGCGTTGACATCGCGGTTGACACCTCTGTCTTCAGCAACAACGGTTCCGGCAATGGACTGGACCTGACGGGTTACGGCTTGAAGATCAAGAGTTCCAATAACGTTGCCCTGGCAGATGTCACAGCCAACAACAACCAATTGTTCGGCGCGGATATTGAGGCGAGCGTCAGCGTGGCGATCACGCGATCCTATTTCAACGGACACATTACCTACGTTTACGATTATTTCACCCATGAAATAGCGAGCCGAAACGGAGGCTTTGGATTGAGGGTCGTTACTTCGGGCGGCATCGCCATGGATAACGTCACCGCCGACGGCAACTATCAATACGGCAGTTACCTGCAAGGCGCCTCTGTAACGGTCGCTTCCAGCGCGTTCACCAACAATGGATCAGGCGTCGTATCCGAACCGTCAGACGATGGCTTCGGCTTGAAGATTGTAAGCACCGGCTCGGTCAACCTCACCAACGTTAACGCCAGCGACAACCAGCGCTATGGCGCCAACATCAATGCTGTGACCAGCGTCTCCATTTCGAACTCCTTCTTCTCCGGGCACCAGAGTGTCACGTTCACGCCCTGCCTGGGTCTGGAGTTCTTCGGATACGGCTTAAGCGTTGAAACGCTGGGAGACATTGACCTGAACTTCGTGACTGCCAACTTCAACAACTTGTGGGGCGCCAGCCTGACCGGAAACAACGTCACTGTTTACAATAGCCAGTTCAACAACAACGTTTCTGATTCGAGCATCTTCATAGACGATACCGGATTGATCGTGAAAGCCAGCGGTTACGTTGATATTTTCAAAACGGAGGCAAAAGAGAACCGTTTGATTGGCGCAACAATCACAGCAGAAGGGCCTGTCTTCATTACCGACAGCGTCTTTACCGACAATCGCGGCATGACCTGTCTGTATGATTGGTGCCCCGAAGGAAGCATCACCTATCACGGGTTCGGCTTGCAGGTCACAACGCCGGGACTCATACAAGTGCGCGGCACGAACGCCAGCGACAACAACCTCTACGGCGCGGAACTGAACGGCGGCGTGGTGACGGTTATGAACAGCACGTTCAACAACAACCGGTTCGGCAACGGACTCACCGTCAACGCCAGCGATAACGTCACGCTGACCAATGTCACCGCCTTGAACAACGGCGGCAACGGCGTGGAGGTGACCGGCGTCTGCGAGAAGGTCGTCCAGGTCAACGGCGGCACGTTCTCGGACAACGACCTGTACGGACTCAAGGTGGTCAACGCCACCCTGAACCTCGACGGGACACAGACCTTCGCCAACAACGGCGCCGGCAACGTGTTCACCGACACAAGCACGTGTGTGATCGTGACACCCACCGTTACCACCACTGTCACCACGACCACGTCCACCACCGAAAGCCAGACCGCGTCGCCGGTGATTATCACGAACACTGGCAACACGAACACAGAGACCGTGGTCGGCGAGACCGTCATCAAGAAATCCGGCAAACAGGGTCCCGATAAGAGAAGGTTCCGACGCGCAGGAAGATAAAGGGACGTTCTCTCTAAATTTCCGCCCCTGCGACTGCTATAATTGAGGGACAGCCCCGGCTGTTCCTCAATTTCTTGTAAGGACAACGACACAATGACGATAAAAAAACACCACGTTACGATTCCCCTTCTGCTGTCGCTAGCGATCCTGCTTTCCGCCTGTGGGAACACACCTCCCGCCACAGCGATCCTCACTCCCGATACGCAGTACGTCGTCGTCACGGCGACGCCGCCTCCGGCAACGAACACGCCCGATCCCTGCGCGCCGGAAAACATCGAAGCGGAGGTCCACAAGATACACGCCTACATGCGCGAATTCGACGACGCTTCGACGCTGGCAGGCAGCGTCATGCAGGGCGTCAGCAAGGGACAGATGCCGATGAGCGAGTTGAGTAATGCGATTCCCAACCTGCAGAGAATCCGCCGCGACGCGGAAAATCAGCAGACGCCGGCGTGCCTGGCAAATTTGAAAACCTTCCAAATATCGCACATGAACGCGGTACTCAACTCATTGAACGCCTTTTTGGCGGGAAACCAGGAAGCCTTCGACCGGTCTGTCGTCGCCGCCCGCGACCAGCATGACAGGTACGCGCTGGAACTGGCGCGCCTGCTCGGGATCACGGTCGAACCGGCGGCGGTCGTCACTCCCGAACAAACGTCGACTCCCTGACCGGGGAAACGACAATCCCCCGATGACATAAAGAGAGCCTGACCGAAATCAGGCTCTCTTTATGTTTCCTTACAGAAAAGTCATTCGAAGCCAAAACTTGCAATACTGTTTGTAACTCCCTGTATCAGCGAATGGAGCCTCCCGTCATGCGGGCAAATTCAGATCAGTCAGGAGTAACTCCATGGGATTCCATTTTTCAGAAAAGGGCCAGGCGCTGATCCTGATCACTCTCGGCATCATCGCCCTGACCGGTTTCACCGCCCTGGCAATTGACGGAGGGCGGGCATTCGAGGAAAGGCGCCACGCTCAGAACGCGGCGGATACAGCCGCTCTCGCCGGGGCGCTTGCCCATTCCCGCGACGAGGATATCGTCTCAGCCGCGCAGGCGCGCGCGACATCCAACGGATACGACGATGACGGCGCAAGCAACGACGTGACCGTCACCGTAACCGACACCGCTCCCGGTGTCTGTCCCGCCGGCAGGCCAGGCAAGGAGATCAAGGTGGACATCACCACGACGATTGACACGACCTTCGCCCGCGTGCTTGGACGGAATACGATGACCAACACCGTCAGCGCGACCGCCCGTTCCTGCGGCTCCCATACCGGTTCCCCCTTCGACGGGAATGCGATCGTTTCGCTTGCGCCGTCGGGCAGGGGATATGACGGAACAGGAACCCCCGATTGGCACATTACCGGTGGCGGCATTTTCTCAAATTCATCCAGTTCAGACGCGGCATATTGCAATGGTGCCGCGGACATTACGGCACCTTCAGTGGCAGTGGTCGGCGGGGTCAGTTTCAATTGTCACGGCGCAAATATCGGAAGCACAAATACGGACGCCACCCAACTTTCCTACGCTGATTACGCGGGCCTGCTTCCGCGTCAACCCGCCTGCAATGGCACAGCCTATCAATCGGGCGGCGTCTGGTATCCGCAATCCGGCGCGGACGGGAGCCGGGTGGCGTGGAGCGGAAATATGCACTTCACGCCCGGATTGTATTGCGTGACAAACAACCCCGGTCCATTTCACGGACAGATCACCGGCTCGGAAGTCACCTTCTACATTATGAGCGCGAACTTCTCCATGAAGTTCAACGGCGGCGGCAACCTGACCGCGTCCGCGCCCACCAGCGGTGAATACAAGGGCGTACTGTTATATCTTGCGCCGCAGGTAAGCAACGGCGTTTTGTTGAACACGCAGGAACTGGATATGCGAGGCAACGGCGCAGCGGATGTGGTCGGCACGATCATCGCCCCCTCAGCCGACGTGACCATGTTCGGCAATTCCGGCACCGGCGCGTTCGACGCCCAGATCATCGGCTACCATGTGGATTCCGGCGGCACCGCCAACATCGTGATTGATTACTCAGCCAACAACAACTACCAGGTGACAGTGCCGCAAACACTGTCGCTGCTCGAATGACAAAACACTGGGGGCAAGAACAGGCGCTGTCCCGCAGTCGTCATTACGGCGGCTGCGGGACTTTTTGCGCGATTAATCGGTATAATTTCGCCAACATTACTTCAGGAGATTGCCTCATGCGCCCGGACTGGGACTCTTACTTCATGAAGATCGCCTATGCCGTTTCTGAGAGAAGCACTTGTGACCGCGCTTTCGTCGGCTGCGTGCTGGTTCTGGACAAACGCATCCTGACCACGGGATTCAATGGTTCGCCCGCCGGGCAGGATCATTGCGACGAGGCTGGTCACCTCATGGTGGACGGGCATTGCGTCCGCACCATCCACGCGGAGACGAATGCCATCATCCAGGCGGCGCTGCACGGCGTCTCGACCCGCGGCGCGACGTGTTACGTGACGCACCTCCCCTGTATCAACTGCACGAAAGCGCTCATCAACGCAGGGATTACCCGCATTGTCTATAGCGTTTCCTACCGCAACGACGAGAATGCCATGAACTTTTTGAAGGCGGCAAACATCGAGACCGTGCAAAAGGAATTCATACCTGAGTAAGCCGTTGGAGTTGCGGAAGAGAAAACAAAAAGCCGCTCTCGATGGAGGAGGAGAGGCGGCTTCTTCGTTTCGCTGGTTTTGTGTCTATTCGCTGGGAATGACGATCCACAGGATGAGATAGATCAATATGCCCGGCACGCCGCCTGGAATGAGCGCGATGATCATCGCCAGGCGGAACCAGAACGAACTGATGCCGAAGAACTCGGCAAGCCCGCCGCACACACCAGCAAGGATGCGGTTGCTTTTGGATCGGCGCAAAGCCCTTTTCTGATTGACTGACATTTTGAACTCCTTCTTCGTAAATTCGATTCCTTCTACGCAGCGATTTCGAAAAAGTAGCATGGAGACTCACACGTTGCGGACGTATCTCTCGAACCAGTCGAGCGACCGCATCCAGGCATCCTGCGCGGCGGAGGGATCGTAGCGCGAACCGGTATCGTTGTTGAAGGCGTGGTTGGCGTTCGGGTAGATCACTTTCTCGTAGATCTTGTTGTTCGCCGCCATCGCCTCTTCGATGACAGATATTCCCGAATTGATCCGCGAATCCAGTTCACCATAGATCGCCAGCACCGCCGCGTTGATCTTCGGCACATCCGAGACCAGTGGATGGGGTCCGTAATACGGGATAGCGGCAAGCAATTCAGGCGTATTCACCGCCACCTGCCAGGTGACGCCGCCGCCAAAACAGAACCCCGTCATGCCGACCCGGCGCGCATCGGCAAACGGCTGTTCACCCAGATAAAGCCAACCGCTCTTGAAATCGTCCACGAACTGCATCGGGTCAATGCTGCTCAACGCGCCGGGGACGTTCCCCTCCCCCACCGCGGCGCTTCCTCCCAGACGGGAAAGCAGGTCAACCGCCAAACTGACGTATCCCGCTTTCGCAAATCGCCGCGTAACGTCTCGGATGTGAGGCGTGAGTCCGCGGTTCTCGTGGCAGACCAAAATAATCGGCGCAGGGATTTCGTTCGATGGGCGCGAGAGGTAGCCCATGATGTTCGCGTCGGTCCCGGGGAACTCGATTTCGCCCGCGAGGATCGCCGGGTCGTCGGGCATCACCGTCCCGTGCGCGGTGGCGGAGGAATCTTCGGGGAAGGCTGGTTCTGTTGGCGCTGATTCAGGCGTCGGTGAGTCGGAGGCGGGCGGCGGTTCGGGGTTCGGCGCGTCCGTTGGAGAAATCCCGCCTGTCTCTGCGGCTTCGGGCGGAGGCGCGCACGCCGCCAATATCGAATTTGCAGCGACCAGGCTTCCCGTCACGGAGGCGATCAACTTCAAGGCTTCGCGCCGCGAGAGCCTTCCCTCTTCGTAGTCTTCCGCAAATTCATCCGCAAGGTAACGTTGGAACAGATTCATGTCAACTCCTTCTAAAGCGAAAACACGTTGCCATTCGTTTCCCCGACATCGGAAATATTTTAACTGAAACTTCGCGCCTGACGAATTACCCGCTCTCAGGTACAATATCGCAAACTACCCAAGAGGTATAAAACAAACCATGAGAGCATGACCTATTCCAACAACCCTAGACCCGAATCCGTCAAGTCCGTTTCGGATGCAATTTACATTCCCTTCTGGCTGGACGACCCGCTTCGTCCCGACCCCCAACCTGCTCTTACAAAAGAAACCTTTACCGACCTCCTCGTCATCGGCGCAGGGTTCTCCGGCTTATGGACAGCCCTGCTCGCCAAAGAGGAAAATCCCAGCCGGGACATCGTCATCCTCGAAGCCGGTGAAGTTGCCAGCGGCGCGACCGGTTGCAACGGCGGATTCATGGATTCGTCCATCACGCACGGATTCTCGAACGGTTACGCGCGCTGGAAAAAGGAACTGCCGACCCTGCTCGCAATGGGACTTCAAAACTTGAGGGAAATCGAGAAAACCATTGAGCGCCTCGGCATCGAATGTGACTACATCCGCACGGGCGACGTTGACGTGGCGACCGAACCGCATCACATCGCGGAGATGAAGGAGGAATTGGAACTCGCCGCGCCATACCGAACGAACTTCCAGTTTTTGGATCGCGACGAGGTGCAGGCGATTGTCAAGTCCCCAATGTTCATCGCAGGGTTGAAGAAACCCGATTCGGCATTGGTCAATCCCGCACATCTCGCATGGGGACTCCGCAAAGCCTGTCTCGCTTTGGGCGTGCGGTTCTATGAAAACAGCCCGGTCGCAAAATTGGAAGAGGAAGGGAAATTCGTCATCGCGCACACGCAACACGGACGCGTCCGCGCCTCGCGCGTTGCGCTTGCCACCAATGCTTATCCACCTCTGCTGAAGCGGCTTTCATATTATGTTGTCCCTGTCTATGACTACGCCCTGATGACCGAACCGCTCACCCCCGCACAGCGCGCGTCCATCGGGTGGCATGGGCGCGAAGGAATCAGTGACGCGAGCAGGCAGTTCCATTATACACGCACGACAAAAGATGGTCGCATTCTTTGGGGCGGCTATGACGCGGTCTATTACTGGAACAATGGCTTCGGTCCACATCTCGAAACGTCGCGGATCGTGTTCGAAAGATTGGCGGAACACTTCTTCCAGACTTTCCCTCAACTGGAAGGCGTCCGTTTTACCCACGCCTGGGGCGGCGCCATTGACACCTGCTCGCGCTTCGCTCCGTTCTGGGGGACGGCGCATCACGGCAAGACCGCCTATTCGATGGGCTTCACAGGCTTGGGCGTCGGCGCGACGCGATTCGGCGCGAAGGTCATGCTGGATATTCTCGATAACAAGAAGACCGAACGCACTGCGCTCGAATTCGTCCGCACAAAGCCGCTTCCTTTCCCGCCTGAGCCGCTGCGTTCGCTCGGCATCCATCTCACACGCTGGTCCATGGAGCAGGCGGATCGCAATGGCGGGCGCGAGAATCTGTGGTTGAAAGCAATGGACTGGTTGGGGTTGGGGTTCGATAGTTGATTTTCAAATGTTGTTCCCGCAGTTGAACTGTGGGAACAACAGATTACCGAATCAGAAACACAAACGGGCAAATGCTCTTTTGTGTTTCTGATTTCGACTCGCGGCTCACGGGGCGGAAAGCCAAATTGGAGACCAAACTCGAATCCATGTCGCACAATTTAGGATGTTTCGCAACGATCGCCGCGTATGGGCAATGACCGAACAGAATTCGCGGTCCCTCCGCGCCCGCCTCCCAGCGCGCGTGATAATTCATTTGATTCAACTTTTCGATGACGAGATTCAACCGCTTCGCAATCGGCTGACTCCCGAAATCGGAATCCCCCGCCAGACGCTTCGCCAGCGCCTCGACCCGCACCGAATCGCCTGCTTCCGTCAAAAGAGCCTCCGCCAACGCCGACAGATTATCCCCTAACGCGGCGCGTGGAATGGAATACACCTTCTCCGGCCTGCCGCGTCCATCCCGCGCCCGCACCGAGTCCGCCTCCAGCCTTCCATCCGAGACCAGAACCCGGAGGTGATGCCGCACCGTTTCAAGCGACATGCTCAACGCGCGTGCAATTTCACGCGCCGAAGCGGATCGGGTTTTGTGCAGGTAAGAAACCACTTTATGGCGTGCCGTTGTCATATTTACGCGATGATTATACTCACTTCTTTGTTTTAATAAAAAAATCTTTACGAAATTCAATTGACTTTCCGCTCCCAGATGCTATAATCCCACAGAATAAACTACTAATCTTCAATTCTCCAACCGCTAAAACCATGGAATTCCAAAACTACATCAACGGCAAATGGATCAAAGGGCAAAACACCTTTCCAACCATCAACCCCGCCAACGAGGAGGTTCTCGCTGACATTGCGCAGGCTGAAATCTCCGATGTTGACCTGGCAGTGGATACCGCAAAAAAGGCATTCAACCCCTGGCGATGGACGCCAGCGCCAATTCGCGGGGAACTGCTCTACAAAGTGGGCGACCTCCTCAAGCGGAAAAAAGAGGAACTCGCGCAATTGCTCACACGCGACATGGGCAAGGTCATTGCCGAAGCGCGCGGCGACGTGCTTCCCGGCGGTGGCGTCGAACCAGTAGTAGGGATCGGGGTTGTCGAGTTTGCCGTTTCCGATGCGGTCCGGCCAGCTTGGCGCGCCATTGTTGACGCCGTTCTGCAGGCCGACGTTGAAGGGTCTGCCGGTAGTGGCGGTGATGATGCCGCCCAACTGCCAGCCGCCGATGACGGCGTCGGCGACGCGGTTGTCGATGTCGAACCTGCGGCCCTTGCCGAGCGGCAGATCATACAAGCCATTGATGACCGCGCGGTGTTTCACGTCGAAGCCGGAGGCGCCGCGGCCGCACTTGATGCAGGTGACGGTTTGAGCGCCGCCGGTCTGGCCGCCGCCGGAGGCGATGGAGCCGCCGTAGTCGAGACTCTTGCCGTAGGTGTAGACGGCGAGCAACTGGAAGCCGTTGGCAAAGTGGC